>CBDDRQ010000127.1:0-4881 GCA_965233125.1 uncultured bacterium
GGTGGTGGAGAAGCGCGAGATCCCGATGTACTTCCTGCGCATCACCGCCTACGCGGAGGAGCTCCTCGCGGCGCTCGAGGGCCTGCCCGGCTGGCCCGAGCAGGTGAAGCTGATGCAGAAGAACTGGATCGGCCGCTCCGAGGGGGTACGAATAGGTTTTCCATACCAGCTCGAGAGCCAGGACCGCGTGTTGTGGGTCTTCACCACGCGCGCCGACACGCTGATGGGCGCAACATTCATGGCGGTCGCGGCCGAGCATCCCATCGCGGTTTTCGCCTCTCAAAAGAATCCCGGGCTGAAGGCTTTTGTAGAGGAGTGCAAGCGCGGACCCGCGATGGAGGCGGAGCTGGCGCAGGTCGAGAAGAAGGGCATGCCGACCGGTCTGCACGCCGTTCATCCGTTGACCAATCAGCGCGTTCCCATCTGGGTCGGCAACTACGTCCTGATGACCTACGGCGAGGGCGCGGTCATGGGCGTACCCGCGCACGACGAGCGCGACTACGAGTTCGCGCTGAAGTACAAGCTTCCGATCGCGCCGGTGATCCGCCATCCGCTGGGCGACACGGTGCCGGCGCCTTGGCGACCCGAGTATGCCGAGCACGGCGTGCTGATCAACTCCGGCCCCTATGACGGATTGCCCTTTGAGAAAGCCGTCGACGCCATCGCCGCGGACCTGAAGAAAAAGCACCTGGGCGACAAGCAGGTGCAGTGGCGCCTGCGCGACTGGGGCATCTCGCGCCAGCGCTACTGGGGCACGCCGATCCCGATCGTGCACTGCGCCGCCTGCGGCGACGTGCCGGTGCCCGACGACCAGCTGCCGGTCGTGCTGCCGGAGGACGTCGTGCCCGACGGCACCGGCAATCCGCTCAACAAGCGTGCGTCCTACGTGGACACGAAGTGCCCGTCGTGCGGCAAGCCGGCGCGGCGCGAGACCGACACCATGGACACCTTCGTCGACTCGTCGTGGTACTTCGCGCGCTTCGCCTGCCCGGACCAGCACGGGGCGATGCTCGACGCGCGCGCGGGCTACTGGATGCCGGTCGACCAGTACATCGGCGGCATCGAGCACGCCATCCTGCACCTGCTCTACTCGCGCTTCTTCCAGCGCGTGATGCGCGACGAGACCGGGCTCATGCGCGAGGTCGCCGAGCCCTTCACCAACCTGCTCACGCAAGGCATGGTGCTCGCCGAGTCCTACTACGTCGATGCGCAGGGGCGCCGCGACTGGGTGAATCCCGCCGAGGTGGTCGTCGAGAAGGACGGCAAGGGGAAAGTCGTCTCGGCCAAGACGAAGGACGGGCGCGAGGTCGTCTACGACGGCATCGGCACCATGTCGAAGTCGAAGAACAACGGCGTCGACCCGCAGGCGCTGATCGACAAGTACGGCGCCGACACGGCGCGCTTCTACATCATCTTCGCCTCGCCGCCGACCAACACGCTGGAATGGAGCGACGAGAGCGTCGAGGGCTCCTACCGCTTCCTGAGGCGGGTATGGGCGTTTGCCGCCAGGTTCCCGGCCGACGCACCCGAGCTTTCGGCCCCGGAGGTGAGGCACGAGATCCATTCGGTGCTGAAGCAGGCGAACTACGACATCCAGCGCCACCAGTTCAACACCGTCGCCTCGGCGTGCATGAAGGTCCTCAACGCGCTGGAGAAGTCGCCCTCCCGCGAAGGGCTGTCGATCCTGCTGCGCCTGCTCTCTCCCATCACGCCGCACCTCTGCCACCACCTGTGGCGCGCCACCGGCCTGGGCAAGGACGTGATGCGCGCGCCCTGGCCCGAGCCGGACCCGAAAGCGCTCGAGCAGGACGAGGTCGAGCTGGTGGTGCAGGTAAATGGCGTCAAGCGCGGCTCGGTGCGCGTACCCAAGAGCGCCGATCAGCGCGCCATCGAGCTCGTCGTGAAATCATTGGATTTCGTGAAAAAACACGTCGGCGACAAGCTCATCAAGCGCATCATCATCGTGCCCGGCCGCCTCATCAACGTCGTCATTTGAGAAGAGCGTTCCTCCTCGGCGCGCTGGTCCTGCTCGCGGGGTGCGGCTTCAAGCTGCGCGGCACCGCCGAGGTGCCGTTCCAGACGCTTTACATCCCCGGGGCGACCGGCGGCATCGCGCTCGACCTGAAGCGCAACATCCAGGCCGGCACCGACGCGCGCGTGGTCGACGCCGCGCAGCAGGCCGACGCGATCCTGGAGTTCACCGAGGAGGCGCGCGAGAAGGACATCCTGTCGCTCACCGGCACCGGGCGCGTGCGCGAGTTCCAGCTGCGCTACCGCGTCGGCTTCCGGGTGCACGACGGCCGCGGCGGGCAGTACGTGCCGCAGAGCTCGATCCAGCTCACGCGCGACGTGACCTTCAACGACGCCGAGGTGCTCGCCAAGGAAGCCGAGGAGCAGCTGCTCTTCCGCGACATGCAGAGCGACATGGTGCAGCAGATCATGCGCCGCCTGGCGGCGGCGGAGCGCCTGAAGCCAAAGGTGCCGTAAGTGGAAGTTCGCGCCGAGCAGCTCCCTGCGCAGCTCGCGAGGTCTCTCGCCGCGGTGTACACCATCCACGGCGACGAGCCGCTGCTCGCGCTCGAGGCCGCCGACGCGGTGCGCGCCGCGGCGCGGCGCCAGGGCTACGCCGAGCGCGAGGTGTTCGACCCCGGCCGCAGCTTCGACTGGGGATCGTTCCGGCACGCCGGCGCCAGCCGCTCGCTCTTCGGCGAGAAGAAGCTGGTCGAGCTGAGGCTCGCGAGCGGCAAGGTCGGCGCGCAGGCCGCCGAGGCGCTCCTCCAGTGGTGCCGGCAGCCCAGCGACGAGGCGCTGCTCCTGGTGACCATGCCCAGGCCCGAGGGCCCGATGTGGTGGAAGGCGCCGTGGTTCACGGCACTCAAGTCGGCGGGCGTGATGGTCGCCCTGGAGCCGGTGCCCCGCGCCGCGCTTCCGGCCTGGCTCGGGCAGCGCCTCGCGCGCCAGAAGCAGCGCGCGAGCGCCGAGGTGCTCGCCTGGATCGCCGATCGCGTCGAGGGAAACCTGCTCGCCGCGCACCAGGAGGTGCAGAAGCTCGCGCTCCTCGCCCCCGAAGGCGAACTCGACCTAGACGCGGTGCGCGAGGCGGTCGCCGACGTGGCGCGCTACGACCCCTACCTCGCCGCCGAGGCGCTGGTGTCGGGGGATACCGCTCGCTACCTGCGCTGCATCGAGGGCCTGCGCGGCGAAGGCGAGCAGCCGACTTTCGTGCTGCACGTCGTCTCGGGCGCGCTGTTCGCGCTGCAGGGCCAGGGGCGCGTGTTCCACAAGCCGCTCGCGCGCGCGCTCGAGGCCGCGGCCGGGCGCCATTCCCCGCCCGCCCTCGCGCGTGCGATGCGCGACGCCGCCGCGATCGACCGCGCCATCAAGGGCGTCCTCGCGCGCGACCCCTGGGAAGGCTTCGCCACCCTTGGGCTAAACTTGTCCCATGGAACAGGCACTTGAGACCGGCTCGGTGCGCGCCCTCGGCAAGCGCGCGCGCGCCGCGTCGCGCAGCCTCGCGCGCGCCGACACCGCGTCCAAGAACCGCGCCCTCCTCGCGATCGCGGCCGAGATGCGCAGGCAATCGGCGGCGATTCTTCAGGCCAACGCGGTCGACCTTGGAACGGCGGGCGGCAACGATGCTGCCTTCATCGACCGCCTGACGCTCGACGCGAAGCTCGTCGAGCAGATGGCGCAGGGCGTCGAGCAGGTGGCGGCGCTCGCCGACCCGGTGGGCCAGCTCTCCGAGCGCGTGCGCCGCCCGACCGGCATCGAGGTCGCGAGGATGCGCGTGCCGATCGGCGTCATCGGCATCATCTACGAGTCGCGCCCGAACGTGACCGCCGACGCCGCGGCGCTGTGCGTGAAGTCGGGCAACGCCTGCATCCTGCGCGGCGGCTCCGAGGCGCTCGCCTCCAACCGCGCCATCGCCGGCTGCGTGCGCGCCGGGCTGCGCGCGGCCGGCCTGCCCGAGGACGCGGTGCAGCTCATCGGCACCGCCGATCGCGCCGCCGTGGGCGAGCTGATCACCCTGAACGAGTACGTGGACATCATCGTGCCGCGCGGCGGGAAAGAGCTGATCGAGCGCCTCTCGCGCGAGTCGCGCATCCCGATGATCAAGCACCTCGACGGCGTCTGCCACGTGTACATCGACGACAGCGCCGACCCCGAGATGGCGGTGAAGATCGCCGACAACGCCAAGACGCAGCGCTACGGCACCTGCAACACGATGGAGACGCTTCTCGTAGCGGAGCGGATCGCTGCCCAGGTCTTGCCCAGAATCGGTTCAATCTTCGAAACCAAAGGCGTGGAGATGCGAGCCGACCCCGGCGCGCGCAAGCTGATCCCCGGCGCGAAGGCCGCCACCGAGAAGGACTACTACACCGAGTGGCTGGCGCCGGTGGTGTCGATCCGCGTCGTGCCCGGCCTGGACGAGGCGATCGAGCACATCGGCAAGTACGGCTCGCAGCACACCGACGCGATCGTCGCCGCGGACCGCGCGCGCGCCGAGCGCTTCCTGCGCGAGGTCGACTCGAGCTCGGTGATGTGGAACGCCTCGACCCGCTTCGCCGACGGCTACGAGTACGGCCTGGGGGCCGAGATCGGCATCTCGACCGACAAGCTGCACGCGCGCGGCCCGGTCGGCCTCGAGGGCCTGACCACGCAGAAGTACGTCGTTCTCGGCCACGGCGAGATTCGCGCCTGAGCGTAGGTATTCTGGGCGGCACGTTCGACCCGGTGCACAACGCGCACCTCGCGATGGCGCGCGCGGCGATCGAGCACCTCGGCGTGCAGAAGATCCTGTGGATTCCGACGGGCACGACGCGCTACCGCGATGCCGCCGTGGCATCGGCGCACGATCGGCTCGCCATGCTGCGCCTCGCC
>CBDDRQ010000128.1:0-17116 GCA_965233125.1 uncultured bacterium
GACCAGCGCCGGATCGAGGGCGCCGAAGTTGTGCATCGTCGCCACGTGGCGGATTCCCATCTCGTGCAGCCGGCGCATCTTGTCCGCCACGGTCTCGACCGAGCCGAACAGGCAGATGCCGTTCGCGATGATGTCCTCGTAGACGTGCTTCTTCGCGTAGAGCCGCGTGTCGACGTAGAGGTCGTAGGCGGCCTTGCACTGCGCGCGGGCCTCCTCGTCGCTCGCCGCGACATAGGTGTGGAAGGTGAACACGTGGTCGTCTTCGTCCGGCGCCTGCCCGGCTTCTGATTTCCCTTTCCTGAATTCTTCCAGCATGGCGCCGACGTCCTCGAAGTTCCTGCACGATGCGTAGGGCACGGTGAAGATGTTGTTGCCCTGCGCGCCGACGTGGAAGGCGGCCTCGCGCGCGAGCACCGCGACGTAGATCGGCGGCACCCGCCCCTCGTGGGGCAGCACATTCAGCACCGCCCGGCGGTGCGCTTCGCCGGCGAGCAGTCGCCGCACGATCGCGAGGTTCTCGTTGAAGCGTACGCGCTTCTCCTTCGCGTCGATCTCGAAGCCGGCGAACTCGTGCGCGAGGTAGCCCGAGCCGACGCCGAACACGAGCCGCCCGCCGCTCATCATGTCGAGCATCGAGTAGGTCTCGGCGATGCGCCGCGGATCGTGGAACGTCAGGATCGAGATCGCCGTGCCCAGGCGGATGCGCCGCGTGCGCTGCGCGAGCGCGGAGAGCATCACCGCCGGGTCGGGCACCACCCCGTACTCGTGGAAATGGTGCTCGGCGCAGAAAAACGTGTCGTAGCCCAGGCGCTCGGCGAGCTCGCACTGCGCCATCACCTGCGCGTACAGGCCGGGCACCGTGCGCGGCAGCCGCGGGTGGTGGTCATTCACCGAGAAAATGGAGTAACGCATCATTCGCGCATCATCTCAGATGCCACTCGTGGCCGCAGCCGCGGCAGCGCACGTGCGCATGCCCGTCGAGAACCTCGAAGCGGCCGTACGTGCCGCAGCCCGCGCAGGTCGCATGCTCGGCGAGGCGGTTCGCGCGCACCAGCATCATGGCGTAGCGCTGCAGCGCGAGCCACGACAGCAGGCCGGCGGCGAACGCCATGGCGCCGCGCATGAGCGAGGTGAAGAAAGCCGCCTTGAAATCCAGCCCTTCGATGAGCGCCAGCGCGGCGAAGGCGCACAGCAGGCAGGTGACGAGCCAGGCATGGCTTTCCAGCAGCTGGCGCTCGTACCAGCGCCTGAAGCCGAGCCTGCCGATCGACTGGGCGGGTTCCACGGCTATTGCAGGTCGGCGATCACCGGGGCGTGGTCGGAAGGGCGCTCGAGCGCGCGCGGCGCCGTGTCTATCGTACAGGCGGCGCAGCGCCCGGCAAGCTCGGGCGAGAGCAGGATCAGGTCGATGCGCAGGCCCCAGCCCCGCTCGAAGGCCTTGAGGCGGTAGTCCCACCACGAGAAGATTCTTTCGGGTTGGGGGAAAACGCGGAACGCGTCGACCAGGCCGGTCTCGAAGATGCCTCTCAAAGCTTTTCTTTCGGGCTCCGAAACGTGGATCTTTCCCTGCCAGCGCTTCGGGTCGTGCACGTCGCGGTCTTCGGGGGCGACGTTCATGTCGCCCAGCACCGCGAGGCGCGGCCGGCGCCCGAGCTCGTCCTTCAGCCAGCGCGCGAGCGCCTCGTACCAGCGCAGCTTGTACGCGTACTTGTCGGTGCCGGGCGCCTCGCCGTTCGGCGCATAGAGGCAGACCACGCGCATGCCATCGACCGTTGCCGCGATGGTGCGCTTGGGGTCGTCGGGAAAACCCGGAATGCCGTGCGCGACTTCGGTAATGGCGCCGCGCGCAAGGATGGCGACGCCGTTATAGGCCTTCTGGCCGCAGTACACGGCCTGGTAGCCGGCCTGCGCGAGCGCGGCGGCCGGAAAATTGGCGTCCTCGGTCTTCGTCTCCTGCAGGCACACGACGTCGGGGCTGGCTGCGGCCAGCCAGTCGAGCAGGTGGGGGAGGCGGACTCTGAGCGAGTTGACGTTCCAGGTCGCTAGGCGCATTCCAGTCGAATCATCTGCCCGGCTACTCCGGCGAACAGCGTGTCCTGCAATGTCTAGGGATAACTGCGTTCAACGAGCGCCACCCCACATCACAGCAACGCTGTATGTCGCTCAAGCGCTGGCGGACCAGAGCGTGTGCAGATCCTGATCCGAAACGGTCTTGAAATGCTTGCTAAGCGCAATCCGCTGACCTTGATATGAGGATTTCGAGCTGCTGCCATACAGCTTCGCTGGCGTAGCCGTGAGGGGCTCATAGTTGAGCCGACCCACCAGTTGATCATGCTCGATTATGAACGGCACCTCGTAAGATCGGACCTCTAGGACAGCGCGAGAACCTTCTCCTCCTGCTTGGGGATGACCGAATCCAGGGTCGAAGAACCCTGCGTAGTGGACTCGAAACTCCCCAACCAAAGTGTCGTAAGCAATCATTTCCGCCGCATGAGATGGAGGGACCTTGACCGGGCCGCGCGAGGCGAGGATATAGAAGTCATCAGGGTCGAGCACCAGACCGCCACGCCTAGGTGCCCTAACCGGCTCCCAGTAGTCGAATGGGTCGTAGCGGCCAACGAGATCCACATCTATTAGGCCTGCATGTCGGCGCGCTTTGTATCCGATCAGGCCGCCCGAACTCTCTCCGCGAACGTCCACCGTAACTGGAAGGCCGTTCTTGATGTCCTCTTCGCTGATTGTGCCTACGACTTGAAACTCGAGCTGTAAGCGCCTCATGGCTTCGTCGCTGGTGGCGGGCGATCCACGACGAATGCGAATCTGGCCGAGCCTCGAACCCTGCCGTACCAATACACTAAACGTCCGCGGGGATACTTCGGCATACAGGGGACCTCTGTATTGCTCGCGGACCCGGTCAAACTCCGTGCCGTAGTCGGTAATCAAGCGGGTAAATATATCCAGCCGCCCCGTTGAACTCTTGGGGTTGCCAATCGCCGACATCCGCTTCTTGAGGTTTAGGCTCTCCATCAAGGGAATGATGTAAACGCCTCCACGCTCCAAGACACCACCCGCTGTGATGTCCATAGCATGCATAACGAGGTCAGCGAGTCGATCCTTAACGGTCGCCTGCCTTCCTGGGAGGAAACTCGCTCGTACGCGATATGCAACCGGACCGAGTCGAAGGTCTATGCTTGCGGGCTGGATTTGATCATCTTGAATCGGTTCAAGCCCAACAACCTCCTTCGTCACTCGGGCCAATCGTTCAAGTTCTTGGGAGGGGAGGATGCCCGTCGACCGAGTTGTCGGATCAGCCTCATCATCTTGCCCGGTTCGAGTGCCCGAAGAGGATTTCTCTTCAATGCTAGGAGGTTTTCCTAGCAAATCGCTGTAAACGTTCATGGATTTCGTATCCGTAGTACTTCGTGTAGCAGGTCAGGCTGCAAAAGCCGCCTTTTCGTTTCTGGCCGGAACCGACCCTCTCAGTTTCAGGAAACGTTCGCGAGCAGCATGGACAAATGCCCTTCCGCCAACAATCGGCCAAATATGCAGGTTCGCTTTCCGCCATGTCGCCGCGTTATGACACATTCTTCAGCCAGACTTGCCCATGATTACTCCAAAGGAGCTTAGTTGTAGGCGTTTGCTCGAACATGATGGTTGCCAGATGGTACGCGGTTAAGACGCAATCTTGGAGGGCTTGGTTCTCCTCAAGCGCTTCAGTGATTAAACCTTGATCTGCGGCCTCATCTCTAGCAATCCGCCGGCCGTGACTCTTATGGCTAGTAGCGTCGTTGAAGTACTTAGCGATCTTGTTACCGACGGCGACGGAATCGGCTTGGCCACGGAACATTCGGGCAGCCAGCCAGCTGGCGACCATTCGCTCGCCATAGTCCAGCGCATTTTGCGCCTCTACTAGTAGCGCCGGGCCTAGAGATTGGAGAATCGGCGCCCAAGCGTGCGCTAACGCCAAGTTTCCGGCGATTTCGCCCTTGGCCCGCTCAAACTGATCAACAATCGCTCTGGCAGAAACGTATTTACCGCCTATAGGCATTTGGGGATCGATAGGCCCCAGCTGGCTCTGACGTCCCATCACTATTCGATCGGACGCCAAACTGATCATCGTGCCGGCGGACATGGCAAACGCGGGAACGATGACCTCTATGGCAGTGAATTTTGCGTGCAGATATTGGACTACCGTCTCAGCTGCATTGGTGGCCCCCCCAGGGGTATGCAGCAGCAATGTCAGGCCATTCGACCACTTCATGCCAAACATGCACGACATGAATCCGTTGAGTTCTTCGGGCGTCAGTTGGGTGAATGGTGCCGCAAGGCTCGGCTTCTGCAGGAAGGCTGACGAATAGAAGAGGACGTTACGACCACCACGCCTCTCCGATATTTCCTTCAGAGCTGCATCAAGACGGGTGTGTAGCCAATGCGGCCGGTTCTCCGCCTTCTCGGCGGCGAACTCTTGGACAAGCTTGGTCCAGGCCGCCATCGTCAGCGCGACGAGGCGAGCACCAGTCCCATGGGATGTGTCCAGTCCTGCTTAGACGGTGATTCTTGCTCGGTCTCCGCGAAGATTTCCGCGGAAGCGGTGATCCTTAGGTACTCCTCGTACTGCTTGGACGCTACCTCAAGAAGCTTCAGCGCTTCGGCGTCCGTCTGTTCATTCTTATCATTTGGCATATGTTCCTACTCCCCCCGGCCGCACGCGCGAGTCTAAACCTGCCAAGCCGAAGTGTCCATTTGATGACTGTGCGTCTCGACAGATAGGCGGTGGCATTTTCCTGACGGTGGGAACGTGTAGCCAGTCACCTGCTCTGTGTTCGCTGCGGCGGGGCGCCGGGCGCATAGGGCCCGGTGGGTCGCGGCTCTTCGGGCGCCGGCTTCACCGGCTCGGCCTTGGGCGCCTCGCGCTCGCCGGGCGGGATATAGCCCTCGGGCAGCCCCGGCGCGGACTGCGCGCGCGCCGGCAGGATGCCCGCCCTGGGGTAGCGCGCGGAATCGAGGAGCGCGTCGTATGCGGATGGATCGAAGCCCTTGTGGACGCTGCGGCCGACCACCAGCGTGGGCACCTGGTTGGCGCCGGAGACCTTCTTCAGCTCCTCGTTGCTCGTTTCCTCCCAGACCTGCACTTCCCTGAACGGCACGCCGCGGCGGTTGAGCGCGGCGCGCGCGTCGGCGCAGGGCTCCTTGCAGATCGGCGAGGTATAGAGGGTGACCGGATAGTCCTTCATCGCGACCGAGAGCTCATAGGGCGTGGCGCCGCTCTCGGCGGGCGCGCCGCCGCTCTGGTAGTCCTTCTTCTGGACGCCTTTCGCGGACGGCGGCGGCGGCGTGTCGGTGATATGGACGCGGCCCTTCTCGTCGGTCCAGCGGTAGATCTGTTGCGCCGCGGCCGTGGCGGCACCGAGAAGGAGAGGCAGGAGAACCGCGCCGATGATGCGCGTGGGCATCATGCGGCGATCATACCATTGTGCCTGAGCAGCGCGTCGACGCTCGGCGCGCGGCCGCGGAAGGCGACGAAGGATGCCGCGGCCGGGCGGCTGCCGCCCACCGCGAGGATCTCGTCGCGGAAGCGCTCGCCGGTCCGCGCGTCGAGGACGCCGTTCTCCTCGAAGGAGGCGTACGCGTCGGCCGAGAGCACCTCCGCCCACTTGTAGCTGTAGTACCCCGCGGCGTAGCCGCCGGCGAAGACGTGCGAGAAGTTGTTCGGGAAGCGGTTGTACGCCGGCGGGTGCAGCACGGCGACGCGGCGGCGCACCTCCTCGAGCAGCTCGAGCGCGCTGCGCGGCGCGGCCGGCTGATACTCGGCATGCAGCCGCATGTCGAACACCGCGAACTCGATCTGGCGCAGCATCGCCAGCCCGCTGTGGAAGTTCTTGGCGGCCAGCATCTTGTTGAACAATTCTTTCGTCAGTGAAGAAGCCGTATCCACGTGCCGCGTCATGTGCTGCAGCACGTCCCATTCCCAGCAGAAGTTCTCCATGAACTGGCTCGGCAGCTCGACCGCGTCCCATTCGACGCCGTTGATGCCGGAGACGCCCAGGTCCTCGACGCGAGTGAGCAGGTGGTGCAGCCCGTGGCCGAACTCGTGGAACAGCGTCAGCACCTCGTCGTGCGTGAACAGCGCCGGCTTGCCGCCGACGGGCGCGGAGAAGTTGCAGTTGAGGTACGCGACCGGCGTCTGCACCAGCGTCCCCTTGCGCCGGCGCGTGATCGCGTCGTCCATCCAGGCGCCGCCGCGCTTGGTCTCGCGCGCGTACAGGTCGACGTAGAACTGGCCCACCAGGGTGCCGGCGGCGTCGCGGATGTCGAAGAAGCGCACCTCCGGATGCCAGGTTTCGGCCTGCGCGGGCGCGATGCGGATGCCGTAGAGCGCCTGCGCGACGCGGAACAGCCCCTGCATCACCACGTCCTCGGGGAAGTACTGCTTTACCTCCTGCTCGGAGAACGCGTAGCGCTTCACGCGCAGCTTCTCCGCGACATAGGCGAGGTCCCAGGCCTGCAGCTCGTCGATCCGCAGCTCCGAGCGCGCGAACTCGCGCAGCTCCGCGGCGTCCTTTTCCGCGAACGGGCGCGCGCGGCTCGCCAGGTCCTCGAGGAACGCGAGCACCTGCTCGGGCGACTGCGCCATCTTGGGCACCAGCGACACGTGCGCGAAGCTCGCGTAGCCGAGCAGCTGCGCGAGCTCGTGGCGCAGGGCGACGATGCGCGCGATGTGCGCGGTGTTGTCCCATTCGGGCTTGCCGAGCTCGGAGGCGCGCGTCACGCTCTCGCGGTACATCGTCTCGCGCAGGCCGCGGTCGTCCGCGTACTGCATCACCGGCAGGTACGAGGGCGCGTGCAGCGTGAACTTCCAGCCCGCCTTGCCTTCCTTCTCCGCGGCGGCGCGCGCGGCCTGGAGCACGTCCTCCGGAAGGCCGGAAATCCGCGTCTTGTCTACGAGAATGCTGAAGGCGTTGGTGGCGTCGAGCACGTTCTCGGAGAACTTCGCCGACAGGCGCGCCAGCTCCTCCTGGATCGCGGCGTAGCGCTTCTTCTGCGGCGGCGGCAGCTCGGCGCCGCCCAGGCGGAAATCGCGCAAGGCATTCTCCACGATGCGCTTGCGCGCCGGGGAGAGCGATTCATACTCTCCCGAACCCCTCAGCGCCTTGTACTTCTCGAAAAGCTGCTGGTTGTGGCCGAGCTCGGTGAAATACTCGGTGATCGCGGGCAGGTTGGCGTTGTACGCCTCGCGCAGCGGCGGGCTGTCGAGCACCGCGTGCAGGTGCGACACCTGGCCCCAGGCGCGCCCGATGCGCTCGTTGGCGTCCTCGAGCGGCGCGACGAACGCCTCCCAGGTCGCGGGCGCTTCGGCGAGCGCGGCGACGACCCGCCGGCCTTCGGCCAGCAGCTCGCCGATCGCGGGGGCGACATGCTCGGGCTTGATGTCCGCGAAGCGCGGCAGCCCTGAAAAATCAACAAGTGGGTTCATTAAAGATCTCAGCCCGGATTGGACCATTCTGCGCGCGAGGGGTTCGACGCCGGCCAGCGGCGGCCGCAGTCTAGCATTGCCGTGTTTTTCTGGTTAAGCTTGCCGCGCCCCCGCAGCGAAACCACCACCGGATGCCAAGCTCATGTCCGCCGTTCCACAATCTCCCGCCGCCAACGACCCCGACTCGCTAGAGACGCAGGAGTGGCTCGACGCGCTGGAGGCGGTGCTCGAGCGCGAAGGGCCCGAGCGCGCGCACTTCCTGCTCGAGCGGCTGGTCGACAAGGCGCGCCGCTCCGGCGCCTACATCCCGTTCTCGGCCAACACCGCGTACATCAACACCATCCCGACGCACCTGGAGGAACGCTCGCCGGGAGACGCGGCGCTGGAGGAGCGCATCCGCTCCTACTGCCGCTGGAACGCGATGGTCATGGTGGTGCGCGCCAACCGCAGCGACGACGAGCTCGGCGGCCACATCGCGAGCTTCGCCTCGGTCGGCACCATGTTCGGCATCGGCCAGAACCACTTCTGGAACGCGCCGCACGCGGGCCACGGCGGCGACCTGATCTACTTCCAGGGCCATTCGTCGCCGGGGGTGTACGCGCGCGCGCTCCTCGAGGGGCGCATGACCGAGGAGCAGCTCAACAACTTCCGCCGCGAGGTCGACGGCAAGGGCATCTCGTCCTACCCCCATCCCTGGCTGATGCCCGACTACTGGCAGTTCCCCACGGTGTCGATGGGCCTGGGGCCGATCCAGGGCATCTACATGGCGCGCTACCTCAAGTACCTCGAGGCGCGCGGCCTCGCGCAGACGGCGAACCGCAAGGTCTGGGTCTTCTGCGGCGACGGCGAGATGGACGAGCCCGAGTCGATGGGCGCGATCGGCATGGCGGTGCGCGAGAAGCTCGACAACCTGGTGTTCGTCGTCAACTGCAACCTGCAGCGCCTCGACGGCCCGGTGCGCGGCAACGGCAAGATCATCCAGGAGCTCGAAGCCGACTTCCGCGGCACGGGCTGGAACGTGATCAAGCTGATCTGGGGCTCCTACTGGGACCCGCTGCTCGCGCGCGACAAGGAAGGGCTGCTCCTGCGCATCATGGAGGAAGCGGTCGACGGCGAGTACCAGAACTACAAGGCGAACGATGGCGCCTTCGTGCGCAAGCACTTTTTCGGCAAGCACCCCAAGGTCCTCGAGATGGTCTCGCGCATGAGCGACGAGGACATCTGGCGCCTGAACCGCGGCGGCCACGACCCGCACAAGATCTACGCCGCCTACGCGGCCGCGGTGAAGCACAAGGGCCAGCCGACCGTGATCCTCGCCAAGACCATCAAGGGCTACGGCCTGGGCAAGCAGGGGCAGGCGAAGAACCCGACGCACCAGCTGAAGAAGGTCGACACCGCGACCATCAGGGAGATGCGCGACCGCCTGCGCATCCCGATCCCCGACGAGAAGCTCGAGGCGCTGCCGTTCTACGTGCCGCCGCCCGACTCGCCGGAGATGAAGTACCTGCACGAGCGGCGTAAGACACTCGGCGGCTACCTTCCGAGCCGGCGGCGCAAGGCCGACAAGGCGCCCGCGGTTCCGGGCCTGGCTTCTTTCGAGCAGATATTGAAAGGATCCGGCGAAGGACGCGAGATCTCGACCACCATGGCCTTCGTGCGCGTCCTCACCGCGCTCCTGCGCGACAAGGAGCTCGGCAAGGTCGTGGTGCCGATCGTCCCGGACGAAGCGCGCACCTTCGGCATGGAAGGCATGTTCCGCCAGCTCGGCATCTACTCCTCCGAGGGGCAGAAGTACGAGCCGGTCGACAAGGACCAGGTGATGTTCTACCGCGAGGACACGGCGGGGCAGATCCTCGAGGAAGGCATCAACGAGCCCGGCGCGTTCTCCTCGTGGATCGCCGCCGCGACCTCGTACAGCCACTCCAACCTGGTCACGGTGCCGTTCTACATCTTCTACTCGATGTTCGGCTTCCAGCGCGTGGGCGACCTCGCCTGGGCGGCGGCCGACCAGCGCGCGCGAGGCTTCCTGCTCGGCGCGACCGCGGGCCGCACCACGCTGAACGGCGAGGGGCTGCAGCACGAGGACGGGCACTCGCACGTCCTCTCGTCGGTGATCCCCAACTGCGTCTCCTATGACCCGACCTACGGCTACGAGGTGGCGGTGATCATCCACGACGGCCTGCGCCGCATGGTGACGAACCAGGAGGACGTCTTCTACTACCTCACGCTCATGAACGAGAACTACGAGCACCCCGCGATGCCGGCAGGGGTGGAGGAGGGCATCCTCAAGGGGATGTATCTGCTGAGAGACTCGAAGCACAAAAGCAAGACGCGCGTGCAGCTGCTGGGCTCGGGCACCATCCTGCGCGAAGTGCTCGCGGCGGCGGACATGCTGGAATCGGAATGGGGCGTGGCGGCGGACGTCTGGAGCGCGACCAGCTTTACCGAGCTGCGCCGCGCCGGCCTCGCCGCCGAGCGCTGGAACCTGCTGCATCCCGAGTCCAAGCCGCGCGTACCGTACGTGACGCAAATGCTGGAAAAGCGGCCCGCCGGCCCGGTCGTGGCCGCGAGCGACTACCTGAAGACCTTCGCAGAGCAGATCCGGCCGTTCATCCCGCAGGGCAGGTCCTATCGCGTGCTCGGGACCGACGGCTTCGGCCGCTCCGACTCGCGCGCCAAGCTGCGCCACTTCTTCGAGGTCGACCGCTGCTTCGTGACGATCGCCGCGCTGCGCGCCCTGATGGATTCCGGCGAGGTGAAGGCGAAGACCGTCGCCGACGCGATCAAGAAGTACGACATCGACCCCGACAAAGCGGACCCGACCACCGTATGAGCGCTATCGCATGAGCCAGGTCCTCGTCCCCGACATCGGCGACTTCAAGGAGGTCGAGGTCATCGAGGTGCTCGTCAAGCCCGGGGACGCGGTCGCGAAGGAGCAGTCGCTCATCACGCTCGAGTCCGACAAGGCGACCATGGAGATCCCCTCGCCGGCGGCCGGGGTGGTGAAGGAGCTGAAGATCAAGACCGGCGACAAGGTCTCCAAGGGCTCGCCGATCCTCGTCCTCGACGAGAAGAAGATGGAGGAGAAAAAGCCGCAACCCGAAGCGAAACCGCAGCCGGCGAGCGGCCCGGCGCAGACCCAGACCGTCACCGTCCCGGACATCGGCGACTTCAAGGAAGTCGAGGTCATCGAGGTGCTGGTCAAGCCCGGGGACGCGGTCGCGAAGGAGCAGTCGCTCATCACGCTCGAGTCGGACAAGGCGACCATGGAAATCCCTTCGCCCGGCGCCGGCGTGGTGAAAGAGCTGAAAGTGAAGGTCGGCGACAAGGTCGCGAAGGACTCGGCCATCCTGGTCCTCGAGGGCGCGGCGGAAGGGCGCAAGGAGGCGAGGGCGCCGGAAGCGCCGAAGCCCGCCGCCGCGCCCGCGACGGCCGCGGCGAGCGCGCCCATCCCGACGCCGGCGACGCGGCCGGTGCCGCGCGAGCCGCGCGAGGAAACCGCCGTCAAGGCGCACGCCAGCCCCTCGGTGCGCAAGTTCGCGCGCGAGCTCGGCGTGCCGCTCGCGCAGGTCCAGGGCAGCGGCCCGAAGGGCCGCGTGCTGCATGCCGACGTGCAGGGCTTCGTAAAGGGGGTGCTCTCCAGAGCCCCCGCGCCGGCGGCAAAAGGCGGCGGCTCGCTACCCTTCGATCTGCCGGCGTGGCCGGAGGTGGACTTCGCGAAGTTCGGCCCGGTCGAGTCGCTGCCGCTCTCGCGCATCCAGAAGCTCTCCGGGCCCTACCTGCACCGCAACTGGGTCTCGATCCCGCACGTCACCCAGTTCGACGAGGCGGACATCACCGAGCTCGAGGCGTTCCGCAAGGGCCAGACCGCCGAGACCGAGAAGAAGGGCTTCAAGCTGACGATGCTCGCCTTCATGATCAAGGCCTGCGTCACCGCGCTGCGCGAGTACCCGCAGTTCAACGCCTCGCTCGATCGCTCGGGCGGGAGCGTCGTCATCAAGAAGTACTACCACATCGGCGTCGCGGTCGACACGGCCGAGGGGCTGATCGTGCCGGTGGTGCGCGATGCCGACCGCAAGGGCGTGTTCGACCTCGCGAAGGAGCTCGGCGAGATCTCCAAGCTGGCGCGCGACAAGAAGCTCAAGGCGGGCGACCTGCAGGGCGGCACGTTCTCCATCTCCAGCCTCGGCGGCATCGGCGGCACCTACTTCACGCCGATCATCAACGCGCCGGAAGTGGCCATCCTGGGCGTTTCCCGGTCTTACCTGAAGCCGATCTTCTCAGGGAAAGGCGACAGGGGAGAAGACCTCTTCAAGGCGCGCCTGGTGCTGCCGCTGTCGCTTTCCTACGACCACCGCGTCATCGACGGCGCCACCGCGGCGCGCTTCACGACCTACCTGGTTTCGGTGCTCTCGGACATCCGGAAGTCGCTGCTCTAGATGGCCTCGCTCGAGGTCAAGGTCCCGGACATCGGCGACTTCAAGGATGTCGAGGTGATCGAGGTGCTGGTCAAGCCCGGCGACACCGTCGCGAAGGAGCAGTCGCTTCTCACGCTCGAGTCGGACAAGGCGACGATGGAGATCCCCTCGCCCGGCGCCGGCGTGGTGAAGGAGATCCGCATCAAGACCGGCGACAAGGTCTCGCAGGGCTCGCCGATCCTCGTCCTGGAAGCCGCGGGGGAAGAGAAGAAGGCCGAGGTAAAAACCGAATCCGCTTCCCCGGCGCAGGCCGCGGATCTCGAATGCGACCTCGTGGTGCTCGGTGCCGGGCCGGGCGGCTACTCGGCGGCGTTCCGCGCCGCCGACCTCGGCCTGAAGACGGTCCTGGTCGAGCGCTATCCGACCCTTGGCGGCGTCTGCCTGAACGTCGGCTGCATTCCCTCCAAGGCGCTGCTGCACACCGCGGCGGTCGTCGATGCGGCGCGCGCGCTCGGTGCGCACGGCATCGCCTTCGGCGAGCCCAAGGTCGACCTCGCCAAGCTGCGCGCCTTCAAGGACAAGGTGGTGGGCAAGCTCACCGGCGGCCTCGCCGCGATGGCCAAGATGCGGAAGGTGACGGTCGTGCATGGCGTGGGGGCTTTCACGGATGACCATCATCTGAAGGTCGACGGCAAAACCATCAGGTTCGCATCGGCAATCATCGCGGCCGGATCTCAGGCGGCGAAGCTGCCGTTCCTGCCCGAGGACCCGCGCGTCGTCGACTCGACCGGCGCGCTCGAGCTCGCGCGTGTGCCAAAGCGCATGCTGGTGATCGGCGGGGGCATCATCGGGCTCGAAATGGGCACGGTGTACTCCACCCTCGGCGCGCGCCTGGACGTGGTGGAGATGATGGACGCGCTCATGCCCGGCGCCGACCGCGACCTCGTGGCGGTGTGGCAGAAGTTCAACGCGCCGCGCTTCGACGAGCTCATGCTGAAGACGAAGACGACGAAGGTCGAGCCTTCCGGCCAGGGCCTGAAGGTCTTCTTCGAGGGGAAAGAGCCGAAGACGTACGACATGATCCTCGTCTCGGTGGGGCGCGTGCCCAACGGGAAGAAGATCGCAGCGGAGAAGGCCGGGGTGCAGGTGACGGACCGCGGGTTCATCGAGACCGATTCACAGATGAGAACCAACGTGCCCCACATCTATGCCATCGGCGACGTCACGAAGAACCCCATGCTCGCGCACAAGGCGGTGCACGAGGGCCATGTGGCCGCCGAGGCCGCGGCGGGGAAGAAATCGCATTTCGACGCGCGCGTGATCCCCTCGGTCGCCTACACCGACCCCGAGATCGCCTGGGTCGGGCTCACCGAGGACGAGGCGAAGAAAACGGGTGCCGCGATCGGGGTGGCGAAATTTCCCTGGAGCGCCTCGGGGCGCGCCATCGCCAACGCGCGCGATGAGGGCTTCACGAAGCTCCTGTTCGATGCCGAAACCCACCGCGTCGTGGGCGGGGGCATCGTCGGCACCGGGGCGGGCGACCTCATCAGCGAGGTCGCGCTGGCGATCGAGATGGGCGCGGATGCGACCGACATCGGGAAAACCATCCACCCGCACCCGACCTTGAGCGAATCGGTCGGCTTCTCCGCCGAGCTGTTCGAAGGCGTGTGCACCGACCTTCCGCCACAGAGGAAAAAATGAATGACCCAGGATGAGCTCAAGCAGCTAGTGGCGCGCGAGGCGCTGAAGCACGTCGTCGAGGACGCGGTGGTCGGCGTCGGCTCGGGCTCGACGGTCAACTTCTTCATCGACGCGCTGGCGAGCATCAAGGGCCGCATCGAGGGCGCCGTGGCGGCCTCGGAGGCGAGCGCCGAGCGGCTGAAGAAGCACGGCATCCGCGTGTTCGAACTGAACAGCGTCAATGAGCTGCCGGTGTACGTGGACGGCGCCGACGAGGTCACCGAACACCTGTACATGATCAAGGGCGGCGGCGGCGCGCTCACGCGCGAGAAGATCACCGCCGCGGTGGCGAAGACCTTCGTGTGCATCTGCGACGCCTCGAAGCTGGTGCCGGTGCTGGGCAAGTTCCCGCTGCCCCTGGAAGTGATCCCGATGGCGCGCAGCTACGTGGGCCGCGAGATGCTCAAGCGCGGCGCGCAGCCCGAGCTGCGCGCGAACTTCAAGACCGACAACGGCAACCTGGTGCTCGACTGCCGGGGGCTGACGCTGCTCGACCCGCCGGCAATGGAGGCCGACCTGAACGGCATCGCCGGCGTGGTGACCAACGGCATCTTCGCGCGCCGGCCTGCCGATGTGCTGCTCCTCGGCGAAGCCTCCGGGGTGAGGGTTCTCAAGAAGAAGGCCTAATTGGGCCGCGCAGTCCTCCTGCTGTCTCTGGCGGCGTTTGCAAGCGCCGCCAGCCTGCGCGCCACCGATCCGCTGCTGCCGCTGATCGCGGCCGAGTTCGCTACCACCGCCGCCGCTGCGTCGGGGACCATTACCGCGTTCGTGCTGTCCTACGGCTTGCTCCAGGTGGTGTACGGCCCGCTCGGCGATCGCTTCGGCCGCGTGCACACGATCGCGGCGGCCTCGCTCGTCTCCGCATTCGGCTCCGCTGCCTGCGCACTCGCGCCGGGGCTCGACGCGCTGGTCGCCGCGCGGCTGGTCTCGGGCGCGACCATCGGCGCCCTGATCCCGCTCGCGCTCGCCTGGATCGGCGACAGCTTTGCCTACGAGGGGCGCCAAGCGGTGCTGGCGCGCTTCCTCGTCGGGCAGATGCTCGGCGTCGCCTTCGGGACCGCCCTCGCCGGCTGGATGGGGGAAATCTTCGGCTGGCGCTCGATCTTCATGGTGTTCGCCGGGCTATTTGTCCTGATCGCCGCGGCGCTCGCGATGGAGCTCGCCCGCAACCCACTCGCCGCGCGGCGCGGGCCGGCCCGCCCGTTCTTCCAGGGCATGATGCGAATGCCGCGCCTGCTGGCCGAGCGCCCGGTGCGCCGGCTGCTCGCCACGGTGTTCGCCGAGGGGCTGCTCGTCTCCGGCGCGTTCGCCTTCGTCGCTGTCTACTTGCAGCAGCACCACGGCGTCGGCCCGGGGCTGGCCGGTACGCTCGTAGCCGCGTACGCCGGCGGCGGGCTTCTCTATGCGGCGGTGGCACGGCGCGCGGTCGCAAGCCTGGGCGAGCGTGGCCTCGTGGGCCTGGGCGGAGCGGCGCTGGCGCTCGGCTTCGCCGGCCTCACCGTCTCGCCCTGGACCGCGTTCTCGACGCTGTGCATCGCGGTGGTTGGCGTGGGCTACTACATGATGCATACCACGCTGCAGACGCACGCTACCCAGGTCTCGCCCGGGGAGCGCGGGTCGGCCGTCGCGCTCTTCGCCGCGGCGCTTTTCCTCGGTGGGGCGAGCGGCGTATGGCTTGCGGCGCAGGCGATCGACGCGTTCGGCCTGGCCCCGGTGTTTGCCGCCGCGGCGATCGGCCTTGCGGCGCTCAGCGCCGCGGTGCGGCTGCGCCTTCCCGGGCCGCGTGGGCCGCAATGACGTCGGCCACGCAGGCGGTGAGCCTTTGCGCGTAGCCGAGGTGCAGGAACTCGTTCGGCCCGTGCGCGTTCGACTGCGGGCCGAGCACCCCGGTGATGAGGAACTGCGCCTGCGGGAATTTCTCGCCGAGCATCGCCATGAACGGGATGGTCCCGCCTTCGCCCAGCCACATCACGGGTTTGTCGAAGTGTCTGGTCGAGCTTTCATTCAGCGCATGTTCCAGCCAGGCGGCGGTCTGCGGCGCGTGCCAGCCGGTGGCCGCCTGCCCGGCCTCGAAGCGCACGCGCGCGCCGTAGGGCGGGTCGGCCTCCAGGACCTGCTTCAGGCGCGCCGCCGCGGCCTGCGCATCGACCGTGGGCGGGATCCGCAGCGACAGCATGAGCTCCGTCTTCGGCCGCAGCACGTTGCCGGCGTTCGCGCGCGGCGGCAGCCCTTCGGCGCCAGTCACCGCGAGCATCGGCCGCCAGCTGCGGTTGAGCACCAGCTCGGCGGGATCGTCGTGCATCGCCCGCATGCCCGGCACGAAGGGGAACTTGCGCCAGGTCTGCTCGCCCATGACCTGGGCGGCGAGCTTCGCCTGCGCGACGCGCTCGGGCGGAATAGGGGCGTGAAGCGCCTTGTCCCTGACCATGCCCGTGCCTGAATCGTCGAGCCGGTCGAGGAGGGCGCGTGCGATGCGGAAGCTCGAGGCCACTACGCCGCTCGCGTCGCCGGAGTGGACGCCTTCGGTGAGGACCTCGATGCTCAGCACGCCGTTCACCAGGCCGCGCAGCGAGGCGGTGCCCCAGAGCTGCTCGTAGTTACCGCAGCCCGAATCGAGCCCGATCACGAGGTCGGGCTTGCCGATCCTCGGAGAAAGCGCCTCGAGGTAGGCCGGGAGATCGTAGCTGCCGCTTTCCTCGCAGCACTCGATCACCATCACGCAGCGCGCATACGGGCGCTTCTGCGCCTGCAGCGCGTGCAGGGCGCTGAATGCCGAGAAGACCGCGTAGCCGTCGTCGGCGCCGCCGCGGCCATAGAGGCGGCCCTGCTCGATGACAGGCGTCCACGGCCCCAGGCCCTCGCGCCAGCCGGTCATCTCCGGTTGCTTGTCGAGGTGGCCGTATAAGAGGATTGTGCCGTTCACTTCTTTCCTGGTTGGTTCTACTTGAACCAGGAGAAGCGGCGTACGGCCCTCCAGGCGGACGACCTCGAGGCTCATCCCCTCGAGCGGATGCGCCTTGCACCAGCGCGCGGCGAGCTGCACCGCCGCCTCGATGTGGCCGTTCTTCTGCCAGTCGCGGTCGAAATGCGGCGACTTGGCCGGGATGCGGATGTACTCGACGAGGGCGGGGACGATTCTCTCGTCCCAGAACTGCGCGATCTTCACGCGCTTACTTCGAGGGGGGGACGTACCCCGAGGCCGAGTCGGCGCCGCCGCCGAAGAAATGGCGCTCGGTCTGCTCCATGAGGTACTTGCGCGCCTTCGGGTCGGCGAGGTTGAGGCGGTTCTCGTTCACCAGCATGGTCTGCTGCTTCAGCCACTGCGCCCAGGCTTCCTTGGAGACGTTCTCCCATAGGCGCTTGCCGAGCTCGCCGGGGTAGGGGGGGAAATCAAGGCCGTCGGCCTCGCGCCCCAGTTTCACGCACTTCACGGTTCGTGCCATAAAGAAAATTATAGACGCTTGAGGAACACCTTCGAGCCGCG
>CBDDRQ010000129.1:0-11243 GCA_965233125.1 uncultured bacterium
GAACCTGCTGGTCATGCCCACCATGGACGCGGCCAACATCTCCTTCAACCTGCTCAAGACCGCCGCCGGCGGCGGCGTGACCATCGGGCCGATGCTGCTCGGCGCGGCGCGAGCGGTGCACATCCTCACGCCCTCGGCGTCGGTGCGGCGCATCGTCAACATGACCGCGCTCGCGGTCGCCGACGCCAACGCGCCGCGCGGGCAGGAGCAGACGCTCTTCTGAATGGAGACCGCGGCTGCCAACAACGTCGCGCGCTTCCCGGCGAACCGCGTGAAGCCGCGCGCGGGCCTGGTGCTCACCGGCGGCGGCGCGCGCGCCGCCTTCCAGGTGGGGGTGGTGAAGGCGGTGCGCGACATCCTCGGCAGCCCGGCGAAGAACCCCTTCCCGATCCTGTGCGGCACCTCGGCGGGCGCCATCAACGCCGCCACGCTCGCGGTGTTCGCCGACGACTTCTCGCGCGGCGTCGCCAACCTGCTCGAGGTGTGGGAGAACATGCGCTGCAGCCACATCTACCGCACCGACCCCTGGCACATCATGAAGAGCGGCGCGCGCTGGCTCGCCTCGATGATGCTCATCTCGCGCCACAACCCGATCTCGCTGCTCGACAACGCGCCGCTCGCGCAGATGCTGGCGAAGAACCTCGACTTCCAGCGCGTCCAGACGCACATCGACTCGGGCGCGCTCTACGCGGTGTGCGTCACCGCCTCGGGCTACACCACCGGGCAGAGCGTGTCGTTCTTCCAGGGCGGCTCCGGCCTCGAGGGCTGGGAGCGCAACCAGAGGATCGGCGCGGCGGTGACGCTCAAGCTCGAGTACCTGCTCGCCTCGGCCTCGCTGCCCTTCATCTTCCCCGCCGTGAAGGTGCACCGCGAGTACTTCGGCGACGGCTCGATGCGCCAGATCGCCCCGGTGAGCCCGGCGCTGCACCTGGGCGCCGACCGCGTGCTGATCGTCGGCACCGGGCGCCAGAGCGCGGTCGAGTCGAGCCGCGCCCGCTCGAACGTCTATCCCTCGCTCGCGCAGATCGCCGGCCACGCGCTGAACAGCATCTTCCTGGACAGCCTGATGGTCGACATCGAGCGCCTCGAGCGCATCAACCGCACCGTCCGGCTGGTGCCCGAGGAGCGGCTCTCGGAGTCGGGGCTGCAGCTGCGCCCGGTGAAGGTGCTCTACATCACCCCCTCGCAGCCCCTCGAGCGCATCGCGGCGCGCTTCATCCACGAGCTTCCCGGCACGGTGCGCTTCATCCTGCGCCCCACCGGCGCGCTCAACCGCTCGGGGTCGAACCTCGCGAGCTACCTGCTCTTCGAGGAGCCCTTCTGCCGCGCGCTGGTCGACCTCGGCTACCAGGACACCCTGGCGAGGGAAGCGGAGGTGCGGGAATTCTTCGACACCCCGGAGGAGCAGGCCCATGGCTGAAACCCCGCCGACCGACCCGTTCGAGATGTTCCGCCGCCTGTGGGGGCCGCTCGGCGTGCCCCTGCCGGGCATGGCCATGCCGACCTTCGACCCGCAGGAGGTCGACAAGCGCATCGCGGAGCTGCGCTCGGTCGAGGCCTGGCTCAACATGAACCTCAACATGGTGAAGTTCTCGATCCAGGGCCTGGAGCTGCAGCGCGCCGCCCTGCAGGCGATGCGCGCCCCCACCGAACCGAAGAAAGATCTTTAACCGAGGAGAAGCAAATGGCGAAGGCAGTCCGTTTCCACAAGCAGGGTGGTCCCGAGGTGCTGCAGCTGGACGAGATTCCCGTCGGCGAGCCGGGCGCGGGCCAGGTGCGCATCCGGCACACCGCGATCGGCGTCAATTTCGTCGACACCTACCAGCGCTCGGGGCTCTACCCGATGCAGGTGCCGCAGGTGGCCGGCAACGAGGCCGCGGGCGTGGTGGAGGCGGTGGGCTCCGGCGTCACCGACCTCAAGGCGGGCGACCGGGTCACGTATACCGGCCTCGTCGGCGCCTATTGCGAGAGCCGCGTCGTCCCGGCCGACCGGCTGGTCAAGCTGCCCAAGGAGATCAGCGACGAGCAGGCCGCCTCGATGCTGCTCAAGGGGCTCACGGTGCACTACCTGATCTTCACCACCTACAAGGTGCAGAAGGGAGACACCGTCCTGTGGCACGCCGCCGCCGGCGGCGTCGGCCTCATCGCCTGCCAGTGGCTGAAGGCGCTCGGGGTCACCGTGATCGGCACCGCCGGGTCAGACGACAAGTGCGCGCTCGCCAAGGCGCACGGCGCCGAGCACGTGATCAACTACAGCAAGGAGAACTTCGTCGAGCGCGTGAAGGCGCTCACCGGCGGCAAGGGCCTGCCGGTCGTCTACGACGCGGTCGGCAAGACGACCTGGGACGGCTCCCTCGACTGCCTGCGCCCCCGCGGCCTGATGGTGTCCTTCGGCAACGCCTCGGGCGCGGTGCCGCCGGTGAACCTCGGCATCCTCTCGACCAAGGGCTCGCTCTACGTCACGCGCCCGACGCTCGCCACCCACATCGCGAGCCGCGCCGACCTGGTCGAGCGCTCGAATGCGCTCTTCGACATCGTGAAATCCGGCAAGGTGAAGATCGAGACCACGGGGCGCTACAAGCTGGCCGACGCGCAGTCCGCGCACCGCGACCTCGAGGGCAGGAAGACGACCGGCTCGGTCGTCCTCGTGCCCTGAAGGACGGGCGGAGGCTACTTGATGCCGAGGATCGCCTCCGCCTTGGTGAGGGCCGCCATCGAATCGGCGTGCTTGCCCTCCTTGTGAAACTTCTCGCCATCGGCGCGGAGCTTCCGCACCTCGCTCTTCTGCGCGGCGGAAAGCTTGGCCTTGGGCAGGGCGGCGTCGATGGCCTTCATGTGCTTGGGACAGCTGCTGCCGAACGCGACCGAGCTGGACAGTGCGAGCGCGGCGGCGAGTGCTAGGCGTTTCATGGGATCCCCTTCTTGGTTGGTCGAGCGGTTGCTCGAACACCTAACATTACAGGAGCAGGGGCTATTCCCATGAACCTCGGCCTCGACGAGCTGCGCCGGCGCCTGACGCAGCGCAGCGCGCCGGCGATGTCGGTCTACGGCGACGATGGCGCGGGCCGGGAAGCCGCGGCGCTGACCGCGGCCTCGGTGCTGGTGCCGATCGTCGCGCACGACGAGCTCTCGGTGGTGTTCACGCAGCGCACCTCGCAGCTCAAGCACCATTCGGGGCAGATCAGCTTCCCCGGCGGGCGCGCCGAGCCCGAGGACCCGACGCCGGAGATCACGGCGCTGCGCGAGACCGAGGAGGAGCTCGGGCTCGCGCGCCACCGGGTGGAAGTCCTCGTCCGCCTGCCGCAGTACTGCACGCGCACCGGCTTTTGCGTTACCCCGGTGGTGGGCCTGCTCGCGCCGCCGCTCGAGCTCGCCCCCGACCGGCGCGAGGTCGAGGAGGTGTTCGAGGTGCCCCTCTGCTTCCTCCTCGACCCACGCAACCACGAGCGCCACACGCGCGAGTTCGAGGGGCGCGAGGTCGGCTTCTACGTCATCCAGTACCGCGAGCGGCGCATCTGGGGCGCCACCGCCGGCATGGTGGTGAACCTTTATAGAATGCTCGCATGAGCGTCCTCGCCATCATCGCGGCGCTGGTGATCGAGCAGTGGCAGCCGCTCGGGGAGCGTAAGGCGGTGCAGGGCGCGCTCGCCGGGTGGGCGCAGTGGCTCGAGCAGTCCTTCAACGGCGGCGAGCGCCGCCACGGGCTGGTCGCCTGGCTGGTGGCGGTGCTGCCCTGGGTCGCGGCCGCGGCCGCGCTGCACCTGCTGCTCGACGAGGCGAGCCCGCTGCTCGCGCTCGTCTTCAACATCGCGGTGCTCTACCTCACGCTCGGCTTCCGCCAGTTCAGCCACTACTTCACCGACATCCAGCTCGCGGTGAAGTCCGGCGACATCGAGCGCGCGCGGGTGCTGCTCGAGGAGTGGCGCGGCGCCTCGGGCGTGGTGCGCACGCGCGAGGAAGTGATCCGCCTGTCGATCGAGGAGGCGCTGGTGGCCTCGCACCGCCACGTCTTCGGGGTGCTGCTGTGGTACCTGCTGCTGCCCGGCCCGAGCGGCGCGATCCTCTACCGGCTCGCCGCCTACCTGGCGTGGCGCTGGAAGCCCCTGTCCGCCTTCGGCGAGTTCGCGCAGCACGCGTTCCACCTGCTCGACTGGCCGGCGGCGCGGCTCACCGCGGCGGCCTTCGCCGTGGTGGGCGACTTCGAGGACGCGGTCTACTGCTGGCGCACGCAGGCGCGCACCTGGCCCGAGCCCAACGCCGGCATCGTGCTCGCCGCGGGCGCCGGGGCCATGGGGGTGCGCCTGGGCATGCCGGTGCAGGAGATCGACGGCATGCAGCCGCGGCCGGAGCTCGGCGTGGGCGAGCCCGCCGACGGGCCGCTGCTCGACAGCGCGGTGGGCCTGCTCTGGCGCGCGCTCGTGGTCTGGGTGTTCGTGCTGCTGGTGATCACGCTCGCGCGGCTACTTTGAAGATGCGTTTTCCCGGTAGGCGCCGCATTTCCAGCACTGGGTAAACTGCGGCTCCGAGGTCTCGCCGCAGGCGGGGCAGCTCCAGGCCGTCCCCTTGATCTCGTAGCGCAGGATACGCTCGGCCCGCTCGGCGTCGAGCGGCCGCACCCACAGCTCGGCGAGGCATTCCGCGGGCGGCAGCTCGCCCATCGCCGAGGACAGCATCTCGTTCTTCACCACCGCGCGGATACCTTCGGCCTCGAGGACGTTCCTCGCGTGGTGCACGGCGATCAGATTGTGCGAGCTGTAGATTCTTTTCAAAGCTCAAAGAGCGCGTCGCACTTTGCGGCGCAGATGAAATCGTTCTCGGACAGGCCGCCGATCGCGTGCGTCGAGTACTCGACGCGGCACTTGTTGTAGCCCACCTCGAGGTCGGGGTGGTGGTCCTCGCGGTGCGAGATCCAGGCGAGCGCGTTCACGAAGGCCATGGTCTGGTAGTAGTTCGTGAACGGGTAGACCTTGGCGAGCTTGCCCGCCTCGATGCTCCAGCCTTTCAGGCCCTTCAGCATCGGCTTCACCTGGGCCTCGGTGAGCGGCGCGACGCCCCCTTCGCACGGCTTGCACTTCCTGCTTGCCAGATCGTTCATGTTGCTTCCTTGAGGCGTGCAATGCGAACCGCCGCCGGCGGGTGCGAGTCGTAGAACGCCGAGTGCAGCGGGTCGGGGGTGAGCGTCGCGGCGTTGTCGCGGTAGAGCTTGACCAGCGCCTGCTCGAGCTCGGCGCGGTCGGCGTGCGCGATCGCGTAGGCATCGGCTTCGAACTCGTGCTTGCGCGACAGGCGGCTCGCCAGCGGGTCGAGGAAGAACAGGAACTCCGGGATGACGAGCAGGAAGAGCGCGAGCGCCGCGGCGGTGCCCGGCGTCGCCACCCCGAGGCCGGCGTAGAACCACGGCTCGCCGATGAGCTGCCCGAGCAGCCACAGGCCGGCCAGGCTGAGCGCCGCGCTCAGCGCCAGGTTCTTGACGATGTGGCGCAGCCGGTAGTGGCCGAGCTCGTGCGCGAGCACCGCCTCGACCTCCGGCGGCGCGAGGCGCTCGACCAGCGTGTCGAAGAGCACGATGCGCTTGGCGGCGCCGAAGCCGGCGAAGAAGGCGTTGCCGTGGCTCGAGCGCTTGGACCCGTCCATGAGGAACACCCCGCGCGCCTTGAAGCCGGTGCGCTCGAGGAGCTGGCGCACGCGTTCCGAGACCTCGCCCTCGGTGATCGGCGTGAGCTTGTTGAAGAGCGGCAGGATCAGCGTCGGCGCGATCATGTTCACCACCAGCAGGAACGCGTTCCAGAGCACCCAGACGTAGGCCCACCAGTACTCGCCCATCTTCTCCATCAGCCACAGCACCGCCAGGATGAGCGGCACGCCGAGGGCGAGAGAGACCAGCACCTGCTTCACGAGGTCGGAGACGAACAGGCGCGGCGTGATGCGGTTGAAGCCGAAGCGCGCCTCGATGACGAAGATGCGGTACAGGCCGAGCGGCAGGCTGATCGCGGCCAGCGCGAACGCGAGCGTGAGGAGCGAGGCGGTGCCGTGGGCGAGCGAGCCGCGCGCGAAGGCGCCCGCCCAGAGATCGAGGATCAGCTGCAGGCCGCCGCCCAGGGTGAAGGCGAGCAGCACCGCGGCGTGCACCGCGACGCCGACCATGCCGAAGCGCGTCTTGGCGATGGTGTAATCGGCCGCCTTGCGGTGCGACTCGAGCGGGATCGAGCCGGCGAAGCTCGCCGGCACCGCGCCGCGGTGCGCGGCCACGTGGCGCACCTGCCGGCGCGCGAGCCACAGGCGCGTTGCGCTCGCCGCGGCGAGCGCCGCGAGGAAGAGCCAGGTGAGAGCCGTCGACATGCCATGAGAGAATAATCCATGCCCGCCGATCCGAACAACCTCATCTGGATCGACATGGAGATGACCGGGCTGCAGCCCGATTCCGACCGCATCATCGAGATCGCGATGCTCGTCACCGACTCGGAGCTGCGCCTGGTGGCCGAGGGCCCGGTGCTGGTGGTGCACCAGCCCGCCGCAGTGCTCGAGGCGATGGACGCCTGGAACCGCAGCATGCACGCCAAGACCGGGCTGGTCGAGCGCGTGCGCGCCTCGCGCCTGACCGAGGCCCAGGCCGAGCGCCAGGCGCTCGCCTTCCTCGCCGCGCACGTGCCGGCCAACACCTCGCCGATGTGCGGCAACTCCATCTGCCAGGACCGGCGCTTCCTCGCGCGCTGGATGCCGCAGCTCGAGGCCTGGTTCCACTACCGCAACCTCGACGTCTCCACGCTCAAGGAGCTGGTGCGCCGCTGGAAGCCCGAGGCGGCCAAGGGCTTCGCCAAGGAAGGCAGGCACGAGGCCATGGCCGACATCCTCGAGTCCATCGAGGAGCTCAAGTACTATCGCAAGGCCGTGATGACGATCTAGCGATGAGAAAGCTTGCGGCCATCCTCGCCGCCGACGTGGTGGGCTACAGCCGCCTGATGCAGGAAGACGATCAGGGGACGCTAGAGGCCCTCTCCGGTTGCCGCGAGTTGTTCGCCGACGTGGCCGCCACCTGCGGCGGGCGCATCGTGAACGCGCCCGGGGATTCGATCCTCGCCGAGTTTTCCTCCGTGATCGACGCGCTGGAATCCGCGCTCGAGATCCAGGCGCGCGTGGCGCGCCAGAACGCCGCCGTGCCGGAAGGGCGGCGCATGCAGTTCCGTATCGGCGTGAATGTCGGCGATGTGCTGGTGGACGAGGCCGGCGCGATCTACGGCGACGGCGTCAACATCGCCGCGCGCCTGGAAGGGCTCGCCGCGCCCGGCGGCATCTGCGTCTCGAAAGCGGTGCGCGACCAGGCGCAGGGCCGCCTGCAGCTCGGGTTCGACGACCTGGGCGAGAAAGCGCTGAAGAATATCGCCCAGCCGGTCCACGTCTTCCGCGTCGCCGCCGCGGGCGCCGCGGCGGCCGCGCCCGGGGCGGCGAAGCCCAACTCCATCGCCGTGCTCGCCTTCTCGAACATGAGCGAGGACCCCGGGCAGGAGCATTTCTGCGACGGCATCAGCGAGGACATCATCACCGACCTCTCGCGCACCACCAGCATCGCGGTCATCGGCCGGCACTCGTCCTTCGCCTACAAGGGCAAGCCGACCGACCTGCGCACGATCGGCCGCGAGCTCGGCGTGCGCTACGTCCTCGAGGGCAGCGTGCGCAAGGTTGGCAACCGCGCGCGCATCACCGCCCAGCTCATCGAGGCCGAGACCGGCACGCACCTGTGGGCGAACCGCTACGATCGCTCCCTCGACGACGTGTTCCTGGTGGGGGACGAGATCACCGAGGAGATCGTCACTTCCCTCGAGGTGAAGCTGAGCCATGGCGAGGAAGTGCGCATCTGGCGCAAGGCGCTCAAGTTGCCGCAGGCGCGCGATGCCTTCAACGCCGGCATGAGCGCGAACTACCGGGGCACGCCGCAGGACGTGCGCCAGGCGCGCGAGCTGTTCCTCGAGGCGGCGCGCCTCGAGCCGGAGTCGTCCTGGGCGCATGCGCAGGCGGCCCTCACGCATTGCCTGGAGGTGATCCACGGCTGGAGCGCCGATCCCGCGGCCTCACTTGCCGAGGCCCGCCGCCTCGGCAGCCGCGCCTGCCAGCTCGACGAAACCATCCCGGGCGGGCACGCCGCGCTCGGCCTGGTGGCACTGTTCGAGGAGCGGCACGACGACGCGCTCGCCGGTCTCGAGCGCGCGCACGAGTTGCGCCCGATGTGCTCCGGGCCGAAGGCGATCCTCGGCTACGCGCAGCTCTACAGCGGGCTGTGGGAGAGCGCCGTGCGCAACGCCGAGGACGCGGTCCAGCTCAACCCCATGTTCCCATTCTGGTATCGCTACCTGATGGGGGCGGCGTGGCATTTCGGCGGCCGGCACGAGCAGGCGCTCGCCGCCTTGCGCGCGGTGAGCCAGGCCAACCCGAAGCTGATCCCGGCGCGCCTTGCCCTGATCAGCGCCGAGTCGGCGCTCGAGCGGCCGGAGCAGGCCGCCGCGGCAGCGAGCGCGGTGCTGAAAGACCGTCCCGACTTCTCGGTGGCGCGCTTCGCGCGCACCCAGCCCTTCCGCGATAAGGCCCTGCGCGAGCGCTACCTCGGGTCGCTGCGCGCCGCGGGGCTGCCGGACTAGAAGGGCCTGATCCCTTTTCTCAGGCGGCGGGCGCCTGCTGCTGCGTCATCGCCAGGCCCTGGCGCGCGACCGCGACCGCGCTGTCGCCGCCGCCGGCGACCTGGACGGTGGGGAAGGCGAACTTGATGCCGTTCGCGTCGAAGGCCTTCTTGATCATCGAGTAGGCGCGCCGGCGCACCGCGAACTGCCCGCCCGGCTTGGTCATGAACTTGAGCCGGATCTGGATCGCGAAGTCGCCGAACTCCTCGACGCCCTGCATCTTCAGCGTCTCGAGGATGCCGGGGGCGAGCTCGGGGTCCTGCGCCAGCTCCTGGCCGATCTTCTTGATCAGCTTCTTCGCCTTGTCGAGGTCGCTGTCGTAGGTGATGCCCAGCGTCAGCTTGTCGATCACCCAGTCGCGGCTCAGGTTCTGGATCGCCTTCAGCTCGCCGAAGGGCACCGTGTACAGCGGCCCGCGGTGGTGGCGCAGCTTGAGCGAGCGCAGGCTGATCGCCTCGACCGTGCCCTTGTAGCTGCCGCTGACGATGTACTCGCCGACGCGGAAGGCGTCGTCGACGAGGAAGAACACCCCGGTGATGATGTCGCGCACCAGCGCCTGCGCGCCGAAGCCCACCGCGAGGCCGACCACGCCGGCGCCGGCGAGCAGCGGCCCGATGTTCACCCCCAGGCCCGAGAGCAGCAGCATGGCGGTCATCACGATCAGCACCACCACGGCGAACTTGCGCATGAGCGGTAGCAGCGTGCGCATGCGCTGGCTCGGCTCGACCAGCGCGCCGTTCACCTCGCGCGGCGCGAGGTTGCGGTCGATGCCGAGCTTCACCAGCTGCCAGCCGATCACCGCGAGCGCGACGGCGGCGACGAGATCCAGGCTCGAGGCGAGGATCGCCTGGCGCACGCGCACCTGCGCCTCGCCGAAGGTATTGAAGCCCCACAGCTCGTTGACGGCCGCGAGCAGCACCACCGCGAGCAGCACGCGCATCACGCGGTGCAGGAGCAGCGCGTACTCGTGGCGCTTCGCCCCGGGCGGCGCGCCGAGCATGTCGTCGATGCCGCGCCCGATCCAGCGGTCGGCGAGCGGGAACGCCAGCACCATGGCCACCGAGGCGATCGCCGCCCAGACCGTCGAGGGCCCCTCCTCGAGCATGCTCACCGCCCAAAAGGTCCAGATGAGCAGCAGGTACAGGAGCGCGAACCAGTGCCAGGTGTCGGCGAGGCGCGCGCGCAGCCGCGTCACGCCCTCGGCGCCCGGCGCGCCGCCGCGGATCGCCGCGGCCACCCTGGCGCGGCTCAGCACGATCACCGCCAGCACGGTCAGGCCTACCGTCGCGCCGGTAATGAGCTCGATCACCAGGCGCGCCTTGGGCGGCACGCCGGTGAGGATCAGCAGCCCCGCGGTGAGCCAGGCGAACACGCCAACGGCGACGATCCACAGCAGCGAGCGATGCAGGAACCTCGCCGCATCGTCGCTCAACGGCAGCAGCCGCAGGGCGGGCTCGCGCGGCGAGAGCACGAACTGCGAGAGCATCGCCGCGCCGATGACGATCGCGGCGCCGGTGGCGTAGGTGGCGTGGAAGGTGCGGTCGGCGCCGCCCGGCTCGAACAGCAGCGCCGCGAGGCCGAGCGTGACGACGCAGTACGCGGCGAAGGGCAGGAGCTCCAGGAGCAGGCGCGAGCCCGCGGCACCCAGGCGCGCGCCGAACTCGGGGACTGGCGCGAGCGGCGCCCTGGGCTGGCCGCCGAAGACGCGCCGGCGCGCGAGGAGCATCGCCGCGAGGCCCACCGCGATGAGCGCGACGAGCATCGCCACCTGCGCGCGGAACCCGGGATAGCCGCGGCCGCCGGCGATCCTGTCCATGCTGGTGGCGAGCGACCCCGAGACCAGCGGCCAGCCTTCCCTCACCACCGCGGCGCGCGCGCGCAGCGTGTCGCCCATTCCCTCCAGGCCGAGCCGGGTCTTGAGCAGCAGCGCGCCCAGCCCGCCCTCCTGCGGCGCGGCGCGCCGCTCGGCCTTCGCGCGCAGCTCGCGCGCGAGGAGCTGGCGCACCTGCGCATCGGTGAGCTGCGCGAGCATCGCGTCGGCCTGCTCGGGCGTGAGGGGCTCGGCCGGCGCCTGCGCCTGCGCCGCGGCGAGCGGCGCCGCGGCAGCGAGCAGGCAGGCGAGAAGCCCGCTGCGCCAAGATCGATGCACCATATCCCCTCCCTGGGACGAGACTACCGTTTTTTCTTCTTCTTCCTTTTCGGCGCCGCCGGGCCGACCTCGACGATGCACTCGATCTCGACCGGGATGTTGTTGGGCAGCCCGCCCATCCCGACCGCCGAGCGCGCGTGCTTGCCGCGCTCGCCGAACACTTCCACGAAGAGGTCCGAGCAGCCGTTGATCACCTTGGGCTGGTCGGGGAAGCCGGGGACGGCATTGACCATGCCCAGCACCTTGACGATGCGCTTCACGCGCTCGAGCGAGCCGAGCTCGTCCTTCATCACCGCGATCAGCGCGAGGCCGGTCGAGCGCGCGTGCTGGTAGGCCTGCTCGGTCGTGATGTCCTTGCCGACGATGCCGGTGGCGCCGCCCGCGGGCCCCTTGCCGGCGAGGAAGAGCAGGTTGCCGGTGCGCAC
>CBDDRQ010000130.1:0-23490 GCA_965233125.1 uncultured bacterium
CCGCCTCGAGCTCGAAGTAGATGCGGCCGATCTCGCGGGCGTCGGTGGTCTCGACCTGGATCTTCCAGCTGCCGGGCTCGTAGTTGCCCTTGAAGCCGAAGCCGCGGAAGCCCGCCTCGCGCCCGCCGACGATGCGGATCGGGATGCTGTCCTGCAGCGCCCAGCCGCCCGGCAGCCGGCGGTGCCAGCGCAGCAGCACCTGGTCGGAGAAGTTCGCCGGCGAGAAGACGCGGAAGAACACGTAGACGCGGTCGCCGGGCTGCGCGGCGAAGCGCTGGTCGCCGTTGTGCCAGAAGCGCCACCACGGCCGCTCGTGCGAGAGCCGGAAGCCGGTCTCGCTGCGCTCCACGCCGTGGTAGATGCCGATGTACGGGATCGACAGCGGCACCGGCGGGATGACGCGGAAGAGGTACGCCGCGAGGAAGGCGGCGAGCACCAGGCCGAGCGGCACCAGGATCGTCCTGCGCCCGCCGCGGCTGCGCAGCCGCCAGCCCAGCGCCGCGAGCGGCGCCGCGCCCGCCGCCATCGACAGCAGGAACACCCCCAGGCCGATGGAGCCGATGCCGATGGGCACCACCACGGCGGCGAAGGCGAGCAGGCACAGCGCGAGCAGCGCGAACTTGAAGTGCAGCCCGAGCGCCTTGAAGCGCGGCGTCTCGTTGGCGAGCACGAGCGCCACCAGGAAGGCGAGGAAGGCGAAGGACACGACGAGCGAGGAGCTCTTGAAGAAGAAGATGGTGTAGAGGTTGAGCAGCGCGCCGAGCACGAAGTGCACGAGCGCGCTGCGCCAGCGGAACCACCAGCCTTCGCGCGGGGGCGACCCCTCCTCGAGGAGCATCTGCGCGAGCGCGAAGCCGACCACCCCCAGGTAGGCGGCCTGCTGCGCGATGGTGAGCCAGGAATCGATGCGCCCGACGGTGACGATGTCGAACACGAACCCGGCGACGAAGAAGGCCGCGGCGGCGGCGCGCTCGTTCTGCGCATAGCGCAGCTTCAGGCTTTCAATGGTCGGAAAGCTTTGTGAACTCATGCTTCAGCGCGTCGACCCTGGAAAGGTACGCGCGCAGGTCGTGCTCGCCGCAGCGCTGTCCGGGCAGCGGCCGGAAGCCGCGCCGCGCGAACGCCGCGCCCGCCGTGGCGCCGCACAGATGAATGACCGCGGCGAGATCCTGCTTCTCTTTCAAGGATCCCTTTACGGAAGAAACGCTTCTGTCGAGAAAAGCCGCGGTCATCTCGACGGCGTGGCTCGGGACGACGCGGAAGTAGAAGGCATTGAACCAGCATGTGCGCGGGTTGTACCACGGCCCGTCGTCGACCGCGCGGTGGCGGTGGATGCACAGCCGCTTCGCCTCGGCGAAGCGCCCGTCGGTGATCTGGTACAGGCCCACCGCGCTCGAGGCCGGCCGGTACACCTCGATCGGGTTCCAGTCGAAGCGCCACCGCCAGTAGGTGCGCGCCACCGGGTTGCCGGCGCTCTCGCCCTGCGCCAGGGCGGCGAGCAGCTCGGCCGGGACCGACGCCGTGGCGTGCCCGCGGAACAGCGCGCCGTACTCCGCCCAGGTCTCCGCCGGGTTCTTCGTGAAGCCGTCGAAGGGGAAGAACACCTCGCTCGGCTTGCGCGCCGCCTGGACGACCCAGTTCAGCGCCGCCACGAGCGCGAGAACCGCGAGAAGGATCCCGATCAGCCGCGCGGCACGCGCGGGTTCATGACGGCGAACCAAAGCGGAGGCACCAGGGCGATCGGCACCATGCCGGCGTAGCCCGTCGGCAGCTTCGGGCTCTCTTCCTGCGGCTGCAGGGCGGCATAGGGGCGCATGGGATTGAGGTGATGATCGGCGTGGCGCTGGAGATGCACAAGGAAAGAATTGCTCAGCACCTCGTAGGCGTCCCAGGCGTGGCGGGCGCTCTGGCGCTCGTAGCGGCCGTCGGCAAGCTTGCGGCGCTCCAGCCCGTAGTGCTCGATGTAGTTCACCGCCTCGAGGAGCAGGATCGCCGCCGCGGACTGGCCGAAGAAGAACGCCGCGGCGCGCGGGCCGAAGGCGATGCCGAGCGTCGCGGCCACCGCGAAGGTGGCGGCCCACACGCGCAACACTTCGCCTTTGTCTATTTTCAATGAATCAACAAAAGAACCGATGAGCGTGCGCGGCAGGAAGCGCCAGAAGCCCTCGCCGAAACGCGCCGTGGCGGGATCCTCGGGGGTCGCCACGCGCACGTGGTGGCCGCGGTTGTGCTCGACCGTGAAATGCCCGTAGCTCACCGTGACGAGCAGCAGCCGCGAAAGAAAGCGGTCCAGCGCAGCGCGCTTGTGGCCGAGCTCGTGCGCGATGGTGATCCCGGTGGCGCCGGTCGCAAGGCCGACCGACAAGGTGAAAAGGACGGCGTCCGCGCCGCCCAGGCTGCCGATCAAGGCAGAACCCCAGAGGATCAGGCCGAGCTGGAGCGGCACCCATGCGTACAGGATCGCTCGGAAGATCGGGCTCGCCTCCAGGCGCCGCATCTCGCCGGCCGAGGCGGGCGCGCTGCTGCGGCCGAGCAGCAGATCCAGCACGGGAACGACCACGAAAAAAACGACGAAGGCGTACCAGTACTGCCCGGTGGCGTGGCCCACGACCGGCGCCGCTGCCGCGGTCAGGGCGAGAAGGAAGCGGGTATCGGAGAGTTTCACGTCCGCGAAAGTGTACAGGCGGACTATGGGCGGCAGCGGGGGCCTTCATGCCGACCCCCTAGCATGCGGCGGTGCCCTATCCGTTCGCCCACCCTGCCGCGGTGCTGCCCCTGATCCGGCCGATGGGCCGCTTCGGCGCGGCGAGCGCCCTGGTCATCGGCAGCATGGTGCCCGACGCCTGGTACCTGGTGCCCGGGCTGGAGCGCGCCGACAGCCACAGCGCCGCGGGCTTGCTGCTGTTCTGCCTGCCCGCCGGGCTGCTCGCCTATGTCGCGTGGCAGTTCTTCCGGCGCAGGCCCCTGTCCGAGGCGCCGTGGCACGCGGTCATCGTCTCGCTTCTCGTCGGCGCCCTGACGCACTTCGCCTGGGACGCGATCGCGCATTCGTACGCGTTCCACGGCGTCTACGTCCTGCAGCACGCGAGCACCGTGCTCGGCGCCGCCTTCGTCCTCTGGTGGACCACCCGCCGCCCGCAGCTCGCGGCGGCTGCCGGCGCGCTGCTCGCCGCCGCGGGCGCGATCCTGCTGCTCGTCGCGCCCGACACCGCCGCGCTGCGCAGCGCGCTGCGCGAGGCGGGCGTGGCCGCGGCCTGGATGCTCGCCGTGCCGCTGCTCGCCTGGCGGCTCATATCAGCGCGAGCCATTGCGCCTCGAGATCCGCGAGCTCCTTCGCCGCGTATGCCTGGTCGATGAGCAGCTGCTTGACCGCCTCGGCGTCCTGGTAGGTCGCCGGATCGCCGAGCCGGCGCTCGATCTCGGCCTTCTGCGCGTTGAGCTTCGCCATCTTTTCTTCCAGGCGCTTCAGGCGGGAGCTCGGCGGCTTTTTCGGCGGTTCAGGCTTCTTGAGCGGTTCGGGCCTGGCGGGCTTCGCCTTCAGCAACGACTCGCGGTAGTCGTCCAGGTCGCCCTCGAAGGCGCGCACCCCGCCGCCGGCGACGATGAGGAGCTGCTCGGTCGTGGCGCGCAGGAGGTGCCGGTCGTGCGACACGAGCACCAGCGTTCCCTCGAACTGCGCGAGGGCCACGGTAAGCGCCTCGCGCGTCTCGAGGTCGAGGTGGTTGGTGGGCGCGTCCAGCAGGAGCAGGTTCGGCCGCTGCCACACGATCAGCGCCAGCGCGAGCCGCGCCTTCTCGCCGCCCGAGAAGTGCTCCACCGGAGCGGTCGCCATGTCGCCCGGGAAGTTGAAGCCGCCCAGGTAGTTTCGCAGCTCCTGCTCCCTCACTTTGCTGTCGGCGATTCTTTTCAGATGCCAGAGCGGCGACTGGTCGTCGCGCAGCATCTCGACCTGGTGCTGCGCGAAATAGCCGATCGCCACCCCCTTGTTGAACGTGGCGGTGCCCGCGAGCGGCGGCAGCACGCCGGCGATGGTCTTGATCAGCGTGGACTTTCCCGCGCCGTTGACGCCCAGGAGGCCGATGCGCTGCTCCGAGCGCAGGGAAAGGGCGATGTCCTGCAGCACCGTCTTCTCGCCATACCCGGCGCTCACGTCCTCGAGGACCAGCAGCGGGTCGGGCGAGCGCTCCGGATCGCGGAACTCGAACGAGAAAGGCGCCGAGGCGTGCAGCGGCGCCAGGTCCTCCATCCTCGCCAGCATCTTCATGCGGCTCTGCGCCTGGCGCGCCTTGGTGGCCTTGGCGCGGAAGCGGTCGATGAACGACTGCAAATGTGCGCGTTCGCGCGCCTGTTTTTCAATCAGGCTTTGCGTAAGTAGGACAGCCTGCGCACGCTGCTTCTCGAAGCTCGAGTAGTCGCCCGAGTAGCGGCGCAGCTTCAGCTGGTCGATGTGCAGGATCGCCTGCGCCACGGCGTCGATGAAGTCGCGGTCGTGCGAGACCACGAGCAGCGTGCCCGCGTACGCCTTCAGCCATTCCTCGAGCCAGAGGATCGCGTCGAGGTCGAGGTGGTTGGTCGGCTCGTCGAGGAGCAGGAGCTGCGAGGGCCGCATCAGCGCCTGCGCGAGGTTGAGCCGCATCCGCCATCCGCCGGAAAAGGTTGAAACCGGCAGGGAAAGCTGAGCGAGGGAAAAACCCAACCCCTGGAGCAGCCGCTCGGCCCGCGATCGAACCGTGTAGGCGCCGGCATCGCCAAGCTGCGCATGAAGCTCGGCGATGCGGTTGCCCTCCTCGGTGCGCGCCAGCTCCGCTTCGAGGCCCCGGAACACGTCGTCGCCGTCGATGGCGTACTCGAGCGCCGGCCGCTCCAGCGCCGGGGTCTCCTGGGCGACGTGGGCGATGCGCCAGTGCCGCGGGAAATCGACGTCCCCCTTGTCGGCGTGCAGCTCGCCGCGCAGCAGCGCGAACAGGCTCGACTTGCCCGAGCCGTTGGCGCCGACCAGGCCGACGCGCTCGCCCCGGTTGAGCGTGGCGTCGGCGCCTTCCAGCAGGAGCTTGGTGCCCCGGCGCAGCGTCAGCCCGGCGAAGCGGATCATCCGTAGGGCGTGCGCTCGCGCCGGCGCCGGAACGGGTAGAGGAGCTGCCCGACCCAGTCCTCGGGCGGCTGGAACCTGACCGTGCCGTAGCGCCGCGGCCAGTGGCCCGGCATGTGCGCGGTGCCGAAGAGGCGGTCGATCGCGGGCAGGAAGGCGGCGAAGTTCTTGTCGATGCCCTCCTCCTCCGAGCTGTGGTGCCAGTGGTGGAACTCCGGCGTGGCGATCAGCCAGCGCAGCCGCGGCCAGCGCCAGCGCACGTTCGCGTGGATGAACACCGCGTGGAAGGAGACGAAGACGAGATACGCGTAGAGCGCGGGCTGCGCGAAGCCGAGCAGGAACACCGGCAGGAACGCCGCCGCCCGGGTGACGAGCACGTCGACCAGGTGCATGCGCGAGCCGGCCAGCCAGTCGAGCTCGCGGCTGGAATGGTGGATGGCGTGGAAGCTCCACAGCCAGGGGACCTGGTGGAAGGCGCGGTGCACCCAGTAGGTCGCCAGGTCCACGAGCAGCACGATCTCGACGAACTGCAGCGCGAGCGGCTGCGCGGCCACCGCGCGGTGGAAGTCGAGGTCCACCGCCCAGGCGAAGAGCGCCTGCGCCGGGATCATGGCGGCGAACGACAGCAGCTGCACGCCGGCGTGGCTGACGAAGAAGTGCTTCAGGTCGGTCTGCCAGCCGGCGCGGAAGATGCGCTGCTCGCGCAGCGCGAACAGGCGCTCGAGCGGGATGAAGAGCAGCCCCAGCACCAGCAGCTCGAGCACGAAGTAGTCCAGGCCCGCGGAAAAGGCGCGCTCGCCGCCGATGCCGAGCGGCTCGGCCTTGGACCCGCCCATCAGCAGCGCCACCGATCCGAGGCCGATGCCGAGCAGGCCGTGCGTCTTGGAGCGCAGCAGCAGCACGCCCACCACGCCCAGCACGAAGGTCGCGACGATGCAGGCGAGCAGGATGCCGCGGAAGAGCCCGAGGTTCGCCTTGTAGAACGGCAGCGCGTCGCGCGCCACCAGCAGCTCGGGCAGCAGAAAGCACAGCTCCGCGAGCACGCACAGCATGCCGAGCAGCCCCGAGGCGACCGCCGCGCGCTTTCCGAGATTCATCGGGAAAGAATGAAGTCCAGGGGACGGTTCAGCCAGCCGCTCGCCGTGCAGAAATGGCGATCGTGCGGCGCCGCGTGGTGGCGGCGGTGCGCTTCCGGCGCGAGGATCAGGCGCAGCCGCTGCGCCGCGCGCACGAGGCGCGGCACGCGGCGCGCATGCGCCCACTTGTGGCACTGGTTCGCGGCAAGCAGGCCCAGGGCAGCGAAGAAAAGCACTTCATGGTGAAAGAGCAGCAGCGCCGAGGCGCCGAGCGCCGAGGCGCCGTTGGTCTCGACGAAGTCGTGACGCGTCATCGCGAGCGGGTCGTCGTGGTGCTCGCGGAACGGGCGGATCAGGACCGCGCCGACGAGCGGCGTGCGCTCGCTGCCGAACCGATCGAGCGCCCAGTGCACGAGCCCGCTCAGCAGGTCCGCGATCATCCATCCGCAGAGCGCGGCGACGAGCAGTTCCAAAGGGCCCGACTCGATGGCCTGAAAGCCCAGCAAGGCCAGGATCGGGAAAAGCGAGATGCCCAGGAGCTCGAGCGCGCGCTGGGCGGGAGGATAGGCCAAGGGCGTCAGGCCCGCACGAAAACGCAATCGGCTTCCACCAGCTGCAGCGTCGGCTCGCGCGACACGGCGAAGATGCCGCTCACGGCGAAGCCCAGCGCCTCGATGCGCTCGATCGACTCGCGCCAGGCGGGCATGCCGGCGTAGAGCGGGACGAACGAGATCTCCGACTGCAGCGCGGCGACGCGCTGCAGGCTGCGAGCGGCGCCGCGCAGCACCTCGAGGTCGTAGCCCTGCGTGTCGAGCTTGAGATACACGGCGCGCGCCTCGGGCGCGAAATCCGCCAGGACGTCGTCGAGCGTGCGCACCGGCACTTCCTCGACACGCGCCACGGCGGTCAGCGGCGCGAACCGGCCGGGCGCGGACGGCGCGGGCTCGAGCAGCGAGGAGAAGTCCGACGAGGCCATGACGTTCAGCCGGGCCGTGCCGGACTGCGGGCCGAGGGCGCAGCGCACCACGCGCCAGCCGGCGTCGGCCGCGGCGCGCGCCTCGAGCGCCCGGGCAAGCTCGGCGATCGGCTCCACCGAGAGCACCGGCCCGCGGAAGCCCAGGTCCTCGCGCAGGAAGCGGCGGTACTTGCCGCGGTGCGCGCCGACGTCGACCACGGCATCGACGCCGCGGGCCTCGAACAGCCGCGCGAGGTGCTCGCCCAGACCGCCCCGGCGTGCGCGCCAGCGGCGTGCCAAGGCGCCGATGAGGCTCAACTTACTGGCGTTCCTCGCGGTACAGCCCGAGCGCCTCGAGCACCGGCCGGTCGCTGATCGAGAAGACGATCGCGTCCTCGGCGCCGGTGGCCGCGTGCTCCTGCTGCGACCAGGAAGGCACGGCGACGATGTCGCCCTTCTCCCACTCGAAGGCCTTGCCGCCGATGACGCTGCGGCCCCTGCCCTGGCGCACGCAGAACACCGAGCTCGCGGCAACGCGGAAGGGCTTGAGCTTCTCGCCCTTGCGGATGAGCTGTACGCGGCAGCCGATGGTGGGCATCACCGGGCCGCCGGTCAGCGCATGCGTGTACTCGAGCGAGATGCCTTCGTGCGGGCTGCCCTCGCGCTCGCGCAGCGCGTGCAGCGCCTCCTGCGTCTGCTCCCAGGAATAGAGCATCAGCGGGGAGAACTTGCTTTCTTCGGCCACCCACGTGGGATTCAGCCTGCCGGCGCCGTACAGGGCTTTCGAGCCATTGACCGGCTTGGTGGCCGGGGCGCGCCACTCGGCGTTCATCTCGAAGAACATGGCGTTCAGGGACTTGACCAGCGGCACGTCCAGGCCGTCCATCCACACGACCGTCTCCTTTGTCTCGTTGCCGTGGTCGTGCCACTGCCAGCTCGGCGTGAGCACGAGGTCGCCCTCGCGCATGAGCACCTTCTCGCCCTCGACCGCCGTGTAGGCGCCGTCGCCCTGCAGGATGAAGCGGATGGCCGCGGGCGAATGCCGGTGCGCGCGGGCGGTCTCCCCGGGAAGCAGCACCTGCACCGCCGCGATCAGCGTGCTGGTCGTCGCCCACTGGCCGTTGAGGCCGGGGTTGAAAAGCTGCATGGCGCGGCGCTCGTCGCCCACGGGAACCGCCTTCGCAGATTCGTCGATCACTCTCTGCAGGAGGGACCACCGCCACTGGTGCGGCACCGCCTCAGGACGCGGATGCGGCGTCATCTGGCTGGCGATCTCCCACAGCCCCCACATGTGGTGCTCGTGGATCAGCCTGTGGAACGGGTCTTCGGTGCGGATCGGGGCGTTCATGGCCCCAATCGTACTACTGACGGGCTAGAACACCGACTTGACGAGCACGCTCGGAAGCCAGGTGGCGAGCGCGGGGAAGAAGATGACCAGCAGCAGCACCACGAGGTCGCCGATGAAGAACGGAATGGTCCCCTTGAGCACCTGCCCGATCGGTATCTTCGACGTGCCGCTCACCGCGAACAGGTTGAGCCCGATCGGCGGCGTCACCACGCCCATCTCCACGTTCAGGGTGACGATGATGGCGAGGTGGACGGGATCGATGTTCAGCGCCATCGCCACCGGGAACACCACCGGCACCGTGAGCAGCACCATCGCCACGCCGTCGACCAGCATGCCGAGCAGCAGCAGCACCACCATGAACATGAAGATGAAGCCGAGCGGCGTGAGCCCCATGTCGACGACCCACTGCGTCACCTTCTGCGGCCAGTAGAGGTTGGCGAGCAGGAACTGGAACACGCCGACGCTGCCCACCAGGAACAGGATCACCGAGGCGAGGCCGAGCGAGCGCGTGGCCGTGGGCAGCAGCTGTCTCAGGAACTCGCCGCGCCGGCTGAGGAACCCGTAGATGAGCGCGTAGCCGCAGGCCGCGGCCGCCGCCTCGGTCGGCGTGAACAGGCCCCCGTACAGCCCGCCCAGGATCACCACCGGCATGCCGAGCGCCGGCAGCGCGCCGAGCGTCTCGGGCAGGAGGCGCTTGGCGTCGAATCTGGTGCGCGGCAGCTTCAGCCACAGGGCGATGCCCACGACGCTCATCGCGTTGCCGAGCGCGAGAAGGAGGCCCGGGATCACGCCGGCGAAGAACAGGCTGACGATCGAGGTCTCGGTGACGATGCCGTAGAGGATGAGGATGATGCTCGGCGGGATCAGCATGGCGATGCCGCCGGCGGTCGCGACCAGCCCCCCCGAGAGCCAGTCGGGATACCCCCGTTTTCGCATCTCCGGAATGGCGATCACCGCCATCGCCGCGGCCATCGCCACGCTCGAGCCCGAAATCGCGCCGAACAGCACGCACGCGAGCACGGTGGCGACGCCGAAGCCGCCCGGCATCCAGCCCACCAGCGAGTCGGAGAAGCGGAACAGCTGCGACACCAGGCCGGTGCGCTCCATGAGGAACCCGGCGAAGATGAACAGCGGGATCGCCATCAGCGAGTAGCGGCCGATGAAGCTGAAGAACTGGCGGAAGATCACGTTGGTATCGAGCAGCGGGTCGCCGACGATGTAGGCGGCCGCGGCGGCCGAGAGGCCGATGCCGATCGGCACCGCGGCGAGCAGCAGCACCACCAGCACGATGCCGACCAGCGCCATTCAGTCGATCGCCTTGTGGAGGGCTTCTTCCGTCGACAGTTGCGGCTCCTCGAGCACGCTGCGGCCGCGCAGCGCGTGGATGCCGCGGTAGATCTGGAAGAACAGAGACACCGCCATGAAGACGAACCCGACCCAGAGCGCGGCGAGGAACGGCCACATCGGGAACGCCAGGCTCTCGGTGCGCGCCTCGTACTTGAGGCCGTCCTCGATCTCGGGGATGCCCCACCAGACCACGCCGAGGAGGAACAGGAAGGCGAAGATGCGCGCGGCCAGCGTCACCGCCTCGGCGGCGCGCGGGCGCTTGAGCACCACCAGAAGCTCCGGCACCACCGTCACGGCGAGGTGGTCGTTGCCGCGCTGCGAGATGCCGAAGTACAGGAACACGCCGGAGAGCAGGAAGAAGGTGACGGCGTCCTGCTGCCATTCGTAAGAGAAGCCGAAGACGTAGCGCCGCACCACCTCGACGAGCGCGAGCAGCGTGCAGCCCAGCAGCAGGAGCGCCGCGGCGGGCCCCAGGAGCCTGTCCTGGAACGCCCGCCAGGCGGCGTAGGCTTTTTCCAAGCCTATTTAATGACGATCTTCGAGGCGTGCTTCGCGCAGTCGACCTTCTCGATCCACGACGACCCGGCCGGGTTCGCCGCCGAGAGCTTCTTGCCTTCCTCGCGGAAGCTGTCGACCCACTTGTGCGCCCCCTGCGGGGTCTTGCTCTTCACCCAGTTGGTCGGCCCCTGCCCGAGCGCCGCGGTGAGCTGCGTCACTTCCTGGGGCGTCATCCAGTACACGCCGGGCTTGTTCGGATCCTTGGTGCCGTACTTCTCGTAGGTCATCCTGTCGACGCACCAGTTGAACTCCTTCTGCACCTGGATCGTCTCGGCGATGAGCTTCGAGAGCGCGTCCTGCGTCGGCTTGGAGAGGCGGTCCCACCAGCGCCGGCTCGCGCTCACCATGTAGTAGTCGCCGGTAACGACGCCCGCGCCGCCCGTGGTGTAGTACGGCGCCTGCTCGCGCACGCTGAGCCAGCCGCCGATGCTCGTCATCAGGCCGTCGATGACGCCCGACTCGAGCGCGTTCGGCACCTCGCCGAAGCCCATCACCACCGGGTTCGCCTTCCAGGACTCGAGCACCGGGTTCTCCGCCGGGCCCATGCTGCGCACCTTGCGGCCGGCGAAGTCCTCGGGCTTGAGGTAGCGCTTCTTGCCGCCCACGCCCATGCCGAAGCTCATGTGGCCGGCGCCGAACACTTTGATCGCCTGGTTCTTCTGCAGCCGGTCGACCAGCATCTGGTAGGTCTGGGTCTTCTCCAGGTTGTCGACTGCGCCCGGGGTCATGAGGATGCCCGGCCCGACCACGGCCATCAGCCACGGCTCGACCGGCGCCGCCTTGCCCATCTGCATCCAGGTCATCTCGAGGTTGCCGCCGCGCATCGCCTCGAAAGCCTCGGGGATCGTGTAAAGCGCGCCGGCGAAGTACAGCCGCGCCTCGCTGCCGGGAATCACCTGCGGCAGGCGGTCGGCGAAATGCTTCATCGCCAGGCCCGCGGGATGCGGCGGCGGCGGGAAGTCGGCGGCGAAGCGCAGCACGACTTTCTGCGGCGCCTGCGCGGCCGCGGGGCCTGCCGCCAGGGCGAATGCCGCCAGGGCGAGTGCTGCGAAGTGCTTCAGCTGGTAGTGCATCATGGATCCTCCTCCAATCAAGACGGGCGACCGTATCTTAGCGGTCCCCAGTGGTCAACGCTGCAATGCCGCAATTTCTTCCCTAGCGGGGGATGTCGCCGGCCAAAGTGACCCGGTGCATGACTCGCCGGTAGCCATGGTAGTCGTTAACCGGGTTGTGCTGCGTGCAGCGGTTGTCCCAGAGCGCGATCGACCCCTTCTCCCAGCGGAACCGGCAGGTCAGCTCGGGCTTCACCTGGTGGGCGAACAGCACCTCGAGCAGCGGCCGGCTCTCCTCCTCGGTCCAGCCCTTGAAGCGCTCGGTATGGCCGAAGTTGACGTACAGCGCCCGGCGGCCGGTTTCCGGGTGCGTGCGCACCACCGGGTGCTCCCCGACCAGCGCCTTGACCTGGGCGCCCTCCTCGCGCAGCCGGTCCTCGCGCGTGCGAGAGGCCTGGGCTTTCGTCGACGTGTTGATACCCACCAGATTTTTCAGGGTTTCACGCAACCCTTCGGACAAGGTCTCGTAGGCGAGGTACTGGTTGGCGAACAGGGTGTCGCCGCCGCGCGGCGGCACCTCGAGGGCGTAGAGCATGCTCGCCATCGGCGGGAGCGGCAGGTAGGTGGTGTCGGAATGCCACACGCCGCCGAAGTTGACCTGCTCGTGCTCGAGCTTCACCACCGGCGTGATGAGCGGGCACTCGGGCAGGCCCTTCAGCTGCGGGTACGCCATCGGCTCGCCCAGGCGCTGCGCGAAGGCGAGCTGCCGCTGCGGCGTGAGCCGCTGGCCCCGGAAAAAGATCACGAGGTGCTCGAGGAATGCCCTGCGGATCTCCCGCAATGCTTCTTCCTCGAGATCCCGGGAGAGGTCGATGCCGTGAATCTCGGCCCCGAGCGCGCCGGCGATGGGATGGATCTCGATCATGGTTCCTTCGGACTATTGTAAGTCGATCGGGCACGCATGCTGCTTATGAACGCCCCGCTGTATTTTCAGCGAACCCCAACCGAAGGAGATGTGAGATGACGTTCATCAAGCCGATCATCGTGAGTTTCTCGCTGCTCGCGTTCGCAGCCGCGGCGCAGGCCGCCGACGACGCCAAGGCCAAGGGCGAGACCAAGGCGCAGAGCGCCGGCACCATGAAATCCGACACCAAGGCCGCCGCCGGCGCGAGCAAGCCGCAGTCGTTCGCGTCGCTCGACACCAACAAGGACGGCTCGGTCTCGCGCGCCGAGATCGCGGCGCACGCCGAGCTCGCCTCGAAGTTCAAGGGCGCCGACAAGAACAGCGACGGCAAGCTCTCGCGCTCCGAGTACGACGCGATGGCCAAGGCCGACGGCCAGCCGGCAGCCGCCGGCGGCACGATGAAGAAGGACGACAAGGCCGCCGCGCCGGTCAAGAAGGAAGAGAGGAAGCCCGCGAAGTAAGCTCCCGCAACGGGAACGGCGCTTGCACGGCGTTTCGCCATGAGAGCCCGTTCCCTGCTTGGCGTCGCCGGCGCCCTTGCCGCCGGCGTCGTCGCCACGCTCTTCCTCGACCCCGATCAGGGCCGGCGGCGCCGCGCCATCGCGCGCGACAGACTGGCGCGTGGCCTGCGCCACGCGAGCGATTCCGGCCAGGCGCCCGCCGCGGACCTGCGCAACCGCTCCAGCGGCCTCGTCGCCGGCGCCCGTCGGCGGTTGTCGCGCACCCCGGTCGCCGACGACGTGCTTGCCGAGCCGGGCGTGCGCGGCGTCGTGAGCCAGCTCGAGCCGCATCCCCGCCCCGGCAATGTCCCGGGGCTCCAGGACTAAAGCCGGTCAGAGCACCCAGATGACCATGCCCAGCGCGTAGCACACGATGCTGCAGATCAGCGTGAACGGAATGCTCCAGGAGAGGAATTCGCGCAGCGACACCTTGCGCTTTTCCTCCTTCTCGGCGAGCGAGAGCGCGACGTAGAGCGCCGGGGCGCCCGCCACCGTCAGGTTGCTGCCCAGCGTCCCCGACCACAGGAGCATCCAGTACAGCGGCCAGGGCTCGACGCCCGCCTGGCCGAGGTCGCGGATGGCATAGAGGAAGGTGAGGATGTAGGCGTCGTGCTCGACCAGCCCGACGATGGGCACGGTCACCCAGTAGAGCACGGTGGCGCCCAGCGCGTAGTTCTCCCGGAACAGCGGGGTCATCCGCTGCGCCAGGAGATCGAGGAGATGCGACTTCTCCAGGCCGCCGACGAGGGCGAACAGCGCGATGTAGAAGAAGATCGCCCGCCAGTCGAGCTCCTGGATCATCTCCTCGAAGCTCGCCGCCTTCACCCGGTCCCCGAGCAGCGCCAGCACCAGCACCAGCGACAGGGCGCCGGTCATGGCGATGAAGCCGAGCTTCACGCCGAGGACCTCGCGCAGCGACATCGCCACCACGGTGCCGACGAACCAGGCGACGACGACGGCGGCGTACAGCGGGTTCGCGATCCTCGCGTCGACCCCGAGCCGGCCCAGGTCGGTGACGCGCTTCCTGCCGCGAAAGCCGTACGCGTACATCGCCCCGAGGGTCGCGAGGAAGGTCGTCATGAGGATCGGGAACGAGGACGGCTTCCCGGACTGCCAGATGAAGTCGAAGAACTCCGCGCCCGCGACGCTGTGCAGCATCTGCGGCGGCAGGTCGCCGATGATGAGGGCGGTCCCCATGAAGTTCGCGCCGAAGCCGATCATCAGGATCATCGGCGTGGCCGGGATGCCGAGCGCGCGCGCGAGCGGCAGCGCCACCGGGGCCATCATGAGGATGGTGACCACGTTGTCCACGAACATCGAGATCACGCCGGCGAGGAAGGTGAGGATCATCACCAGCAGCCCCGGGCGTCCCCCGGAGAGCCTGAGCGCCTGCACCGAGAGCCAGGAGGGCACCCCGCTCCTGCCGAAATAGCCCGCGATCAGCCAGATCGCCACCAGGATCGCCATCACGTTCCAGTCGACGTACCCGAACGCGTCGTCCTCGCTCATGACGCCGAGCCAGATCATCGCCGCCACGCCGAGCAGCGCCGCGAGCGTGCCGTCGACGACGTTGGTGACCACCGCGACGATCGCCGCGGCGAAAAGCGCGAGGGTCAGCCACTGCACCGGCTCCAGTGACCCGAAAGCGACTACTCCCCTTCGATCGCTCCGGCTGGCCTTACACGAGGCCCTTGATCAGCATTCCGACGCCGGCCAGAAGCAGCGTCATCAGCGCCATCGCGACGGCAGTGCCGCGCGTGTCGGTGCCCGTCAGCTTCGAGGGCTGCTTGCCCTCCTGCGGCATCAGCTTGTAGAACATGTAGCCGCAGGCCGCGAGGCAGAGGATGCCGCTCAGGATGAGGATGCCGCTCGTTGACATGGTGTCTTGCCCTCCGTTGCGTTCCGCCGATTGTGCGGAGGAAGGGCATTACCGTTCCATGCGTATCCGCGCCGCCGCGCGTAACCGTTGCATAAACGCTCACGCCAGCCCCGAGAGCTGGTCGGGCGTGCGCAGCCGGTAGCCGACGCCGAGCTCGGTGAGCAGGTAGCGCGGGCGCGCGGGATCGGCTTCGATCCGCCCGCGCAGCTTGCGCACGAACACGCGCAGGTACTGGATGTCGTCGCGGTGCACGGCGCCCCAGATTTCGCCCAGCAGCTGCCGGTGCGTCACGACCTTGCCGGCGTTCGACACCAGCACCTGCAGCAGCCGGTATTGCTTGGGCGAGAGGCGCACCTCGGCGCCCTCGACGCGCACCACGCGCCGCCCCAGGTCGACTTCCAGGCCGCCGACGCGGAACACCGGCTCCGCGGGCGCGACCCGGCGGCGCAGCGCGGCCTTGATGCGCGCGAGCAGCTCGGGCATGCCGAAGGGCTTGACGACGTAGTCGTCCGCGCCGAGGTCGAAGGCGCGGACTTTCTCGCCTTCGCGGTTGCGCACCGAGAGCACCAGCACCGGCACGCGCGACCACTCGCGCAGCGCGCCCAGCACCTCGAACCCCTCCCGGTCCGGCAAGCCCAGGTCGAGGACCACCAGCTCGGGCTGCTCGGCCACCGCGACGCGCAGGGCGTCGCCGGCGCTCGCCGCCTCGAGCACGGTATAGCCGTGGCCCTCCAGCCCCAGCCGCAGGAACTTGCGGATCTGCGGCTCGTCGTCGACGACGAGGACCCGGGCGGCCGCCTCAGTCATCGGCGCTCGCGCCCTCCGCCGCCGCGTCCTGCGCGAGCGGCAGGCGGATGCGCAGCGTCGCGCCGCGGCCGGGCCCCTCGCTCAGCGCGGCGACCGAGCCGCCGTTCGCCGCGACGAACGCGCGGCAGATGGCGAGCCCGAGGCCCGTCCCCGGCACCGGCCGGGCCGCGCCGCCGGTGCTGCGGTAAAAAGGCTCGAAGATCCGCTCCAGGTCTTCGGCGCGGATGCCGCCGCCGTCGTCGGTCACGTCGAGCACCACCTCGCCATTGTGCACGCGCGCGCCGATGCGCAGCGCCGCGCCGGCGCCCGCGTGCTTGGCCGCGTTGTCCAGGACGTTGGCGAGCGCGTGCTCCATCAGGAAGAGATCGAGCCGCAGCATCGGCAGGTCCGGCGGCAGCGCCACCTCGAGCGCGCGCGCGGCGAGCGCCTTCTGCTTGCGCCGCAGCGCGGCGTTGACGATGTCGGAGAGCTCGACCAGCTCCAGCCGCGGCGCGATCTGGCCGGCGCGGATGCGCGTGAGGTCGAGCACGTTCTCGATGTCGCTCGCCAGGCGCTCGGCCTGGTCGCGGATGGTCGCCACCAGCTCGCGCTGCACGCCCCGCTCGCCGCGCCCGTCGAGGCTCTCCAGCGCCGTCGCCGAGCCGAGAATCGCGGCGAGCGGCGTCTGCAGATCGTGCGAGACGGAGTTGATGAGCGCCTCGCGCAGCGCCTCGCCCTGCCCGCGGATGCGCGCCTCGTCGATCTCGCGGCGCAGCCGCGCCCGGTCGATGGCGAGCGCGGCGTGCCCCAGAAGGCCCCTGAGGTACTCCGCGTCCGGGCGCGACGCGGGCTCCCGCCACGCCACCACGCCCACCGGATGGCGGGCGGTGGCGAGGCGCTCGAAGCGCCACCCGGGAAGCGCCGCTTCCCCGCCCTCCATGACGCGCTGCGCGGCGGCGCAGAGCGCTTCGCCCGGGGCCGGCGGCGCGCCCGAGGCGGCGGCGCTCGCGAGCCGGCCCTCCGCGGGCAGCAGCAGGCAGACCGGCGCGCCCAGCACCGGCGCGAGGTGCTCGACGATCGCGCCGTGCAGGCCGGCGTCGCCCTCAGCGCCCGCCAGCCGCTCGCTGAAGGCGAGCAGCCCGGCCACGGTTTCCTGGCGCCGCCGCGCCTCGAGCGCCTGCGCCCGCGCGTTCGCCGCCAGCCGGCTGGTGAGCGCGGCGACGATCACGAACACCGCCAGGTCGGCGACATCCTGGATCTCGGCGACCCGGAAGTCGAAGATCGGCGAATAGAAGAAGTAGCTGCTGGCCGCGACGCTCAGCACGGCGGCGAACACCGAGGGCCAGAACCCCGAAAGCGCCGCGCTGGTGAGCACCGCGGCGAGGAACAGGATCGAGACGTGCGGCAGCGGCACGAAGCGGGTCAGCGCGTAGGCGGCGAGCCCCACGACGGCCACCGAAGCCGCGCTCAGGACGTAGGGCGCGAGCCGCGGGCCGAGGTCCCGGGCGGGAGTCATCAGGGCATACTACCGTCCATGAAGAAAACGCTCAGCATGCTCGCGCGCTACAACGCGTGGGCGAACCGGGTGATGTTCGACGCCGTGGCCGCGCTGCCCGAGGGCGAGGCGCTCAAGCCGCGCGCGAGCCTGTTCGGCAACATGGTGCACACCCTCAACCACAACTACGTGATCGGCCTCATCTGGCAGGCGCACATGAGCGGCCGCGAGCACGGCTTCGCCGCGCGCAACACCCCGGAGCATCCGCCGCTGCCGGAGCTGCGCCGCAGCCAGGCGCTCCTCGACGCGTGGTACATCTCGCAGGGCGACACGCTCTCCGACGCGGCGCTCGACGAGCGCCTGGCGTTCACCCTGATCGGCGGCAACCGCGGCGAGATGACGCGGGCAGAGATGATGCTGCACGTCGTCACCCACTGCTCCTACCACCGCGGCTTCGTCGCGGACCTCTTCTTCCAGGTCCCCGCGCGGCCGCCCACCATGGACCTGCCCGTCTACCTGAGGGAACGCCGCGGCTAGATGGGGGCCGCGCTGCCGCTTTCCCTCCTGGTTGCCGCCGAGCTGGCGCGCCAGGCCCTCGGCCCCGACGCGCTCCTCATCATCGACAACGTAGTGCGCCACGAGGCGCCGCCGCCGCGCGCCGCGCCGGCGCTCGTGCGCGAGCTCCTCGCACGCCCGCTCGATGCCACCGATGCTGCGGCGCTTTTCCGGAAGGTCGTTCCCGCACAACTGAGCTCGCTGCAGCTTCAACCTGAAAAGAGCGATGCCTCCTTCGACCGCCTCCTCGAGCGCTACATCGGGGAGCTCGCGGCCGCGCAGCGCGCGCTGCTCGCGGCAAGCCCGGCGCTCGACGAGCAGCCGCTCATCGAGGCCCTCGACCACGGGCTGCCGGGGGCGGAGCAGCTCCTCGCCGTCGCGAATGCCGTCGACGCGGCCGGCATCGAGCGCGCGGGCGCGCTCTTCCTCGACGCGACCGCGAGGTTCGTGCGCGGGCTGGATCCGAAGCTCGTGGGGGAGCCGCGGCGGATCGAAACCGCGATCGGCACGGTCGTCATCGGCAGCCGCGGCAACGACCGGCACGCGCCCGGCGCCGCGCTCATCGTCGACCCGGGCGGCGACGACATCTACGCGCGCGCTCCCGCTTCCGGCGGCGCGATCTCGGTGATCGTCGACCTCGCCGGCAACGATCGCTACCGCGGCGCAGACCTCGCCGTGCGCGCGCTCTCGGCGCTGATCGATCTTTCGGGCGACGACGCGTACGAGACGGACGGGCCCGGCCTGGGCGCGGCGATCGCCGGCGCCTCCCTGCTCTTCGATCGCTCGGGAGACGACACCTACCGCTCGGCGTACTTCGGCCAGGGCGCCGCCGCCTTCGGCACCGGGGCGCTCATCGATGCCGCCGGCAACGACGAGTACCGGCTGCTCGCCTGGGGACAGGGACTCGGGCTCGCGGGCGGGCTCGGGCTGCTGTGGGACCGCGGCGGCGATGACCGCTATTCGGTCGCCGGCGCCGCGGACCCCTTCAACCGGGGCTTGCTGAGCGGCGCGCAGGGTGCCGGCTTCGGCTGGCGCACGCTGCTCGGCGGCGGCATCGGCATCCTGCGCGACGAGCGCGGCGACGACCGCTACGAGGCCGAGATGTTCGCGCAGGGCAGCGGCTACTACTACGGCGTGGGCGTGCTCTGGGACGAAGGCGGCGACGACCGCTACCGCGCGGTGCGCTACGCGCAGGGCAGCGGCGCGCACGAGGCGATCGGCGTGCTGCGCGACGAGGCCGGCTTCGACGCCTACGAGCTCGCCCACGGCGCGGGCCAGGGCATGGGGCTCGACCTCGCGCTCGGCGTGCTCGTGGACGGCACCGGCGACGACCGCTACGCGGCGCGCTTCCATGCGCAGGGCACCGCGACCGCCAACGGCCTGGGCCTGCTCGCCGACTCCGGCGGCGCCGACCGCCTGCGCGTCGAGGATCGCTACGCCTGGGGCACGGCGGAGCCGCTGCGCGGCCTGCCCAGTGTCGGCCTGCTCCTCCACGATCGCGCCAGGGCGCTTTTCGAAAGAGGCGAAGTGCAGTCTTCGCCCACGCCTTCCGCCGCGGTGGCGCCGTGCGAAAAGGTGGATCTGGAAAACCTCAAAAGAGAGAATTTTGACGCGCTGCTTGCGGCGGGAGAAGCGCTGCGCTGCGCGCTGCTGCAAGGAAAGGGCTGGGAAGAAGCGGCGGCGCTCCTGCAGCGCGATCCCGCCGATCCGCTCGCGGCCTGGATCGCGCCGGCGCTGCCGGCGGCGCCGGAAGCCTTGCGCGAAAAGCTGCGCGCGGTGCTCTGGAAGCACCCGAGCTGCGGCGTGCGCGCCCTGGCGCTTCCGAAGGAACATCTCGATACGGCGATGCGAAGCAGCTGCTGGCGGCTGCAAGCAGCCGCCCTGCGCATGCGCGCGAGGCCCGAGGGCGCTACCCTGCCGTCGTTCCTGCGCCCACGCCGGGCTTACTGACGATCTGCACGCTGCTCGCCTGCGGGCCCTTGTCGCCCTCCTCGGCGCTAAAGCGGACCTCGGTGCCCACCGCCAGGCGCTCGAAGTCGTCGTGCAGCACGCTGTTTCGGTGGAAGTAGTACTGCCGGTCGTCGCCCACCGTGCGGATGAAGCCGTAACCCTCGGCGAAGAGCTTCTCGACCATGCCGTGCGGCTGCTCGCCGTCGGCGCCCCGCCCGTCCTCGTTGCGCCGTAGCGCCGCGGCCTTCTTCAGCTGCCGCTCGATCGCGCCGAAGGCGAGGTTGATGAGCGCGGGCAGCTGCGCGGGCATGTCGCGGATGTCCTTCAGCTTGCGCACCGCCAGGTCGTGGTTCGGCGGCAGCCGCACCTCGACCATGACGCTGTAGCGATTTCCCTTGGCGTGCGAGGCCTGCTCCCGCGTCAGCGTGACATGGCAGGAGGTGATGCCCGCGGCGAAGCGCTCGAGCCGCTGCACGCGCTCGCCGATGTAGGTCTCGACCCAGGGCGTGCGCTCGACGTCGTGGAACTTGATCTCGGGTTGGACTTGCATCCCCGTTGGAATGCCGTTGCCCGACCCAAGTTCCTTCAGGGTCTACTGGTTTGCGAACCTGCGGTGGGCCACCCCGTTGCGCACGCGCATGACCTTCCAGAAGAAGTTGATGCGCGAGACCTCCGAGATCTCGTGGCTCGGGTCGAGCAGCTCGCGCAGCTCGAAGTCGGGATGGAAGCCGAGCTTGTCGGAGAAGCGCGCGAGGCCCTTCTCCACCGCGCCGATGATCGGGTTGTCGGAGCGCACGTGGTTGACGAGGAAGATCTCGCCGTGCGGCTTGCACACGCGATGCAGCTCCTGCAGCAGGCGCGCCGGGCGCTCCACCACCGAGACCACGTACATCGCCACCACCTTGTCGAAGCTCGCGTCGGCGAAGCTCATCGCCTCGGCGTCCATCTCGATCAGCGCCTCGACGTCCTTCAGGCCGCGGCGCGCCACGCGGGCGCGCGCCTTGTCGAGCATCTCGCGCGAGACGTCGATGCCGGTCACCTGCACGCCCGCCGGGTACAGGGGCAGGGAAAGCCCCGTGCCCACGCCCACCTCGAGCACGCGCTCGCCGGGACGGCAACCCAGCGCCTCCAGCACGGCGCGGCGCCCCGGCTGCAGCACCGGGCCGAAGACCGCGTCGTAGATGCCCGCATAACGGCGGTACGCCGTCTTCACGGCCTCGATCTGCATATCGGGGGCGATTGTAGCAAGCCCCGCTCCCGCGCATGCGTGCCCTAGACTACGCCGGTGAGCGCCGCGCCTTTCGTCACCAGCGCCATTCCCGCGCGCCTGGACCGCCTGCCCTGGTCTGCCTGGCACTGGAAGGTCGTGATCGCCCTGGGCGTGAGCTGGCTCCTCGACGGGCTGGAAGTCACCGTGGTGGGCTCCCTGGGCCCGGCCCTGCAGCGCCCGGACACGCTCGGCCTGTCCGCGGCCGACATCGGCTGGGCCGCCTCGGCCTACATCGGCGGCGCGGTGCTGGGGGCGCTTTTCTTCGGCCGGCTGGCCGACCGGCTGGGCCGCAAGCGCATCTTCCTCGTCACGCTCGCCGTGTACCTCGTCGCCACCGTCGCCACCGCGTTCACCTGGGACATCGCCTCGTTCGCCTTCTGCCGCTTCTTCACCGGCTTCGGCATCGGCGGCGAGTACGCCGCCATCAACTCCGCGATCGACGAGCTGATCCCGGCGCGCCTGCGCGGACAGGTCGACCTCGCGATCAACGGCACCTTCTGGGTCGGCGCGGCGCTGGGGGCGGGGCTGTCGATCGTCCTCCTCGATCCGGGCTTCATCGGCGCCGAATGGGGCTGGCGCATCGCTTTCGGGCTCGGCGGCATCCTCGGCATCGCCATCCTGCTCGTGCGCCGGCACGTGCCCGAGAGCCCGCGCTGGCTGCTCACGCACGGCCGCGCCGAGGAGGCGGAAGCGATCGTGAGCGCGATCGAGAAAGAAATAGGTGTCACAGAAACGACTTTCCAGCCGGCGTCGATGCGAGCCTTGCGCGTGATTGCCTGGCGCGACGTGCTGCACGTGATCCTGGTGCGCTACCGGCGCCGCGCCGTGCTCGGGCTCTCGCTCATGGTCTCGCAGGCCTTCTTCTACAACGCCATCTTCTTCACCTACGCGCTGGTGCTCGCGCGCTTCTACGGCGTCGCCGACCACCAGGTCGGCTACTACATCTTTCCTTTCGCGCTCGGCAACTTCCTCGGCCCGATCGTGCTCGGGCGGCTGTTCGACTCGGTGGGGCGCCGGCGCATGATCGCGGCCACCTACGCCGTCTCCGGCGTCGGCCTGCTCGTCACCGGCTACGCGTTCAGCCGCGACCTGCTCGGCCCGGTCGGCCTCGCGCTCGCGTGGTCGTCGATCTTCTTCGTCGCCTCGGCCGCCGCGAGCTCCGCCTACCTCACCGTGAGCGAGATCTTCCCGGTCGAGATGCGCGCGGTCTCGATCTCGCTCTTCTACGCCGCCGGCACCGCGCTCGGCGGCTTCGCCGGCCCGCCGCTCTACGGCGCGATCATCGAGTCGGGCAGCCGCGGCGCCCTCTTCGCCGCCTACGCCTTCGCCGCCGTCCTGATGTGCGCCGCCGCGGCCGTCGCGCTCTGGCTCGGCGTCGACGCCGAGCGCAAGCCCCTCGAGGAGGTCGCCCGGCCGCTGGGCGCCGACTAGCGCGCCTGCGAGGCGGCCTTCTGGCGGCGGTCCTTCACCACGGCGCGGATGGCGGCGATCAGCCGCTCGGCGTCGACCGGCTTGTCGACGCGGTCGGCGAAGCCCGCCTTCGCGAGCCGCTCGCGCTCGATCTGGGTGAACGCGGTGAGCGCGAGCGCGGGGACGTTGCGCTGCGCGTCGCGCGCCATCTCGAGGGAGCGCACGCGCCGCAGCACCTCGAAGCCGTCCTCGCCGGGCATGGCGAGGTCGAGCAGCAGCACGTCGGGGCCGCGTCCGGCGGCGCGCTCGAGCGCGCCCATGAGCTCGGCGCCCGAGCCGAAGCCCTCGACCTCGGCGCCGGTCTGGCGCAGGGTGAGCGCCACCACCTCGTGCGCGTCGGCGTCGTCGTCGGCGACCCAGACGCGCACGCCCGCCAGCGTCCCGGGGCCGGAGCGGCGGCGCTCCGCCTGCGGCGCGGCCGCGGGGGTGGGCGTCGCGGCCGCCGGCGAGGCCGGCAGCTCGACGGTGAAGCTGGCGCCGCGGCCCTCCCCCGCGCTGTCGGCGCGCACCTGCCCGCCGTGCAGGAGCGCGATGTGGCGCACCAGCGCGAGGCCGATCCCGAGCCCCCCGGCGCGGCGCGTCGCGGAGGTGTCGGCCTGCGTGAAGCGGTCGAAGACGTGCGGCAGGAACTCCGGCGCGATGCCGATGCCGGTGTCCTTCACCTGGAGCTGCACGCGCTCGCCGTTCTTCAGCAGCGCCAGCGTCACCGCGCCGCGCTCGGGCGTGAACTTCAGCGCGTTGGAGAGCAGGTTGGAGATGAGCTGCTGCAGGCGCCCCGCGTCGCCCGTGACCATGACCGTGGTGTCGTGCGGCTGGAAGCGCAGGTCGATCGACTTCGCCGCCGCGCCCGGGCGCGCCGCGTCGAGCGCGGCCACCACGCTCTCGACCAGGTTCACCGCGCGCCGCTCGATGGTGAGCTTGCCGCTGACGATGCGCGAGGTGTCGAGCAGATCGTCGATGAGCCGCGTCTGGTGGTCGACGTTGCGCTTGATCGCCTTGGCGGCGCGCTCGACCAGCGCCGGCTCGGCGGGCTGCGTGGTGGTCATCAGGTGCGCCCAGCCGCGCAGCGCGTTGAGCGGCGAGCGCAGCTCGTGCGAGACGATGGCGAGGAACTCGTCCTTGGCGCGGTTGGCGCGCTCGGCCTCGGCGCGCAGCCGCTGCTCGGCCACCACCAGCTTCTCCAGCTCGCGCTGCGC
>CBDDRQ010000131.1:0-2999 GCA_965233125.1 uncultured bacterium
GAAGATCTTGTCGAAAGGCTGAAAACATTCGACGTGATCGTCGCCATGCGCGAGCGCACGCCCTTTCCGCGCGCGCTGCTCGAGCGGCTGCCGAAGCTGCGCCTGCTCGTCACCACCGGCATGCGCAACCGCTCGATCGACCTCGCCGCGGCCCGCGCGCGCGGCGTCGTGGTGTGCGGCACCCCCGGCGTCAATACCACCACGGCTGAGCTCACCTGGGGCCTGATCCTCGCGCTCGCGCGGCAGATCCCGCGCGAGGACCGCGAGCTGCGCACCGGGCGCTGGCAGACCAGCGTCGGCCTGGGGCTCGCCGGCAAGACCCTTGGCATCCTCGGCCTGGGCTCCATCGGGCAGCAGGTGGCGCGCGTCGGCGCCGCCTTCGGCATGAAGCTCATCGCCTGGAGCCAGAACCTCGATGCCGCACGCGCAAGCGCGGCGGGCGCAAGCCGGGTGGACAAAGAGCAACTTTTCCGGGAAGCGGACATCCTGACCATCCACCTCATCCTGAGCGAGCGCACGCGCGGGCTGGTCGGCGCGCAGGAGCTCTCGCTCATGAAGCGCTCGGCGCTGCTCGTCAACACCTCGCGCGGGCCGATCGTCGACGAGCGCGCGCTCGCCGAGGCGCTCAAGCGCGGCGCGCTCGCCGGCGCCGGCATCGACGTCTACGGCGAGGAGCCGATCCCGCGCGACCATCCGCTGCTCATCGCGCCCAACACCGTGCTCACGCCGCACCTGGGCTACGTCACGCGCGAGAGCTACCGCGTCTACTACGAGGGCGCGGTCGAGGCGATCCGCGCCTGGCAGGGCGGCGCGCCGATCCGCCTAGTCCAGCAGTAGCTCGAGGATCTCACCCGGACCCGAGACGCGCTGCGCCTGCAGGCCGGCAGCCCGCGCGCCGGCGACGTTTTCCTCCAGGTCGTCGAAGAACGCGAGCCGCGCAGGCGGCAGGCCGGTAATCGCCGCCATGCGCCGGAACGCCTCGGGCTCGGGCTTGCGCCGGCCGATGTCGCAGGAGGTGACCACTTTCGTGACCGGCGAGAGGAGCGCCCGGTAGCGCGGCCCGAAGTGCGCGACGTGCGCCGGATTGGTGTTCGAGAACACGTAGAGCGGCATGCGGGCCGCCAGCTCGCGCAGCACCCGCTCGGCGCCCGGCAGTGGCTCGCCGAAGATGGCGTTCCACCCGGCGAGCATTTCGGCATCGGGAAGCTGGATGCCGAGAGTCGTCCTCAATGCATTGAAGTATGCAGCGTGGTCCAGCTCCCCTCGTTCATGGGCGCAGTAAGCCTCGTCGAACGAGAACCGGGAGGCGAGTTCTTCCACCGGAACCGCAGCGGCATTCGCCCACGCGGCGAAGGCACGCCGGAAGTCGATCTCGACAAGCACGTTGCCGAGGTCGAGGACGGCTGCATCAACGTTCATTCACCGCCGCACCGATGATCTTCGCGGCGCGCTCGAGCTCCTCGTCGGAGTTCAGGATGTCGGGGCACAGGCGCAGCGCGTCGCCGCGCGCATCCGCGGTGACGCCGCTCTTCCTCAGGCGCTCGACGAGCGCCGGCGCGCGGTCGTCGCGCACGGTGAGGAAGGCGCCGTAGTCCTCGCCCACGCCGGTCGTCTCGACGCCGTTCTCGAACAGCAGGTCGGAGAGGCGCTTCTTCTGCTCGAGGTTGTGCATGCGCAGGCGCTCGACGCCCATCTCGAGGGTGAACTCCAGGCCCGCGAGCGCCTGCACCGGCGCGAGCACCGGCGGGGTCGACTCGAGCCACGCGTCGCCGCCCCGTCCGTACTCCGGCGGCTCGGGGCGCAGGTAGGCGAAGACGTCCTTCTTCGCGAACCAGCCGGTGTCGAGCGTGCGCATGGTCTCGGCGAGCCCCGGGCGCACGTAGAGCCAGCACGCGCCGGGGCCGCCGCGCGTGTACTTGTAGGAGCCGCCGATCGCGAAGTCGGTGCCGATCGCGGCGAGGTCGAGCGGCAGCGCGCCGGCGTGGTGGTAGACGTCGAGCAGCACCATCGCGCCCGCCTCGTGCGCGGCGCGCACCAGGCGCGGCAGCCCGGGCACCACCTCGCCCGAGCGGAACATCACGCTCGAGAGCACCACCAGCGTGGCGCCGGCGGGCGAGAGCTCGCGCCAGGGGACGATGCGCAGGTCGATGCGCCCCTGCTCGCGGTACACGCGCAGGATGAAGTCGATCGAGTCGAACTCGCCGTCGGTGGTCACCACGCGCGGCTTTCCCGGCAGCGCGTTCAGCACCGCGCGCAGGCCCTGGCCGGCGCTCGTCTTGGGCACGATGCAGTCGGCGCGGCGCGAACCCACCAGGTTCGCCGTCAGTTTCCTGAACTGATTGCGCTTCTGCAGCCAGAACGGCCATGCCCCTTCCATGTCGGCGTACCAGGCGTCGAGCGCGGCGCGCACGTCGTCGGCGACGCGGTCGGGCGGCCGGCCGAGCGAGTGGTTGGCGAGGTAGATGGGGCCGCGCTCCCGCACGCGCGAGAAGCGCGGCCACACCTCGTTCCTGATGCGCATCTCAGAGAATCTGGGTGCGGACATCGATGAGCTCCGGGAAGAGCGCCACCTCCAGGCTCTTCCTCAGGAATGCCACGCCGGCGGTGCCGCCGGTGCCGGGCTTGAAGCCGATGATGCGCTCCACCGTCTTCACGTGGCGGAAGCGCCAGAGCTGGAAGTTCTCCTCGACGTCGACCAGCTTCTCGCACATGTCGTACGCATCCCAATGAATTTTGGGATCCTGGTAGATCTTGCGGAACACTTCCGTGACCCCAGGATGCCCTTCGTAGGGCTGCGTCCAGTCGCGCTCGAGGCGCTCGGCGGGCACCGGCAGGCCGCGGCGCGCGAGGTGGCGCAGGAACTCGTCGTACAGGCTGGGCGACCCGAGCAGGCGCTCGAGCCGCGCGTAGGCCTCCGGGTCGTGGCGCTGCACTTCCAGGAAGCGCTCGTTCTTCGCGCCCATCAGGAACTCGATGGCGCGGAACTGGAACGACTGCAG
>CBDDRQ010000132.1:0-33866 GCA_965233125.1 uncultured bacterium
CCGCGCAGGTCGCCACCCCGCAGATCCGCAACATGGGCACGCTGGGCGGCAACCTGTGCCTCGACACGCGCTGCAACTACTACAACCAGACCTACGAATGGCGCAAGGCGATCGACTTCTGCCTGAAGAAGGACGGCAAGATCTGCTGGGTGGCCACCGCGAGCAAGCGCTGCGTGGCTGTGTCTTCGACCGACACGGCACCTGCGCTGATTGCCTTGAATGCCTTTGTAAAACTGGAAAGTTCTCAAGGCGAAAGAGAAATTCCCGTGGAGAGCCTCTACAAGAACGACGGCATCGACTATCTCTCCCGCCGCCCGGACGAGATCCTGACGGCGGTGCGCGTGCCGGCGGGCTGGAAGAGCACTTACTGGAAGCTGCGCCGGCGCGGCTCGTTCGATTTCCCTATTCTCGGGGTAGCGGCCGCTTTGAAGTTTGAAAACGACACCATTACAGAAGCGAGGATCGCGCTTGGCGCCGTGGCTTCGCGGCCCTTCCTCGTGGAAAAGGCGGGCGAGTTCCTGAAGGGCAAGACGCTCACCGACGAAGTGATCGCGCACGCGGCCGAGCTCGTCGCCAACCGCGCCAAGCCCATGGACAACACCGACATGGACCTCTACTGGCGCAAGGAGGTCACCGACGACTTCGCCGGCTACGCGCTGCGCGAGCTGCGCGGCGACGACTTGCGCGAGACGCGGCTCAGGATTGCTCGGCAGCCTCTCTAGGCCGGCGCGCCGCCAGCGCCGCGAGCACCGTCAGCCCCGAGAGGCCGGCGAAGCAGTAGAGCGACGCGAGATAGTCGCCGGTCAGGTCGTGCAGCACCCCGGAGAGGATCGGCCCGACGGCCTGCGACAGCACCTGCGCCGAGAGCGCGAGGCCGCGGATGGCGCCGTAGTTCGCGCGGCCGAAGTAGTCCGCCCAGGCGACCGGCAGCAGCGTCAGCACCGCGCCGATGCCGAACCCGAACACGCCCGCGGCGAGGTAGCCCTCCGCGGGCGAAGCGATGCGCGTCATGAGCAGCGTGCCGGCGAAGGCGAGGAGCCCCGCGAGCGCCATCGGGAAGCGGATCGGCAGCCGGCGCGGCAGGAAGCCGCTGGCGAAGGTGCCCGCGCCCGCCATGAGCGAGAACACGCTCACCACCGCCGCGGCGGTGGTCGGTTCGATGCCGCGCTCCACGAGGTGCGAGGCCTGGTGCAGGCTCACGCCGGCCTGCACCGGGAAGACGAGCACGGTGTAGAGCACCAGCAGCCAGAACGCGGGCGTGCGCACGGCCTGCGCGCGCGAAAAGCGCGGCTCGACGTGGCCGGGCGGCGCGACGACGTCCTTCTCTTCGGGCCGCCGGCCAAGGAAGAGCCATACCGGGAGGAAGCCGACCGCGAGCGTCACGACGGCCAGGGCGATCCACCCGGTGCGCCAGCTCCCTTGCCCGATGGCGATCTGGGCGATGAGCGGCATGGCCACGAGGCCCGCGATCTGCGCCATGGTGGCGATCGAGGTGGCGAACGCCCGGCGGGCGATGAACCAGCTGTTGATCGCGCCGTAGATGCCCAGGTCGAACGGCACCGCCCAGTTGGTGCGCGCGATGCAGAACAGCACGTAGAAGACGAGCAGCGAGGGCGTGAACGAGAGCAGGAAAAGCGCTCCCGCGTTGATCAGCACCGCGCTGCAGAGCACCACGCGCGGGCCGTGGCGGTCGAGCAGCCGCCCGATCAGCGGCGATACCAGCGCCGCGAGCACGCCGGCGAGCGAGACCGCGCCCGAGAGCGCGGTGCGCGACCAGCCGAACTCGCGCGTCAGCGGCTCGACGAAGATCGACAGGGTCGCCACCGCCGGCCCCTGGCGCGCGAAGCCGGCGCAGCAAAGGCATGCGAGGACGATCCAGCCGTGATAGATCTTCTTTGGCAAGCGCAGAACGCATGGTAAATGGGGTACGTCCCCATTTACCGCGCCCGCCGCGCGAAGGCCACGTCGATCAGGCGCATCAGCCGGTCGGGCTCGATCGGCTTGGTGATGTACTCGTCGAACCCGGCGTCGCGCGCGCGGCGCAGGGAGTCGGGCTGGCCGTAGCCGGTCAGCGCGATCAGCACCATCGACTCGTGCGCCGGGGCGCGACGCAGGCTCTCGCCCACCTGGTAGCCGTTGATGCCGGGCAGGCCGATGTCGATCACCGCCACCTCGGGGCCGATCGCGTCCGCGGTGGCGATGCCGGCGCGCCCGTCGGGCGCGGCATAGACCTGGTGGCCGCTCATCTGCAGCGCGAGCGAGAGGGTGCGGCGCGCGTCGTCGTTGTCCTCGATGATCAGGATCTTGTGCAGCCGCCGCGGGGCGGGCTCGGCCGCCGCCGGCGCGGGGGCCGGCGCCAGCGCCTGCGCCTCGATCGCGGGCAGCGACACGGAAAACAGCGACCCCTGTCCCGGCCCGTCGCTCGCCGCCGCCGCGGTGCCGCCGTGCATCTCGGCGAGGCGCTTCACGAGCGTGAGCCCGATGCCCAGGCCGCCCAGGCTGCGGTCGAGCGAGCGCTCGCCCTGCACGAAAAGGTCGAACACGCGCGCCGCGAGGTCGGGCGACATGCCCATGCCGCTGTCGCGCACCTGGAGGAGCGCGCTGTTGCCTTCGCGGCGCGCCGTGACCACGACCCGGCCGCCCTCGGGCGTGTACTTGACGGCGTTGCCCACCAGATTGGAGATGATCTGCTCGATGCGGGCCGTGTCCGCCCGCACCCACGCCGGGGAGAGCTCCAGGCGCACGTCGTGCTTCGCCAGGCGCCCGGAGCCGCGCCATTCGTGCACCACGGCCTCGACCGCGCGCGCGAGGTCGAGCGGCTCGCGCGAGAGACTGATCTTGCCGCGCGTCACCCGGCTCACGTCGAGCAGGTCCTCGACCAGCCGCGTCATGTGCCGCACCTGGCGGGCGACGATGTCGGTGGCGCGGATCGCCGTCTCGTCCTTGGGGGCGCGGGCGCGCAGGAGGTGCGCCGCGGCCGCGAGCGCGCTGAGCGGGTTGCGCAGCTCGTGGCTGAGCATCGCGAGGAACTCGTCCTTCGCGCGGTCGGCGCTGCGCAGGGCGTCCTCGCGGGTGCGCGCGGTGTTGGCGGCGGCGACGAGCGCCTGGCCGACCTCGCGGATCTCGGCCACGCCGCCGGGGTCGGGCAGCACGGCCGGCCGCCCGCCCGAGAGGGCCTTCGCCACCGAGGCGAGCGCGGTGATCGGCGCGGCGATGCGGTGACCCAGGCCCGCGGCGAGGAGCAGCGCCGCGACCAGCGCGACGACCACGCCCACGCTCGTCGTCCAGGCGGCCCTGCCCAGGCCGGCCTCGACCGCCGCCGCCGGGATGCTGATCGCCACCGTCCAGCCGCTGAACGCCGAGCGGTTGAACGCGGTGTAGAGCGCCGCCGCCGCCTCCGGCCCGGGATCCTGGAACCAGCCCTCGGCGGGCCCCTCGAGCGCCGCGCGCATCGTCTGCGGCGCCGGCTGCCCGAGCGCGCCTTCGGCGCCGCTCTGCGCCACGACGCGCCGCTGGTGGTCGATCACCACGCCCAGCCAGTCCGCCGGCAGCCGCTGCGCCTCGAGCAGCGCGCGGATCTTTCGCGGGTCGATCGCGGCCGAGAGGACGTAGTGGATCTTGCCGAAGCGCACCACGGGCGCGCTCGCGCCGAACTCGTAGCGCCCGCTCCGGGGGTCGCGCGCGAGCGCGCGCACCGCGGGCTTGCCGCTCTCGAGCACCCGTGCAAGGCTCCTGGGCTCGTCGAGCGGCGGCGGGCGCTCGCCGAACTCGTCGGGGACCTGCAGGAGCGGCTCGCCGCCGGTGTTGGCGAGGCCGATGCTGGTCCAGCCCGGCTGCGTCGGCAGCACGCGCATCGCCTCGCGGTGGAACTCGCGCAGCTCGCCCGCGTCGAGGTGGCGCGACGCGGCCAGCGCCTGCAGCGCGGTGATGGAACTGCCGAGCTCGCCGTCGATCGCGGTGAGCAGCGCGCGGGTCCGCTCCTTGGCGCCGCGCTCGAACAGCGCGCGCTCGCGCTCGGCGAGCAGGCCGAGCGCGAGCAGCGCGAAGACCACCATGGGAAGGAGCGTCCCGAGCGTCAGGACGAGCAGGTGCGAGCGCAGCTTCATCGGCCTCATGGGCGATGTCCTTTCTTCTGCACCCCCTGCTCGGAGAATTGTATAAGATCGGGCGGTCACCAGGAGGAGGGGAAATTCCATGAAACTGAAGCTCTGCATTGCCGCCGCCGCGGCGGGGCTCGCGCTGCCCGCCGCCGCCGAGGACATCCGCCTGCGCATCGCCTCGGGGCACCCGACGGCGAATACCTACGTGAACCTCATCAACACGTTCTACGTGCCGGAAGTCACCAAGCGCGTCGCCGCGCGCACCAAGCACAAGGTCCAGTTCGTCGAGGGCTACGCCGGCTCGATCGTCAAGGTCGCCGACACGCTCGAGGGCGTGCAGTCGGGCATCATCGACCTGGGCGCCTACTGCTTCTGCTTCGAGCCCTCCAACCTGCCGATGCACGCCTTCCAGATCATGCTGCCCTTCGGCACCATGAGCCCGGTGAAAAGCGTCACGCTCGCGCGGCGCGTGTACGACCAGGTCCCCTACATGTCGAAGGCGTTCGAGGACAAGTACAACCAGCGCCTGCTCGGCCTGATCGCCGACAACGGCTACAACCTCGGCACCAACTTCGAGTGGAAGGCGGTCAAGGACCTGAAGGGCCGCAAGCTCGCGGGCGCGGGCCTGAACCTCAAGTGGCTGGAATTCGCCGGCGCGGTGCCGGTGCAGTCCTCGCTCCCCGACGCCTACACCTCCATGAAGACCGGCGTGTACGACGGCTGGATCATGTTCCCCTCGGGCTACGTCAACTTCAAGCTCTTCGAGGTCGGCAAGTACTACACCGAGATCGGCTTCGGCGCGATCACCTGGCACGGGCTTACCATCAACAAGAACCGCTGGAACCGCCTGCCGAAGGAAGTGCAGCAGATCCTCGCCGAGGTCGGCCGCGAGTACGAGAAGCTCACCGGCACCGTGAACGAGGAGAACTACCCGAAGCAGCTCGAGCAGCTGAAGAAGGTCGGCGCCGACGTGCGCCAGCTCCCCGACTCGGTGCGCGTCGAGTGGGCGAGCTCGCTCAAGGGCTGGCCGCAGGAAAAGGCCACCGAGCTCGACAAGGCCGGCATGCCGGGCACAAAGGTGCTCAAGGCGGCGCTCGCCGAAGCCGAGAAGCTCGGGCACAAATGGCCGGTGCGCTACCAAGTGAAATAGCTTTTGCTCGACCGCTGGAGTGATTGGGTAGCGAAGGCGCTGCTTGCCTTCGCTGCCACTCTCGCCTTTCTCCTCAGCTTCCTCGTCGTCGCCGACGTCGTCGGCCGCACGGTCTTCTCGGCGCCCGTGCAGGGCACCCCCGAGATCGTGTCGATGTCGATCGTCGTCATCTGCTTCCTGCAGGCGAGCTACGCCATCCGGAGCGGCGGCATGCTTCAGGTCGACGTGCTGCCGGCGCTGCTGCCCCCGCGCGCGCGCGCGGCGCTCGCCGCGCTCGGCTGCCTGCTCGGCTGCGCCTTCTTCGCCGTCATCGTCTACGGCAGCCTCGACCCGCTCGCGCACGCCTGGGGCTCGGGCGAGTACGAGGGCGAGGGCGCGCTGCGCGTGCCGACCTGGCCGGCGCGCTTCGTCGTCCTGCTGGGGTCAGCCCTGGCGGCGGTCGATTACGCTCTTCTATTCCTTTCCAGTTTGAATTCTGTCTTGAAGGCCAGGGCATAGATGTTCGGCACCGGCGAGATGCTGATCCTGGTGACGGTGCTGCTCGGCCTGGTCTTCGCCGGCGTGCACATCGCGGTGGCGCTGGGCGCGGCGTCGATGCTGGGCATCTACCTGATGACCCGCGACTTCCAGGTGGTGGCGAGCTTCATCGGCAGCACCGCCTACGAGGCGGTGCGCGACTACATCTTCGCGGTGATCCCGCTGTTCATGCTGATGGGCGAGTTCCTCGCCAAGTGCGGCGCGGCGGGCGACCTGTTCTCGCTCTTCAACCGGCTCACGCGCATCGTGCCGGGGCGGCTCGCCGTCGCCACCGTGATCTCGAACGCGGCGTTCGCCTTCGTCACCGGCGTGAGCATCGCCGCGGCGGCGGCGTTCTCGCGCATCGCCTATCCGGAGATGAAGCGCCACGGCTACCAGGACCACTTCGCGCTCGGCTGCATCGCCGGCAGCGCGTGTCTCGGCATGCTGATCCCGCCCAGCGTGCTGATGATCGTCTGGGCGATCCTGACCGAGATGTCGATCGGCGACCTCTTCCTCGCCGGGGTGCTGCCGGGGCTGCTGCTCGCTTCCTTCTACATGCTCTACATCCTGGGCGCCGCGGCGCTGCGCCCGGAGCTTGTCGGAGAGGACCGTTCCAGGACTTCAGTTCCTATCGAAGAGAAAAGCATCCTCGGCTCCCTGGTCGGCACGCTGCTCGTCATCGGGCTGGTCGCCGGGACGCTCGGTGGCATCTGGTTCGGCGCGTTCACGCCCACCGAGGGCGCGGGGGTGGGGGCGGCGGCCGCGCTGCTGCTCGCGATCGGCAAGGGCCTGCGCGCGAAGCAGGTGGCCGAGGTGATCCTCGACGTCGGGCGCACCTCGGCGCCGCTGCTCTTGCTGCTTTTCGCCGCGCAGCTCTACTCGCGCGTGCTCACCATGACCGGCTTCACGCGCGCGGTGCAGGACCTGCTGCTCGGCGCCGGCCTCGGCCAGGGCGGCGTGCTGCTGCTGATGGTGGCGGTGTGGTTCGTGCTGGGGTGCCTGATCGACTCGATCTCGATCATGCTGCTCACGGTGCCGATCTTCTACCCGATCGCCGTCGCCGTCGGCCTGGAGCCGCTCGCCTTCGCGATCATCGGCATCCTCGCGGTGGAGACCGGGCTCCTCACCCCGCCGTTCGGGCTGCTTGTCTTCACCGTCAAGGCCGCCGTCCAGGACCCGCGCATCGGCGTGGGCACCATCTTCGCGGGCGCCATGCCATACTGGTTCGCGCTGCTCGCCGTGATCGCCTGCCTGTGGCAGTTCCCACAGATCGCCAGTTACCTGCCTGCCTTGCTGAAAACATGACCGCCTACTGGGTTGCCCGCTCGAAGATCAACGATCCCGTCGAGTACAAGAAGTACACCGACCGCGTGCCCGCGATCATCGCCCGCTACGGCGGCAAGGTGCTCGCGCGCGGCGGCCGCTACCAGATCCTCGAGGGACCGCAGAAGTTCCAGCGCTTCGTGGTGATCGAGTTCCCGAGCCTCGAGCAGGCGGTGGCCTGCCACGATTCGCCGGAGTACCAGGAGGCTTCGGCGTTCCGCAAGAGCGGCGCCGGCGAGGTAGAGCTGGTGATCGTCGAGGGCGGTGAAGCCACGCCGCGGTAGCCGGACATGCACCGCCACCCGCAATAAGCACGAAGCGAAGGGCATGTCGAGGTTGACTCAAACGCCCAGAGTTGAAGCGGCAGTCTTGATACTCGTGTATCGGCGCGCAGATGGCGATCTGCGCCTGGTGCTCGTTCGCCGCAGCGATGTCGGCGCACACGGCGGACACTTGGCGCTGCCGGGCGGCAAGCACGATCCCTCGGATGGTTCGTTGCTCGAAACCGCACTGCGCGAAGCCTATGAGGAAATCGGCATTCGTCGCGACCAGATCGAGATTCTGGCTGAGCTGTCGCCGACCGACACCCGCATCACTAATTTCCGGATCTACCCGTTCCTCGCGAGAGTGATCCAGCCGGTAACGTGGCAGCGCGACGAGCGCGAAGTAGCGGAGATCCTCGACGTCTCATTGGCCGAACTGTCGGCAGCAGAGGTGCGCTTGGAAGACGCGCCGGGCGAACAGCAAGCACCCTACTACCGCGTCGGTGAATACCGCCTGTGGGGCGTCACGTTTCGGCTGTTGAGTCCGCTCGTACAGCGATTGCTGGCTGGCGAGTGGGCGATCGAAGTCTGAGCATTGCCGTATGCCCGTCGGCCATGTTGGGCATTAGTATCGGACCGTGCGCCTGCCAGTCCTTTGCTTGTCTTGGTTGCCGCTCTGCGCGCTCGCCGCGGCCGATCCGGTCGATCCCGCTTCCGCACTGCGACAGGCGATCGCCGCGGTGTGCGCGAACCCCGACGCCGACGCGGCGCCCTCGGTCACGCGCATCGCGCCGGGGGGACGATTGCGGGAGCTGCACGCGGTCTACGAAGCGCCGGCTGGAAGCTCGACGCGCCCGGAGCTGCTCGTCGTGGCGGGGCCGGACTGCGCGGTCCGCTACGGGCGCAGGCTGGAGTATTCGGGCGACGGGCGTGCGCGCGCGCTCTGGTTCCTGCACGCCGATCTTTCGCCCAGCGGCGCGGGCGAGCTGCTCGATGCCCCGGTGTCGGCGGCGCCGGATCCGGGAGGCGTCGCGGTCGCGCATGTCGATTCCGGCGTCAATTACCTGCTGCCCGGGATCGCCTCCCGGCTTGCGCGCGACCCGGACGGCGCGGCGCTCGGCTACGACTGGTGGGACATGGACCGGCAGCCCTTCGACCAGGATCCGTCGCGCTCGGCTTTTTTCCCGCAGCGGCATGGAACCCGGACGGCAAGCCTGCTCCTCGAGGAGGCGCCGCACGCCCGGCTGATCCCTTACCGCTATCCGCGACCCGACATGTCGCGCATGACGCGGGTCGTGGCGGCGGCGGCGAAAGCCGGCGCGCGCATCGTCGTCCTGTCCATGGGCAGCAACCGGCGCGCGGAATGGGACGCGTATGCGCAGGCGGCGAGCCGCCACCCGGAGATGCTCTTCATCGTCTCCGCCGGAAACGACGGGCGCGACCTCGATCGCGAGCCGGTGTACCCGGCCGCCCTGAAGCTCGCCAACCAGCTCACCGTGAGCTCCTCGGAGGACGACGGCAGCCTGGCGAGAGGATCGAACTGGGGCGCCCGCTCGGTCGATCTGCTCGTGCCCGCGGAGCGCGTCCTGGTCACCGGCTTCGACGGGCGGCGCGTCTTCGCATCCGGCTCGAGCTATGCCGGCGCGCGCGTCGGCGCGCTGGCCGCCTGCCTGCTCGCCGCCCATCCGCAGTGGCAGGCGAAGGAGCTGCGCGAGGCGATTCTCGCGCGGGCGCAGGCGCCGCGCGGCGAAGGATGGAGCGCCCACGGCTTCCTTGCCGATCCGGTCGCCGGCGACCGCGGCGCCTGTCCGGCCGCCCAGGTTGCCGTTTCCGAGCGCTGGTCGGAATCGTTTTCGGGCGCCGATCTCGCGCCGGCCGCCGCCGGCCCCGCGCCCGCGAAGGCGCTGGACCTGAGCGTCGTGACCGTAGCGGGCTCGGGGTGGGAGCCGCCGGACGTGCGCGCGATGCTGCGCAGCGCCGCGGCGATTTTCGGGCAGTGCGGGATCGCGCTGCGCAAGGCTTCCGTGCACTACGTCTCCGCCCCGGAGCGCTTGCGCTACTTCACCCTCGAGACGGCGCAGGCGCTAGCCCGGGCGCGCTCCTATGCGAAGCCGGCCGTCTACCTCGTGGCCGATACGCGGCGTCCCGTTCCCTTCGACGCCGAGGCTTTCGCGCCGGCGAACTCGGCCGCGCACCCGCTGCTTGCCGATACGGTGTGGATCACGCGCGGCACGCCGCACCCGGGGCTCGCGCTGGCGCACGAGCTGGTGCACGTGCTGACCAACAGCGGCGGGCACGTCTCGCAGCCGGGAAATCTCATGCGCGAGCAAACGGCCCTGGAGAACACGAAGCTCGCTCCCGACCAGTGCCGGCAAATACAAGGTAGTTCACTTCTTCATGGCCAATAACCCGTCGCCGCTCGACTGCGCGGCAAACCCGGCGCGGCGCAATCGTTTCGCGACTTCCCCGGGCACGTCGCGGCCGCTGGTCAGCCTGTTCGGTGCGCCGGTGTAGTGGAACAGCTTGCCGCCGCGCTTGAGCACTCTGGCGAGCTGGTCATAGAAAGCCTGCGAGTAGAGTTCTCCGGCGGTGCCGAAACGCGGCGGGTCATGCAGGATCGCGTCGATCGAAGCGCCGGGCAGCCTGCCGATGTGCTCGACGATGTCGCCATGGGTCAGCGTCAACGCGCCGCCGGTCTCGGGCGACCAGGGGTTGAGGCTGCGCAGCCAGATCACGTCGGCATTCTTCTCGTAGGAATGCACTTGCTGCGCCTGGCCGCGCAGGCACCAGGCGGCGAAGTAGCCGAGACCGCCGCAGGTATCCAGGACCACCTTGCCCCGCGGTTGAATCAACCCGACCTTTCGTTCGGCATCCGCATAAGGGGAGACATGCGCCGTGGGCAGCATCTTGATGCCGTCGATCTCGAACGTCGGCGCTCCCCACTGCGTCGGCACCAGCTTGATCAACGAGGTCGTGAAGCGTGCCACCGGCGCGAAGCTCTCGCCGGTCCAGTGGTAAACGGTCCTGTCCTTGCAGGTGTCCAGATAGGGGTAGCGTCGGCCCCGCCAGCGCCATCCGGCAATCTCCACCTCGACGGTCGTCGTCGACCGTTGGAGGTCCAATGAGCACTCGAGCGTGGTCGCACCGGCGCGCGCGGCCGCGAGCAGCGTTTCGTGTACTTCCAGGGTTAGGAGCGGTCCCGCTTTACGAACCTTTCCAGCCCCGTGGCGCACCACTGCAGCTTGCCGGCACGAGGTACCTGCTTGAATGCGTATTCCGCGCGCAGGGCTTCGCCCCTGGTCGCCAAGGTCGCCTTGCCCAGGATGCGCACCGGCCGGTTCAGGCGCGTGAAGATCGCGCCCGTGCCCTTGAGGTGCGCTTCGAACCGCGCGTCGACATCCCTCGCGATGCCGGTGTAGAGCACGCCGCGCCGGCATTCCAGGACATAGAGCCACCAGGGGCTAGAGCGAAGCGATGTCTTCATCGGTCAGCCTCACGGAAGCGGCCCCCATGTTCTCCTCCAGGTGCGCTACCGAGGAGGTGCCCGGGATCGGCAGCATCACCGGCGACTTCGCCAGCAGCCAGGCGAGTACCACCTGGGCGGGGGTCGCATTCAGTTTTTTGGAGAGAGATCGTACTCGTGAATTTCGAAGTGCCGCCCCGTCCCCCAAGGGATACCAGGGCAGGAAGGCGATGCCGAGCTTCTCGCAGGCCTTCAGCACGTCCTCCGAATGCCGGTCGCCGATGTTGTAGCGGTTCTGCACCGAGACGATCGGCACGATCTTGCGCGCCCGCTCGAGCTGGCGCACGCTGACGTTGGAGAGGCCGACGTGGCGCACCTTGCCCTGTCGCTGCGCGTCTGCGAGCACGCCCACCGAGTCCTCGAAGGGCACCTTGGGATCGGGCGCGTGGAGCTGCCACAGGTGCAGGCAGTCGAGCCTGAGCCGCTTCAGGCTTCCTTCGAGATCGGACTTCAATTTGTCGGGTCTTCCATCCTCGTCCCAGCGGCTGGGCTTGGGGCGCACGAGGCCGCACTTCGTGCCGATGACGAGGTCCTTCGGGTAGGGGTGCATCGCCTCGGCGATCACCGTCTCGTCGGTCTGCGGGCCGTAGCTTTCCGCGGTGTCGAAGAAGTTCGCCCCCAGCTCGTAGGCGCGGCGCAGCACCTTCTTCGCGTTGGCCGGGTCCTTCGGCGGGCCCCAGATGTCCGCGTTGCCGAGCACCCGCATGGCGCCGAATCCCAGGCGGTTCACCTCGAAGTCACCGATCTTCATGGAGCTCCTTCAGCATCGCCGCCAGGCCGAGCGTCACGGCGGCCATGCGGTCGTAGTCGAGCTTTTCCGGCGTGTCGCTGGGCAGGTGGTAGTGAGGATATCGGTAGAACGCGGTGTCGGTCACCATGACCGCGGGATAGCCGTGCTGGCGGAACGACCAGTGGTCCGACCACGACAGCCCCGGGACGATGCTCGGCGCGGCGAGCCACTCGGAGGGAAAGTCGCTGCCCTGCCGGAACAGCCGGCGCGCTTTCCTGACGAGCGAGAAGCATCCCAGGTCGGCGACGAAGGCGATGAAGTTGCCCCGGTCGGGATAGAAGAGCCCGAGCGGCGCGGGATAGCGCTGGCTGCCCCGGGCATCGTCGTAGTAGCCGAGCATCTCCAGGGAGAACATGGCGCGCACGCCGCGCCCGCGCTCGCGCGCGTAGACGAAGCTGCCCATCTCCGGGCCGAGGAAGTAGGGCGCCTCCTCGTTGGCGAATGCCACAAAACGTATCTTCAGGCCGCGCAGGATTCCGGAAAGCTCGATGAGCACCGCCACGCCCGAGGCGTTGTCGTCGGCGCCGGGGGACCCGGGCACCGTGTCGTAGTGCGCCCCGACCACGATGTCGCCGGCGCCGGCCTCGATGTTGCGGACCTCGCGCCCGCCGCTGCGGAAGTACTGCGAAGCGCTTTCCGGGAAGGCTTTCTCGATGTAGCGCGCCGGCGTTTCCAGGTCCCGGTTTCTTTCGTCCCGCGCCAGGACCTCGACGTGCCGCCGCAGCCGGTCGGCGAGGCTCACGCCAGCGCGTGCTTCAGCTCGGCGATGAGGTCGTCGACGTTCTCGATGCCCACCGAGAGCCGCACCAGGCCCGCGTCGATGCCCAGGCCCGCGCGCACGTCCTCGGGCAGCGAGGCGTGGGTCATGATCGCCGGGTGCTCGACGAGGCTCTCCACGCCCCCCAGGCTCTCGGCGAGCGTGAACAGCTCGCAGCGCTCGAGGAAGCGCTTCGACGCAGCGAGGCCGCCCTTGAGCACCGCGGTGACCATGCCGCCATAGCGCTGCTGCATTTGTCTGCTGGCCAGCAAATGCTGTGGATGCGTCGCGAGTCCAGGGTAGATCACCTTCTGCACCTTCGGGTGCTTCTCTAGCCAGGCTGCGATGTGCATGGCGTTGCCGCAGTGGCGCTCCATGCGCACCGCGAGCGTCTTGATGCCCCGGAGCGTGAGGAAACAGTCGAAAGGGCTCGGTACCCCGCCCACGGCGTTCTGCAGGAACGAGAGCTTCTCTTTCAAAGCATCGTCACGAAGGATGGCGGCGCCGCCAATCACGTCGGAATGACCGTTGATGTACTTGGTCGTCGAGTGCACGACGATGTCGAAGCCGCACTCGAGCGGGCGCTGGATCCAGGGCGAGGCGAAGGTGTTGTCGCAGACGCTGATCAGCTTGTGCTTGCGCGCAGCCGCGGCGATCGCCTCGAGGTCGACGATCTTCAGCATCGGGTTGGTCGGGGTCTCGACCCAGACCATGCGCGTATTGGGGCGAATGGATTTTTCAAGATTCTCGATGGAAGTTAAGTCCGTGAACGTCGATTCCATGTCGGCCGAGCGCTTCCTCACCCGCTCCAGGATGCGGTAGCTGCCGCCGTAGAGGTCGTGCATGGCGATGACGTGCGAGCCGGCGTCGAGGAGCTCGAGCACCGTGCCGATCGCCGCCATGCCCGAGGCGAAGGCGAAGCCCGCGGCGCCGCCCTCGAGCCCGGCGAGGCAGGCTTCCAGCGCGTCGCGGGTCGGGTTGCGCGTGCGCGCGTAGTCGTAGCCCTTGTGCTCGCCCGGGCTCGACTGCGCGTAGGTCGAGGTGGCGTAGATCGGCGTCATCACCGCGCCGGTCTGCGGGTCGGGCGCCTGCCCGGCGTGGATCACCTTGGTCTCGAACTTCATGTGACGTCTTTCCTCCGGCGCAGCCAGTTGAGCAGGTCGATGCGCGTGATCAGGCCGAGGAAGGCTTCGCCGTCGACCACGATCGCCACCATGCCGCGGTTGAAGGTCTCCATCAGCCGCTCGAGCGGCGCATCCGGCGGCACGGTGACGAGATGGCTCTCCATCGCCTCGGTGACCGGCTCGTCGAAATGCCCCGGATTGTCGTAGACCTCGAGCAGGATGTCCTCCTCGTCGACGATGCCGACGATGCGACCCTTGTCGAGCACCGGGAGCTGCGAGACGTCGTAGAGCTTCATGCGCTGGTAAGCCGTCAGTACGCTTTCAGTAGTATTTACTATTGCAACGGCTCGATCGGCATGGCGCCGCGCGATGAGGTCGCGCAGGTCGCCGGTGCGCTCGCGCTCGATGAAGCCCTGCTCGAGCATCCAGTAGTCGTTGTAGACCTTGGAAAGGTACTTGTTGCCGCTGTCGCAGACGAAGCTCGCCACGCGCAGGGGCTGCGCCGCCTCGCGGCAGTAGCGCAGCGCGGCCGCGATCAGCGTGCCCGAGGACGTGCCCGCGAGGATGCCTTCCTTCTTCAGCAGGTCGCGGCAGACGGCGAACGCCTCGCGGTCGGGGATGCTGTAGGCCTTCTTCACGCGCGAGAGGTCGCACACCGGCGGGATGAAGTCCTCGCCGATGCCCTCGACGAGCCAGCTGCCGACGTCCTTCTTCAGCTTTCCCGTGTTGACGTACTCGGTGAGGATCGAGCCGGCGGGATCGGCAAGGATCATTTGCGTGCCGGGAGATTCCTTCTCGAAAAATCGACTCAGGCCGGTGATGGTCCCGCCCGTGCCGACGCCGGCGACGACCGCGTCCAGCTTGCGCCCCATCTGCTCCCAGATCTCCGGGCCGGTGCTCGTCTCGTGCGCCGCGGGGTTGGCGGGATTGGCGAACTGGTTGACGTAGTAGGCGCCGGGGGTTTCCGCGGCGATGCGCGCGGCGAGATCCTGGTAGTACTCGGGGTGCCCCTTGGTGACGTCCGAGCGCGTCATGCGCACCTCCGCGCCCATCGCGCGCAGGTGGAAGATCTTCTCCTGGCTCATCTTGTCGGGCACGACGATGAGGAGCCGGTAGCCCTTGCGCACCGCGACGAGCGCGAGCGCGAGACCGGTATTCCCCGCGGTTGCTTCTACAAGCAGATCTCCAGGAGAGATTTTTCTCTCCTTCTCCGCGGCCTCCACCATCGCCAGCGCGATGCGGTCCTTGATCGAGCCGCCGGGGTTCTGGTGCTCGAGCTTGAGGAAGAGGCGGCAGCGGCCGGTATCCAGCCGGGTCACTTCGACGAGCGGGGTGTTCCCGATCAACTCGAGCATAGGTAACCCTTTGATGTTAAACGATGGGATGCATCCCACATGGTGCTGTGGTTGCCGTCCCACTCCCGTTTGCCCACTATGGTTGCCATGCAGGTCGCCGAAGGGACGACTCTACTCGGAAGTATCTCGGACTTCTGCCGCAGGATCGGCATGGCCGAGTCGACCTTCGGGCGCAGGGCGGTCAACGACGGCAAGTTCGTCGCCCGGCTGCGCGACGGCGCGCGCGTCACCCCCGAGACCCTGCAGCGGGTCAACCAGTTCATCACCCGGCACGGCGGCGCCGCGGCCGGCGATGCGCCGCCGGAGCTCTTGCCGCTCATCCGGGCCAGCGCGGTTTCCATAGAAAAGAGAACGGAAGAAAAAGCCGATCCGGAAAAGAACTTCCGCTTCTTCGACAACCGGCAGAAGTACCTCCTCTTCGTCAACACCTGCAGCGAGAAGGACGTGATCGCGCGGCGCGTCGGCCTCGAGCTCGGGCACATCCATCCGCGGCCGCCCGCGGTGCGCCTGTTCGACGCCGGCATGGGCGACGGCACGGTGCTCGCCCGCGTGATGCGCGAGATGCACCGCAGGTTCCCGACGGTGCCGTTCTCCTTCGTCGGCAAGGAGATCAGCCTCGAGGACGCGCGCCTGTCGCTGCGCAAGATGGCCGACCGCTTCTTCGAGCACCCGGCCACGGTGCTGGTGGTCACCAACATGTACTACAGCGAGGCGCCGTGGCTCACGCCGCGCCAGCTCGCCGCCGCGACCTCGATGGTCTGGCACGAGGCGGCGCTGACCGGCACCACCTCGCACGAGTTCAGCGAGCAGATCGCGGCGCTCGAGCCCTTCCTCGCCCAGCACTGGCAGGCGCGCCACAGCCCGAAGACCGGCAACCCGGTGTACGAGAACCCGGTGGCGCTGGTGCTCTACCGCGACGACTACCGCTTCCTGCTCGAGAACGTGATCCCGCGGCGCGGCGAGGGCCGCGCCGACTACGACATGGTCATCGCCTCGCAGCCCTACCGCCTGCGCGCGCCGCTGGAATTCAAGGCGCAGAAGGTGGTCGCGCCGCTGGTGCGCGCGCTGGGCAAGGGCGGGCGCCTGCTCGGCATCCACTCCTGCGGCCGCGACCCGGGCCTCGAGATCGTGCAGCAGGTGTGGCCGAACGAGAGCCCCTTCGCGCACAGCCGCCACGACGTGCTGCGCGCCGCCAAGGCCGAGCTCGGCAAGGAGTCGCGGCGCTACAACTTCAACGCCTGGGCCGACACGCGCGCGCTGTTCCGCTACGACATGCACACGCTGCCCACGGAGATCTCGGCCAGCATCGGCACCTCGACCCTGTTCGCGGCCTGGAACGCCGCGATCTACGTCGCGCAGATCGACGATGCGCGCCTCGCCGAGGTGCTGCGCGACTCGCGCTACCTCGACGCTACCCGGGAGGTGCTGCAGAAGCATGGCAGCCTGTGGTTCCTCGATGAGTCCTATGTCGTCTCCCGCAAGCGCGACTGACCTCGCCCTGCAGCCGCGCGTGGCGGAGCTGCTCGCCGCCGGCTCGCTCGAGATCCTGCCGCGCGAGCTGCACCGCGCGGCCGAGGTCGGCGCGATCCTGCCCAAGGACACCTGCGTCTACATCCCCTCGCTGCCCGGCCTGCCGCTCTCGCGCACGCTCGAGGCGGTGGCGGCGATCCGCGGCGCCGGCCTCGACCCGGTGCCGCACGTCTCGGCGCGGCGCATTCTCGACCGCGGCGAATTCAAGGATTTTCTGGAACGGTCAGTAAGGCAATACGGCGTGCATCGCGTGCTGCTCATCGGCGGCGACGAGCCCAAGCCCAAGGGGCCGTACCGCGACAGCGTGCAGCTCCTCGAGGAGGGCGTGCTTGCCGGCGCCGGCATCCGCGAGTTCGGCGTCGCCGGCTACCCCGAGGGGCACCCTCGCATCGCCGCAGCAGATCTTTCCTCGGCTTTTCAAAGGAAAGTCGAGCTTGCGCGCGAGCAGGGCATCGGCCTGTATGTCGTCACGCAGTTCTCGTTCTCGCCGGCGCGCGTGGTGGAGTTCTGCTCGCTGCTCGCGCGCAGCGCGCCCGCGGTCTCCCTCTACGTCGGCCTCGCCGGCCCGACCGACCCGGTGGCGCTCGCGCGCTACGCGCAGCGCTGCGGCGTGAGCGTGTCGCTGCGCGCGCTGCGCAACCTCGGCACCGGCATCGCCAAGCTGGTCACCCACACCGATCCCGGCGAGCAGCTCCTCGCCGTCGCGCGCTACAGCGCCAGCCGCGCGCCGAGCAACGTCGCCGGCATGCATCTCTTCAGCTTCGGCGGCGTCCTGCGCACCGCCGCCTGGATGCGCGCGCGCATCGCCCCCTAAAAACAGGGACAGACCACGTTTTCCATGAATGGGTACGATCGTACCCATTTTGACCTTACGCGCCCCTTCCACCATGGCCGGTACCTCCCCATAATGCGGCTCGGGTGATCGCCGTCTTCAAGCCGCAGACGCTGATACAGCTTGCCATCGCGGAGAGCCTGCTGGAGGCGAACGGCATCCCGTACTACGTGCATAACCGGGGCTACGGCGGCCTCTACCCGGGCATGCAGCTCGACCTGCTCAACGTGCGAACCATCATGGTGCCGCCCTCGGCCGCGGAGGCGGCGAGCGAGCTGCTCGCCCACTATCTGGCGGACGAGCCCGGCCTCAGGCCGAACGCGGAGCGCTCGCCCTGGCACATCCTGCGCATGCTGGTCGAGGCGGGCTTCGGGGCGTGGTTCGTGCCACGCGTCGGCGCGGTTAAAAAGCCGGGCGGATGAGGTTCGCAGACCAGGATTCTCCGCAGACGCTGGCCGAGGCGATCGCGGAGTACTACGCGGCGAATCCCGGGCTGGCGCGAGGACGCGGCCTGTCGCCGGAGGCGCAGCATTTCTTCCGCTGCCACGACGCGGCGCACGTGGTCTTCGGCTGCAGCACGGCGCTCGACGACGAGGCCGCGGTGAAGATCGCCAGCATCTTCGGCACGACCGAAGGGCTGCGGGTGCTCAGGGGCTATCGCCTGCACGAGTCGCTGCAGATCTACCGGCAGATCCCCCTGGGGGCCGCCCTGGGCTCGATCGCCCGCTCGGTGCTCGTCGTTCCCCGCACGCTCGCGCGCTGCCTGCGCCAGCGCGCGCGCTGGCCGTGGGCGGCGTTCGATCAGTACCTCGACGTGCCGCTGCGGGATATTCGCGAGAGGTTCGGCATCACCGTAGCGCGCGGTTGACTCATCCTCGCCCGACGAAGGGCATCTTGCTCGCCATGATGGTCATGAACTGGACGTTGGTCTCGAGCGGGAAGTTCGCCATCTGCAGCACCGCCTGGCCGACGTGGTTCACGTCCATGCGCGCCTCGACCATGATGGTCCCGTTGGCCTGCTGCACGCCCTTGGTCATGCGCTCGGTCATCTCGGTGGCGGCGTTGCCGATGTCGATCTGGCCGCAGGCGATGTCGTGCTGGCGGCCGTCGAGGGAGATCGACTTGGTGAGGCCGGTGACGGCGTGCTTGGTGGCGGTGTAGGCGATGGTGTTGGGGCGCGGCGCGTGCGCGGAGATCGAGCCGTTGTTGATGATGCGCCCGCCCTTGGGCTGCTGCGCCTTCATGATGCGCACCGCCTCCTGGCAGCACAGGAACATGGCGTTCAGGTTGATGTCGACCACTTCCTTCCACTTCTCGTAGGGCAGGTCCTCCATCGGCACCGCCGGCGCGCCCATGCCGGCGTTGTTGAAGAGGACGTCGAGGCGGCCCCACTTCTCCTTTACCCTGGCGAAAATCGCCTTGACGGTCTCCGGCTGGGTGATGTCCCCCGCGAGGACCAGCGCGTGGTCGAAGCCGGCGGCAGCCTTCTCGAGCAGGTCCTTGCGCCGGCCGACCAGCGCCACCCTGTAGCCGTCCTTCAGCATCGCGTGCGCCGCCGCCTTGCCGATTCCCGTTCCGGCGCCCGTGACGGGCGCGACTTTGCCGTTGCTCATGAAGCCTTCTCCTGTCGATCGATGAATTCGAATACCGCCCGGTTGAAGCGCTCGGGCTGCTCGAGGTTGCTCAGGTGCCCGGCGCTCTCGATCTCGACGAGCTGCGCGCCCGGGACGCGCCGCGCGATGTCGCGCGCCACGGCGGGCGGGTAGACCTGGTCCTCGGTGCCGGTGATCACCAGGGTGGGCACGCGGATCTCCTCGAGCGGCGCGGCGCGGTCGTGGGCGACCGAGGCCTCGAGGGTCTTGATGTAGGACTCGGCGTGCGTGGCGGCGAAGCTCTCCATCAGCGCCTTGAAGGCCTCGGGCCGGGGGTTCTTCCCGAGGAGGCGCCGCAGCGTCTCGGGGGTGCGCGCCCGCCGCTCGGAGACGAACCGGCGCACCTGCTCGGGCGAAAGCGAGTCGAACCCCGGGCTGGTGTCGGCGAGGGTCAGCGAGCGCAGCCACGCCGGGTAGTGCAGGGCGACGTTGCGCGCGATGCGCCCGCCCATCGACAGGCCGACGAGGTGGATTCTGGAGGCCCGGAGGTGCTCGGCGACGCGCAGCACGTCGCCGGTGAAGTGGTCGAAGTGCAGCGGTCCCTCGTAGTCATCGGACTCCCCGTAGCCGCGCGCGTCGCACGCCGCCGCCTGGTAGCCCTGCGCCGAAAAGAACGCCACCTGGGCGTCCCAGTGCTGCCGGTGCCCGCCGATGCCGTGCAGGAACAGGACCAGCGGGCCGCTTCCGGCGACCGACACCGCGAGCCGCGGCGCCGGCCCGACGAAGATCGTCTCCAGGGCTATTCCGCCTTCGCGCCGGAGATTTTCACGGCCCTGCTTCTGCTCTCGGAATCGCTCCTGATGTAGGAAGCGAACTCGCCGGGCGAGCTGCCGATCGGCTCGTAGCCGCGCTCGACCAGCTGCTTCTGCCGGAAATCGGGTTCATCGAGGATCTGCTTCACATCTTTATGGATTCGTGAAACGGCATCGCTGGGTGATCCCGCCGGCAGGAAAAGGCCGAACCAGGCGTGCGTCTCGACCTCCGGATAGCCGAGCTCGGCGAAGGTCGGCACCTGCGGGAGCAGCGGCGAGCGGCTCTTCCCGCCGATGGCGATCGCCTTGATGCGCCCGCCCTTGAGCGGGCCCATGCCGGTGGCGATGCCAGAGAAGGTGAGCTGCACCTCGCCCGCGATCACCGCGGGCACGGCGAGCGAGATGCCCTTGTAGGGCACGTGCACCAGGTCGATGCCGGCCTTGTGCTTGAGCATCTCGCCGGCGAGGTGCGGCTGGCTGCCGCTGCCGTAGGAGGCGTAGTTGATTGCGCCGGGCTTCTGTTTCGCCAGAGAGATCAGTTCAGGAAGGGTGTTCGCCGGCAGGGAAGGGTGGGCGACCAGCATCTGCTGCAGGAGCACGAGCATCGTCACCGGGATGAAATCGCGCTGCGCGTCGTAGGGCAGCTTGGCGTACAGGTGCGGGTTGATCGAGAAGGTGGCGTCCGTGGTGAACAGGATCGTGTGCCCGTCGGACGCGGCCTTCGCGACCGCGTCGGCGGCGAGGATGGTGTTCGCGCCGGGCTTGTTCTCGACCACCACCGGCTGGCCCCAGGGACCCGAGAGCTTTCCGGCGATCTGCCGCGCCATCACGTCGATGCCGCCGCCGGCGGGGTAGGCGACGACCATGCGCACGGGCTTCGTGGGCCAGGCATTCACCGAAAAGGAAAACAACGAGAGAAGAATCGCGGCAATCAGTCTCACAACATCTCCTTGGATAGCTTGCCGCGCTCGACGACCTTCACCCCGTCGAGCTCGACGGTGCACTCGCGCATCGGGAAGTCGAAATGGCAGGCGGTGAAGCGACCGGCGGTCTCGTTGGCGCCGGTCGAGTACAGGAAATTGCCGCCGAAGGCGCGCAGCTCGGTGCCGTTGATCTGCGCGCGGTCGTACATCATCATCGCCTCGGGGCGCGCGTCGGTGTTCATGCCCCAGCCCACGTGCGAGGTGGCGTAGGCCTCGCGGTCGTTCCAGGCCTCGTAGTAGGAGCGCAGCAGCGCCGCGTCGAGGCCTTCGCCCTCGATGCGCGTCACGTAGTCGTTCTCGATCGCCAGCGTCACCGGCGCCTCGATGTAGCGCTTGAAGGTGAGGTTGACGTCCCCGGGCGCGAGCACCAGGCGCCCGTTCACCGTCCCCGGCTTCGGGAAGCACAGGCACAGGCCCGCCGGCCAGTAGCCCACGCCTTTGGGCTTGTCGACAATGCCGGTCGCCCCTCGTACGGCAGCATTCTCTACTTGAACGGAAAGGTCGCTGCCGGCCTCAGACGTGACTCGCAAAAGCTTGGTCTTGGACAGCATCTTGATGCCCCGGATTACGCGCTCGCGGAGCTGCGGCGTGGGCTTGGTGCGCTCGAGCACTTCCGGGTGCTCGTTGCTGATCATCATGAGGCGTGTGCCGCCGGCGAGGATGCGGGGCAGCTCCGGCGCGTGCAGCATGCCCTCCACGGTGCAGTCGACCACCATGCCGGTGCCGGCGAGCGCGGCGACCACCGGCTCGAGGCCGCCCACGGCGAGGGTCGTGCCGGTGGAGCGGATCGGCACGCCGCTCACCGGCGGCGAGACCAGCCGGATCTGGAACACCCGCGCGCCGAGCTGCTGCAGCGCCAGCTCCGAGAGCTCGGCGAGCACCGGGCGCGACTGGGTCTCGGAGAGCACCGCGACCACCTCGCCGGGCTTCACGCCGCACTGGCGAAACACGTCCTTGAAACTCTCGATCCACTTGCCTTCGATGCGCTCGACCAGCATTTCGCTATGGTAGCCTCAGTCGCCCGATGCAGCCCCCTGCGCGCCGCTATTCTTCAGCGCGGCGATTTCGACGGGGATGGAGGGGTTCTCGGGGAAGGCGCGCTTCGCCAGCCCGTACCAGTAGCGAGCGTTCGGCAGGTCGCCTTCCATGAGGTGCACGATGCCGTGCGCCCAGCAGGAAAGCGGCGACTCCTCGTCCTTCTGCACGATCTCGTGCGCGGCCCGCCAGTCGCCGTCTTCCATCAGCCGCAGCGCCCGCTTAAGCTCGTTCCCGTCCATGGCGCTAGCATATGATGCCCCGGGGGTAAAAATGAAGAAGTACAAGCGCATCCTGATCCGCACCGACGTTTCCGCGCCGGCGCGCAAGGCGGTCCGTGCCGGGCTCGAGATCGCGAAGGCGATGCGGGTAGAGGCGGTCGGCGTGTACGTGCGCCGCTCGTTCACCCACGTCCTTAGCGCGGAATTCGACGCGGCCGCGGAGATCGAACGGATCCGCGAGGACGCGCGCAAGGAGGGCGACAAGGCGCTGGCCGCCTTCGAGCGCGCCGCGCGCAAGGCGAGGGCGCGGTTCAGCACCGAGCGCGCGAAGGGCGATCGCGACTGGAAGACGGTGCTCGACGCCGCCCGCTCGCTCAAGTGCGACCTGATCGTCACGGCCGCCGACGGCGACACCGGCAAGCTCCTCGCCCACGCGAAAGTCCCGGTGCTGGTCGTCGCCGGCTAGGCGTGGAGACCCTCGGGCTCTCGCCGCACGCGGCCGCGCTGCTCGGCCTGACGCTGGTCGCGTTCGTCCTCTTTGCCAGCGAGAAGCTGCCGGTGGAGAGCACCGGCCTGCTGGTCCTGGTGTGCATCGTCGCGCTGTTCCAGGTCTTCCCCTACGGAGACGTTTCGCCGGTCTCGTTCTTCTACGGCTTCGGCCACGAAGCGCTGATCGCGATCTGCGCGCTGATGGTGCTGGGGCGCGGGCTGGTCGCCACCGGCGCCCTGGAGCCCGCGTCCCGGCTCCTCGCGCGCCTGCTCGAGGCGCGGCCCGGCGCGGCCCTGCTTCTCGTACTGGCGCTCTGTGCCGCAGCGAGCGGCGTGCTCAACGACACCCCGATCGTGGTCCTGATGCTGCCGGTGCTGGTGGGCGCGGCGCTGCGCACCGGCACCTCGCCGGCGCGCACGCTGATGCCGATGAACTACGCGGTGCTGATCGGCGGCATGGGCACCACCATCGGCACCTCGACCAACCTCATCGTGGTGTCGATGGCGGCCGACCTCGGCGTGCGCCGCTTCGAGATGTTCGACTTCATTCACGTGACCGCGCTCGCCGCGGTGCCCGGCCTCGCCTACCTGTGGCTGGTGCTGCCGCGGCTCATCCCGGAGCGCGGCGCGCCGATGGGCGACGCGAAGCCGCAGGTGTTCAGCGCCGTCCTGCACCTCGCCGAGGGCGGCTTCGCCGACGGCAAGACGCTCGCCGAGGTGCAGAAAAAGGCCGAGGGGCTGCGCCCGATGCGCGTGGTGCGCGGCGCGGGGCTCGAGCTCGCGCGCCTGCCCGCCATGACGCTGCGCGCGGGCGACCGGCTCTATGTCAGCGCCGAGCCCAAGGCGCTGCACGAGTTCGCCGGGCAGATCGGCGCCGCGCTGCACAAGCCGGGCGAGGAGGAGAAGCCGGTCGACGAGGACAATCCGCTCGCCGCCGAGGGCCAGCGCCTTGCCGAGGTGGTGGTGACCGAGGGTTCGCCGCTGCACGGCTCGACGCTGCGCGCGGCGCGCTTCGCCGACCTCTACGACGTGACCGTCGTCGGGCTGCAGCGGCCCGGGCGCGGCCCGGCCTCGGGCGACATCGCCGACGCCCGGCTGCGCGCCGGCGACCTGCTGCTGGTGCAGGGCACCGAAGAGGCGATCGGCAAGCTGCGCTCGCGCGGGCGGCTGCTGGTGCTCGACCGCAGCTACGACCTGCCGCGTACCGCCCGCGCGCCGCTCGCGCTCGGGATCCTCGCCGCGGTCGTGGCGGTCGCCGCGTTCAAGCTGGCGCCGATCGCCGTCGCCGCGCTGGCCGGCGCCTTCCTCATGATCGTGACGCGCTGCCTGGACTGGGAGGACGCGGCCGCGGCGCTGTCGATGAAAGTGGTGCTGCTCGTCGCCTCGAGCCTGGCGCTCGCGGCGGCGCTGGAGAGGACCGGCGCGACCGCGTGGCTCGCCGGCCGCTTCGTCGGCGCGGTGCAGGACCTGCGCCCGGAATGGGTGCTCGCGCTGCTGATGCTCCTCACGGCGATGTTCACCAACTTCGTCTCCAACAGCGCCGCCGCCGCGGTCGGCACGCCGGTCGCCATCGGCATCGCCAGCGAGCTCGGCGTGGCGCCGGAGCCGCTGGTGCTCGCCATCATGTTCGGGGCCAACTTCTGCTACCTCACGCCGATGGCCTACCAGACCAACCTGCTGGTGATGAGCGCCGCGGGCTACCGCTTCTCGGATTTCGTGCGCGGCGGCGCGCCGCTTCTCGTCATCATGCTCGCCGCCTACGCCTTCCTGCTGCCGCGCTTCTTCCCGCTCTAGAGCGCCCTCAGGAGAACACCAGGTAGCCGGCGAGGATCACGCCGAGGAGCGTGGTCGCCACGCTGGTGAAGACGACGAGGTTGAGCCAGTAGCCGGGCGGGATCTGCTTGGGGCGCAGCCACACGAGCGAGCGCCGGTAGTGCAGCACCGAGACGGCCGACAGGATGGCGCCGAGCAGCACGAAGGCGAGGCCGATCCAGAAGCCGAGGTCGCGCCCGGCCCTGGCGCCCTCGATCATCAGGCCGGCGCGATCGATGAGGAACCCGAAGGCCATGAGGCCGGTGGCGGTGCGGCTCCATGCGAGCAACGTCCTCTCGACGGCGAGAAGGACGCGCGGATCGTCGAGATCGTCCATAGCCTACTCGCGCAGCGCGCGCGCTTCCTTCGCCTTCGGGCGCTCGAGGCTCGCCATCAGCCACTTCTGGAAGCTCGGGAACCTCGCGAGGTCGTACTTCATGGCGAAGAACGAGTAGCACACGCTCGCCACCATGAAGTCGGCGAGGCCCCAATGGTCGATGTCGAAGAACCGGTTCTTGTTCAAGAACTCGTCGAGAACCTTCAGTCGCGGCTGCAGCTTCGCGTCGGCGGCGTCGGCGAGGGCCGCATCGCGCTTCTCGGGGGCGAACATGACGCGGTTCTGCATCACCGTGATCATGTGCGGCTCGACGTCGTTGGCGATGAAGAAGGCCCACTGGTAGGCGCGCCCCTTGCCCTGCATGTCCGCGGGCCACAGCGGGCTCCTGTACTTCTCGGCGAGGTAGAAGTTGATGGCGGCCGACTCCCACATCACGAATCCGTCGTCGTCGATGGTGGGCACGCGCGCGTTGGGGTTGAGCGCGAGGTAGGCGGGGTCCTTGCAGGTGGCGCCCGCCACGTTGATCGTCACGTCGACGTGCTCGTAGGGAATGCTCGACTCCTTCAGCAGCCAGGCGACGCGGAAGGCGCGCGACCGGTATTGCCCGTACAGCTTCAGCATGGATTTCCCCGATAGCTAATTGACAAAGGTAATTGGCGGGCCCGAGAATCGCCGGAGCCATGGCCCGCGCCCGCAAGCGAAACGCCGCCCCGCCCGCTACGGTATCGCGCCCGGCGCTGCTGGTGAAGGGCTCGGACGCGGAGTTTCGCCGCCTGATCCACGACCTCATCGCCTACGGCCATCGCCTGGACGCCTGCCGCGACGCCTTCGCCGCCATCGCCGGCATCTCCGGGGTGCAGTACGAGACCCTGATGCTGGTGAGCCGCGCCGAGGGCCTGTCGGTGGGCGAGGTGGCGGCGCGCCTGCACCGCTCGGGCGCCTTCATCACCATCGAGGCGAACAAGCTCGTGGAGCAGGGGATCCTGGAGAAGGCGTCCGACCCGGCCGATGGCCGCAGGGTCCTCCTCAGCATCACTTCCAGGGGCGGCGAGCTGCTGGAGCGGATGGCCCCGTACCAGCGGCGCATCAACGACGTGCTGTTCGAGCGCCTGGACGCGAAGCGCTTCCGCGAGCTGCGCGCCTTCGCCGCCGATCTCCTCGCGGGCGGCGACCGCGCGGTGTCGATGCTCGAGTTCCTCGTTCGCGAGGCGGAGGCGGCATGACGGTGTCCTATTTCGTGCGCTACGAGGGCGAGGCGTCGGAGGAATTCCTGCGCCATTACCGCGAGGCGCACGTGCCGATCCTCGCCCGCTGGCCGGGGATGCGCCGCATCGTGCTTCACACGGACATGGAATTTCAGGATCCACTCCCCGTAAACCGGGGCCGGTCGGTCCTGCTGGCGCAGCTCGAGTTCGAGACGCAGGCCGACCTCGACGCGGCCCTTGCGTCGGCACAGCGCGCCGAGGCGCGGCGCGATTTCGAGAAGTTCCCGCCCTACGCGGGCAAGGTGTTCCACCAGGCGATGGCGCAGGAGGAGGTGTTCCGCTCGCCCTGGCTGGACGGCAACGAGGAGGAGGCCTGATGAAGCCCAAGCAGCATCTGGAGTTCGTGAAGGTGGATCTCGCCGGCGGCTGGCAGCCGCCCGAGGGCTACCCGCCCGGGTTCTTCCAGAAGATCCTGGCATCGGACCTGGACGAAAAAGCGAAAACGGGCAGCCGCACGCGGCTCCTGAAGATCGAGCCGGGCGCGTTCTCCACCGAGCCGTTCGTGCACGACCACTGGGAGGAGGTGTACGTGGTGCAGGGCGACCTCGTGGTCGGCAACGACAAGGAAGGCAAGGGCGGCGAGCAGTGTCTTGCGCCCACTTACGCGTGCCGCCCGCCGGGCGTGCACCACGGCCCGTTCACCTCCCGCGGCGGCTGCATCCTGCACGAGATCCACTACTACCATGCTAAAGACCGGAAGTGAGCACCTCGAGCAGCTGAGGGACGGCCGCGTCGTCTACATCGGCTCGGAGCGGGTCGACGACGTCACGACGCACCCGGCGTTCCGCAACGGCGCGCGCTCGATGGCGGCCATTTTCGACATGAAGCGCGCGGATCCTCGATTCTCCTTTCAGGAAGGAAAGGAGAAATACAGTGCGTACTTCCTGAGGGCCAGGAGCAAGGAGCACCTGGAGAAGCGCACGGCGCTGCATCGCGCCATCGCCGACATGAGCTACGGGCTGCTCGGGCGCTCGCCCGACCATGTCTCGAGCTTCGTGACCGGCATGGCGATGAACCCTTCGGTATTCGGGAAATTCTCTGAAAATCTGGTTCGGTACTACGAGCACATGCGTCGGGAAGACGTCTACGGCGTCTACGCGGTGATCCCGCCGCAGGCGGCGCGCAACCCGGAGTTCTACGTCAAGCAGAACATTCCGGTGCCGACGCTGCGCGTGGTGCGCGAGGACGACGACGGGGTGGTGATCTCGGGCATGAAGATGCTCGCCACCGGCGCGGTGTTCGCCAACGAGATCTGGATCGGCAACCTGATCCCGCTGGCGCCCAACCAGCTGCCCGAGTCCATCACCTGCGCCATCCCGGTGAACGCGAAAGGGGTGACGCTGTGGTCGCGCAAGGCCTACGAGCGCCATGCCCCCTCGGAGTTCGAGAACCCGCTCACCTGGCGCTTCGACGAGACCGACTCGATGGTGATGTGCGAGGAGGTCAAGGTGCCCTGGGAGCGCGTGTTCGTGCACATGGACGCCATCCTCGCGCGCGAGATCTACATCAAGACCCCCGGCCACTGCTACGGCAACCACCAGTCGAACGTGCGCTTCCACGCCAAGATGCAGCTCATCGTCGGGCTGGCGAGCAAGATCGCGCACGCCTCCGGCGCCAACGAGGTGCCGGCGGTGCGCGAGGTGCTCGGGCGCTTCGCGGCGCTCGAGGCGGCGCTCGGCGGCATGATCGCCGGGCAGATCCAGGACGCGGAGGACTGGCCTGAAGGCGACGAGCAGGGCGGCTGGAAGACCTTCAACCGGCGCTACATGTACGCCGCGCTCAACTGGTGCACCGAGAGCCACTCGGCGATCATCGACGCGCTGCGCGAGCTGTGCGGCGGCGGCATCTTCCAGATGCCCGCCGACGTCACCCTGATGCACGAGCCGAAGCTGAAGGCGATGTTCGAGACCTACTGGCAGACGCCGCAGCTCGGCGCGCTCGAGCGCATGAAGCTCTACAAGCTCGCCTGGGACCTGATCGGCTCGGAGTTCGCCGGCCGGCACCTGCAGTACGAGAAGTTCTACGCCGGCGCCTCGTTCATCGTGCGCAACCACAACTTCCGCGAGGCGCCCTGGGCGCATTACCACAAGGTGGTCGACGACCTGATGGCTTCCTATGACATTCCGGCCCGCTGAGCGGGTCATCAACGGGGTCAGAGCAATTCCCTTGCAGACGGTTATTTGCTCTGACCCCGTTAGAAGTAGCGCACCAATACCCGGTATTTCAGCGTGGCGCTGCCCTCGGCGGGGACGTTGACTTTCCACTGCGCCGTGCCGGAGGCGACTTTGGCGTGCCGCTGGCTCTCCTCGAGCATGGTCCAGTCGGCCGGGACGGGCTCGCGCACGATCACGCTGACCGCTTCCTTCTTGGCGTTGCGCAGCACGATCTCGTAGGCGCTCTCGTACATGTGGCCGCCCCGGGCGCGGAAGTCGGTCTGCTTCTTGTCGGCGGTAACGTCGAAGGCATCGCCGAGCTTCAGGCGCACCTTCTCGTTCTTCGGGGTGTGGTCGATGCGGTCCTCGCCGACGAATTGCGCGTTGCCGGAGCTGTCCTTCTTGTAGACGCGCACCACGCCCTTGGGCATGGGCACGCCCAGGTGCGAGGACTCGCGGTTCTCGAACTGCACGAAGACGCCGACCTTCATCTTCTGGCCGATGCCGCCGACGCTCGAGCGGTAGTAGTAGTCCGAGCCCTGGAGGAGCAGCTCCTTGGCCACCGGCACGCCCTGGGCGCCGAGGAGCGCCACCTGCTTGGTCTGCCTGTCGGCGATGGTGGTCGGCCGCTGCAGTGTGTACAGGTGGTACTCGAAGAGCGCTTCCTGCGCCATCTGCGAAGCGGGGGCGGCTTCCGCGACGTCGCGCATGCGGCCGGACTTGGCCGCCATCCGCATTTCGTCGCGCACCCGGTTCACGTCGCCGGCCACGAGCTGCAGCTTCGCGTTGGGGTAGGCCGTGCCGCTGGTGTTGGTGAGGGTCACCCAGCCGTTGAGGTCGAGCGCGCTGTCCGAGGCGTTCAGCTCGGCGACGTAGTCCGCCTTCCACGACAGGCCGCCGGAGAGGTAGGAGAGCTCCAGCGACTGCATGCCGGCGCGCGCGGCGTCGAGCTCGGTGACGAGCGTCGGCTTGTCGCGCAGGTTGGCCGGCACTGCGTCGTAGACGATGCGCCCGGGAAGCCCGGTCTCGATGCGATCGCCGATGCGCATCACCACGCCGCCGTTCGCGGCGAGCACGGTGGCGGTCTCGATCGTTTCGGCCCCGGTCGTGGGATGGGTCCTGACGATGCGCACCTCGCGCCCGACGTACTTCTCGAGCAGCTTCGCCGGGGTGAGGAGATCGAAGTCGAAGTTCTGCTCGAGGAGCGAGAGCGACCCGGGATGCGAGAGGCTCCGCAGCAGCGCCGTCTCCGGCCGCATCCGGCCGCTGACCTCGCGCAGGGCGAGGCGGTTCCTGCCCGCCTCGAGCGTCACCCTGCGCAGGTCCTTGATGAGCGCGAGGTTCTCGTTGTAGATGGTGACCGCGACCGACTGCTGGTCGCCGAGGGTGCTGGGTTTCTCCTGCACGGCGCCGTAGGCGGCGGAAGAGAGGGCCAGTGCGACCGCGACTGTGACTTTTTTCAGACTGTGCATGGGTGTGACCTCCTTGTCCTTCCTTTAACGGCACTTTCCTTGCTGGGGGTTAAGGAGGAGGTAATTCCATGAAAGTAGCGAAACAAAGGAGCCAGGACCTCGCCCGGCTCGCCGCCCTGGTGCGGCAGATGAAGGTCGGCATGCTCACGACCACCGAGCCCGACGGGTCGCTGCGCAGCCGGCCGCTCGAGACGCTGGAAATCGACGCCGCGGGGCGGCTGTGGTTCTTCACGCAGGCGCACGCCCCGAAGTCGCTGGAAGTTCAACAGGAGAACCAGGTCAGCCTGTCCTACGCCGACCCGCGCGACGAGGACTTCGCCTCGATCTCCGGGACGGCGCGCGTGGTGCGCGACCGCGAGAAGATGCAGGCGCTGTGGCACTCCAGCCTCGAGCGCTGGTTCCCGCGCGGCCTGGAAGACCCGGACCTCGCGCTGCTCGAGGTGCGCATCGACAAGGCCGAGTACTGGGACGAGCCGCGCGAGCAGAACGTCAAGATCGCGACGCTACCGCCGCAGAACCTGGGCCATCGCGCCTAGGACCAGGGCCGCGCCGGCTAGCATCGGCAGCGTCACCGCCTCGTCGAGGAAGAGCCAGCCCCAGAACACGCCGAGCACCGGCACGAGGAACGTGACCGAGAGCGTGCGCGAGGGGCCGATGTCGCGCAGGAGGGTGAAGAAGGGCAGGTAGGCGATGCCGCTGCAGACGACCCCGAGCGCGACCAGCGCCGCGGTCGCCTCGGGCGTCCATGCCTGCGGCGCCGGCGCGAGCGCCCAGGCGGGAGACATGAGCAGCGCCGCGAAGCCGATCGAGCCCGCGGCGAGGCCGACCGGCGGCAGCTTGCCGAAGCGCTGCTTGATCAGCACCCCCGCCCAGCCCCAGCACGCCGCGCCGAGGAGCGCCGCGCCGGCGCCGGCGAGCGTGCGCGCGCCGAGCTCGACCGGCCCGAGGTTGACGATCAGCGCAACCCCGACGATGCCCAGCGCAAAGCCCGCCGCGCGCCGCGCCCCGAGGCGCTCGCCGAGCAGGAGCGCGGCGAACACGCCGGTCCACAGCGGCACCGTGCCGTTGATGATGGCGAGGTAGCCCGCCGGCAGCGCCGTCGCCGCCCAGGCGAAGAGCAGGAACGGCAGCACGTTGTTCGTGAGCGCGATGCCGAGGTGGTCGCGCCAGTGCGCGAGCGGCGCGATGCGCTGCGCGGCGAGCAACGCCCAGGGCACGATGAAGGCGACCCCGAACAGCGCGCGCGCCTCGGCCACGAGGGGCGAGCCGAACACGGGCACGGCGACCCGCATGAAGAGGAACTGCAGCGACCAGAGCGTGGCGAGCAGCGCCAGCCGGCCGGCGACGGAGGCCCGCAAGGTCTTCTAGAGGTACGCCCGCTTCAGCGCGTCGGCGGGGTAGCGCGGCCCGGCACCCGCGCCCACGGGGGCGGTAGCGGATATTCTTTCCAAGTCGGAACCACTCAGCTTGATGTCGAGCGCGCCCAGATTCTCATCCACCCGCTCCTTGCGCTTGGTGCCCGGGATGGCGACCACTGCCTTGTCCTGCGCGAGCAGCCAGGCGAGCACGAGCTGCCCCGGCGTGCAGCGCTTTTCGCGGGCGATCGATTCAAGTTTTCTGAGAATGGAAATGTTCTGGTCCAGATTCGATCCCTGGAACCTCGGGTGCGCGAGGCGCCGGTCGCCCTCGGGGAGGTCGGCCTTGCCCTGCACTGCCCCGGTGAGGAGGCTGCGGCCGAGCGGCGCGTAGGCGACGAGCGTGATGCCGAGCTCCCGGCACACCGCGAGCGTTTCCTCTCCTTCTTTTCTGTACAGCAGCGAATACTCGTTCTGCACCGCCGAGATCGGGTGGATCCTGTGCGCGCGGCGGATCGTCGCCGGGCTCGCCTCCGAGAGCCCGAGGGCGCGCACCTTGCCCGCCTCGACCAGGCGCTTCATGGCGCCGAGCGTCTCCTCGATCGGCACGTTGGGGTCGACGCGGTGCTGGTAGTACAGGTCGATGACGTCGATGCCCAGGCGCTGCAGGCTCGCCTCGCAGGCCTGCAGCACGTACGCCGGGCGCCCGTCCACCTCCTGCTTGCCTTCCGGGGTCTTCACCTGCCCGAACTTGGTCACGACCACCGCCTTGTCGCGCCGCCCCTTGAGCGCGCGGCCGAGCAGCTTCTCGTTGTGCCCCCAGCCGTACATGTCCGCCGAGTCGAGGTGGTTGATGCCGCGCTCGAGCGCGTGGTGGATCACGCCGATCGACTGCTCGTCGTCCGCGGCGCCGTAGACGCCCGACATCGACATCAGCCCGAGCCCGATGGGGCAGACCCTGAGCGGTCCTATGTTCCTGGTTTCCATGTTCTCCTAGAACAGGTCGAAATACTCCCTGTGCTCCCACTCGCTGACTTCGGAATTGAAGCGCGCGATCTCAGCTTCCTTGATCCTGCAGTAATAGTCGACAAAGGCTTCACCCAGGCCCTCGCGAAGGATCCTGTCTTCCCTGAGGGCCTGCAAGGCTTCGCCGAGCGTCCTTGGCAGCAGCTCGGCCTTGGCCTCGTAGGGCGTGTCGGCCGAGGGCGGGAGCGGCAGCTTGCGCGCCATGCCGTCGAGGCCGGAGTACACCTGCGAGGCGAGGTAAAGGTAGGGATTCGCCGCCGGCTCGCCGATGCGGTTCTCGACGTGCGTGGCGGGGTGTCCGATGACGCGCAGCAGCGCGCCGCGGTTCTCGCGCCCCCACACCAGGCGGTCGGGCGCGAGCGAGTAGGGCCGGTAGCGCTTGTAGCCGTTGAGGGTCGGCGTGGAGAGGGCGCAGGCGCCGCGGGCATGGGCGAGCAGGCCGGCGAGCCAGCTTTGCCCCACAGACGATAAATCCGCTGTTCCTGACGGGAACACGTTCTTGCCGTCCCGGCTGAGCGACTGGTGCAGGTGCCAGCCGCTCGACATCACGTTCGGCAGCCTGGGCCGGCACATGAAGGTGGCGTGGTAGCCGTGGCGGCGCGCGATCTGCTTGACGGCGCTGCGGAAGAGCAGCATCGCGTCGGCGGCCGCGAGGCCGGGCAGCACGCCGAGCGTGATCTCGAACTGGCTCGGCCCGTACTCGACCTCGAAGGAACGCAGCGGAAGACCCAGCAACGAAAGCTCTTTTTGAAGAATCTGAATGACCGGGTCGATCTGGTCGTACCGGTTCTCGGTGAGGTACTGGTAGCCGGTGGTGAGGAGCTCGACGTCGGGCGGCGTGCCGGGCTGGCCGGCGTCCGCGGGCCGCAGGTTGGCGTCGCGGACGCGGAACACATGGAACTCGATCTCGAGGCCGCAGATGAATTCAAACGGTTTGAGTTTTTCGAGTGCTTCTTTCAGGATTCTTCTACTGCAAAACGGTGCCGGCCGGCCATCCTGGAAGGCGAGCTCGCAAAGCACCCAGCCCGTGTCCGGCGCCCACGGCAGCACGCGGAAGGTCTCCGCGTCCGGCCGCATGAGCAGGTCTGCAGCGCATTCCATCTCCGGAATGCCGATGCCGGCACCGGGCGTGAAGGCGGGAAACACGGTGCGGTGCGCCGTGTCCTTGAGCAGCAGCGTGCTCGTGATGCGCACGCCGCGCTCGAGCGCCGCCGGCACCTCGGACACCGCGAGGGTCTTGCCGCGCAGCACGCCGTGCTGGTCGGCGAACGAGAAGCGCACCGCCTTCAGGCCGTCGAGCTTCAGGCTGCCCACTTTGCCTGTTCTCTGCGCTTGCGCTCGGCGTCTTTCCAGTACTCGTCGATGGAGGAGGTCGGTCCTATGCCGTCGATCGCCGGCGGGCCGGCCGCGTCGACATCGACTTGCAGCGCTCCGGCCTCGTTCTTCCGGATCGCATCCATGAGCAGCCGGCGGTAGAGCACGATGCCCTTGTCGCTGCTGCCGAGGTTCTCGCGCGTGCGGTCCTGGACCGGGCCCTGGGACTCGCAGGCCCACTGGTCATGGATGTTGATGTCGAAGCCCATGCCGGTGAAGGTCTGCTTCCTTTGCTCTTCCGCATTGAAGCCCCATCCGTCCTCGCGGCCATGGATGGGCTTGTATTCAGGAGCAGGATAGGTCTTCAGGCGCTGGCTGCGCATCGTCGCCTTGTCGACCGGCGCGCCGAAGCTGGTGAAGATGGCGTACCAGTAGCAGCCGGTGTCGTCGACCGGCACGTGCCACTGCGAGATCGTCATCTCGGCGTTCATGGGAATGACGAACGCCTGCGGGAAGAGCACGTTGGTGACGCGGATGTGCGTGTGCGCGTCGCTGATCCGCCGCAGCGTCTGCAGGCGCATGCCGTAGCCGGTGCGCTCGACGCGGATCTCCGGCCGCGAGAACTCGCGCAGCACCTTCGAGATCGGCATCTGCGAGTCGGCGGGCGTGCCGCGGAACTGGCGGCCATAGCTTGCCGCCGGGTCCTCGTCCTCGAAGAAGCGGTGCAGCCACGA
>CBDDRQ010000133.1:0-24296 GCA_965233125.1 uncultured bacterium
CCTGGCGCGAGCTGCCGCCGGCGCTCCATCACGTGTTGCGCGACGGGCGCGACCCGACTTGACTGTGCGGTCAGGCGCGACGTACTCAACCGGCCGCGACACGATGGCGCGCAAGGGCAAGGCGGCGCAGGCGCTCGGGTGGACGCTGCTCGCCGCCCTCTTCGGCGGGCTCATCGCCGCGACGGCGATGGTGCTGCTGTCCTACCCGATCGCGAAGATCGCGCTCACCTTCTCCACGCCCGAGTACTTCGCCGTGCTGTTCTTCGGGCTCGCGAGCGTGGTGGCGCTGGGCGGATCGAGCGTCGCCAACGCGCTGATCAGCCTCTTCATCGGGCTCACCATCGCCACGGTGGGCGTGGACGACACCTACGGCGCGCACCGCTTCACCTTCGGCGTGCCGATCCTCTCCGACGGCATCGACTACCTGGTGGTGATGGTCGGCGCGTTCGGCCTGGGCGAGGTGTTCGTGCGCATGGAGCAGCGCTTCCGCTCGATCCCGCTGCAGGCGGTGGGCGAGGCGAGCACCCGCCTGCCGAGCCTGCGCGAGGCCGGCGCGATCAAGGGAACCTACGCGCGCGGCACCATCCTCGGCATCCTGATCGGACTGGTGCCCGGCGCCGGCGCGACCGTGGCCTCCTTCCTCTCCTACGGCGTCGAGGCGCAGTACGGGCGGCGCAAGCAGCTCATGGGCAGCGGCATCCCCGAGGGCATCGTCGCGCCGCAGACCGCCGCCACCTCCTCGGTGGGCGGGGCGATGATCCCGCTCATGACCATGGGCATCCCGGGCAGCGGCGCCACCGCGATCATCCTGGGCGCCTTCCTGCTGCACGGCCTGCAGCCCGGCCCGCAGGTGTTCGAGACCTCGCGCGAGATCGTCTACGCGGTGTTCGCGTCCATCTTCGTCGCGGTGATCGGCATGTGCCTGATCGGCTACTTCGCGGCGAGGTATCTCGTGCGCGTGCTCGAGCTGCCCGAGGTGATCGTCTCGGCCTACGTCGTCATGTGCTGCATCCTCGGCGCCTTCGCCGCGCGCAACAACATCACCGACGTCTGGCTGATCGTGGTGTTCGGCGTGATCGGCTACCTTTGCGAGCGCTTTCGCTTCCCGATCGCGCCCCTGGTGCTCGGCGTGATCCTCGGGCCGCTCGCCGAGACCAACTTCATGACCACCATGATCAGCTTCGGCAACGACTGGACGGTGTTCTTCACCCGCCCGATCAGCGGCACCGTCATGGTGGTCGCGATCCTCACCATCGTCTATCCGGTCTTCAGGCAGTACCGCAGAAGAGCTACTTGAAGAGCAGCGCCGTGCCGCTCAGCGCGAGCAGCCCCGCCACGACGTGGCCGAAGCGCGCCTCGTCGAGCCGGGCGTGCCAGCGGTCCCCCGCGACCATGGCCACCACGACCACCGGGACCGCGGCGGCGAGCAGCCACAGCACGCGCGCGTCGTAGAAGCCCAGGCCCCCGTAGCCGGCCGCGCGCAGCACCGAAAGGCACAGCAGCGCGAGCGACATGGTGGCGCGGAACCTCGCCTTGTCCAGCGCGCACGTGCGCAGGTAAACGACGTAGAGCGGCCCGGCCATGCCACCGAACACCGTCGCGACGAAGCCCCCGAGCGCGCCCGCGATCGGGCCGAGCCAGGCGGGCGCCGCGGGACGCGCGGCGCGCTTCGGCAGATAGCCCCAGAGGGCATAGCCGATGATGAAGACAGCGAGCGAGCGCAGCAGGATCTCGGGATCGAGCGCCTTGAACAGCCACAGCCCCGCGGCGATGCCGACGATGGAGGGCACGAGGAGCTTCCGCAGGGCCGCCCAGTCGACGAAGCGCCGCTGGTGCACTGCCTGGCCGAAGGAGGCGAGCATGCCCATCGCCGTGACGAGCGGGATGACCACCTGCAGGGGCAGCGCAAGCAGCAGCAGCGGGATCGAGACCACGCCGGCGCCGAATCCCGTCGCCCCGCGCAGCGCGTAGGCGACGAAGATCACGGCGGCGCACCAGGCGAGCGCCCAGGGGCCGCCCGCGGCGGCTACGACGTCGAATAAGCCTTGTATTTTGCGAGCAGCCGCTTGGGCAGCTTCAGCGCGTCGCGCCGGAACGGGTCGCCGAGCTCGCGCGTGCACATCAGCTCGACGATCGTCGTCTTGCCGTCCTTCTGCGCCTTGCACGCGTCGCGCAGGGCAGCGCCCACGTCCGAAAGCTTGTCGACGCGGATGCCTTCCGCGCCCATCGCCTTGGCAATGCCCGCGAAGCTCGGGTTCTCCAGGTTCACGCCGAGGAAGCGGTTGGAGTAGAAGTCGACGTGGTTCTTCTTCTCCGCGCCCCACTGCTCGTTGTTGAACACCACCGCGGTGACCGGGATCTTCTCGCGCACGCAGGTGAGGATCTCGCCGAAGCTCATGCACCAGGCGCCGTCGCCGACGTAGGCGACCGCGGTGCGCTCGGGCGCCGCCACCTTGCAGCCGATCATGGTCGGGAAGGCGTAGCCGCAGTTGCCGAACATCATCGCGCCGAACATGCTGCGCGGCTTGTCGAACTTCAGGTAGCTGTTGGCGATCTGGCAGATGTTGCCGATGTCGGTGGAGACCATCGCGTCGGCGGGCATTGCCTTCTCCAGCTCGCGCAGCACCTGGCGCGGGTGCATGTACTTCGAGCCCTTCGCCACCTCGAGGCTCCAGGCATCCTTCTCGTGGTCCCAGCTCGCCAGCTCCTCGCGCCACGCTTTCTTCTCGTTCTCGACGCTCTTGGCGATCTCGGCTTTGTTGCCGTTCAACTTCTTATTTCTCAGGCGGGCAACCAGCGCCTCTGCCGCCTCGCGCGCATCGCCGCAGACGGCCACCGAGGTCTTCTTCACGAGCCCCAGCACCTTGGCATCCGCGTCGATCTGCACCAGCTTCGCGTTCTTCGGCCAGTAGTCGAAGTCGTACTGCGGCAGGGTGCCGAACGGCCCGAGCCGCGAGCCGAGCGCGAGCACCACGTCGGCCTTGTTGATCACCTTCATCGCCGCCTTGGAGCCGTGGTAGCCCAGCGGCCCGCAGGCGAGCGCGTGGCTCGCCGGGAAGCTGTCGTTGTGCAGGTAGGAGTTCACCACCGGCGCGCCGAGCGCCTCGGCGAGCTTGACGCACGCGTCGACGCCGTTCGCCTGGATGACGCCGCCGCCGGCGATGATCACCGGGAACTTCGCGCCCGCGAGCGCCTCGGCCGCGGCGTCGAGGTCGCGCGAGCCGCCGGGGCCGCGCTCGATGCGGATGGGCTGCGGCACCTCGCACTCGATCTCGCCGTAGAAGAAGTCGCGCGGGATGTTGAGCTGCGCCGGCCCCAGGTCGAGGATGGCGCGGTCGAAGGCGCGCGCAGTGAGCTCGGCCATGCGCGCCGGGTTGTTGACGTGCGCCTGGTACTTGGTGATCTTCGAGAACACCGGCAGCTGGTCGGTCTCCTGGAAGCCGCCCAGGCCGATGTTCATCGTGCCCGCCTCGGGCGTGATGGCGATCACCGGCGAGTGCGCCCAGTAGGCCGCGGCGACCGCGGTGACGAAGTTGGTGATGCCCGGGCCGTTCTGCCCGATGCACACGCCGTGGCGCCCGGAGACGCGCGAGTAGCCGTCGGCCATGTGCGCGGAGCCCTGCTCGTGCACCGTGGGCACGAAGCGGATGCCGGCCGCGGGGAAGAGGTCGAGCGCGTCCATGTAGGCGGAGCCGACGATGCCGAACACCTCGGTCACGCCCTGCGCCACCAGCGTCTCGACGAAAGCCTCGGAGGGCGTCATGCGCGTGCGCCCGGAAACGACGATGCGCTTCATATCGGAAATGTTGGTCATAAGCGTTCCAGTTTCGCACAGGTTGCGTTTCAGAAAATGATAATCTCCCCGCCATGCCGCGCAAGGAAGACAGCATTCCCGCCACGCTGCGGGCGGTCTCGGTGCTCGAGGCGCTGGTGGCGGCCGAGCGGCCGCAAGCCCTCGCCGAGCTGACCGGCATGGTGCGCCTGCCCAAGCCCACGCTCTACCGCATGCTGGGGATGCTGGAGACGGCCGGCCTCGTGATGCGCGAGCCCGGCGCGCGGCGCTACGCCCCCGGGCCACGGCTCGCCGCGCTCGGCCGCAACGTGATGCTCAACGCGAGCCTGCGCGCCGAGCGCGGCGCCATCCTCGCCCGCCTGGTCGGCGAGATCGGCGAGACCTGCAACTTCACCATGCTCGACGGCGCGCAGGTGGTCTACGTCGACCGCGTCGAGGCGGCGTGGCCGCTGCGCATGACGCTCACCTCGGGCTCGCACGTGCCGCTGCACTGCACCGCCAGCGGCAAGCTGCTGCTCGCGCTCCTGCCCAAGGCGGGCCGCGAGCGCCTGGTCGCGCAGCTCCCGCTCAACCGCTACACCGAGGCCACCATCATCGACGCGAAGCGCCTGGGCGCCGAGCTCGCGCGCATCCGCGCGAACCGCTACGCCACCGACAACGAGGAGTTCCACGCCGGCCTGGTCTGCGTCGCCGTGCCGGTCGCCGGGAAAAGGCGCGCCTGCGCCGCGCTCGCCGTGCACGCCCCCGCCTCACGCATGCCGCTCGAGCGCGCGCTTTCTTACCTGCCGGTGCTGCGCAAGGCTGCCGCGGCGATGGGCGCTACGCTCGATTCCTAAATGGGGTACGTCCCCATTTAGGCCATGTGCCAGCCGTGGCTGACGGTGATCGACTGGCCGGTCAGCGCGTTGGTGGGAAACGCCGCGACGAACAGCGCGACCTGGGCGATGTCGTCGACCGTGGCAAATTCGCCATCGACCGTGTTTTTCAGCATTACGTCCTTTACCACCTGTTGTTCCGAGATGCCCATTTCCTTCGCAAGCTGAGGGATCTGGCGCTCCACCAGCGGCGTGCGCACGAAGCCGGGGCAGATGAGGTTCGAGCGGATGCCGTGCGCCGCGCCCTCCTTCGCCACGACGCGGCAAAGGCCCGCCAGGCCGTGCTTGGCGGCGACATAGGGCCCCTTCTGCGGCGAGGCCTCCTTCGAATGCACCGAGCCCATGAGGATGATCGAGCCGCCGCGCTTCTGCGCGATCATGTGCCGCATGCACGCGCGCGTGGTGAGAAAGCCGCCGTCCAGATGCACCGAAATGATCTTCCGCCAGTTCTGAAAAGAGACGTCGGCGATGCTGTCGATGTGCTGGAGGCCGGCGTTGCTCACCAGGATGTCCACGCCGCCGAGCTGCCGCGCGGCCTCGTCGACGCCGCGGTCGACCTCTTCCTCGCTCGCGACGTCCATGCGCAGGCCAATCGAATTTCTTATGGACGAAGAAGTTTTTTTGGCGGCGTCGCCGTCGATGTCGGCAATGCACACCTTCGCGCCGGCGGTGGCGAATACGCGCGCGATCTCGGCGCCGATGCCGCTCGCCGCCCCTGTGACGAGCGCGGATTTATCTTTGAGTTGCATGGTGCATACTACCGCCGGAGGAGGTTGTCCTGAACCGTACGAGCTGGCGCACGCCCGCTGTGGTCCTCGCCTGCGGCGGCCTGGTCCTGATGTTCGCCCTTGGCATCCGGCAGAGCTTCGGCCTGTTCCTGCGGCCGATGTCGCTCGAGCTCGGCTGGGGCCGCGAGGCGTTCAGCTTCGCCATCGCGCTGCAGAACCTGGTCTGGGGCCTGGCGATGCCCTTCGCCGGCGCGGTCGCCGACCGCTTCGGCGGCGGTCGGGTGCTCGCGGTGGGCGGCGTGGCCTACGGCCTGGGGCTCGCCGGCATGGCCTACTCCACCAGCCCGCTCGGCCTCAACCTCGCCGCGGGCCTGCTCATCGGCCTGGGATTGTCGTGCACCGGCTTCGGCGTGGTGCTCGCCGTGGTGGCGCGCGCCTACCCGCCCGAGAAGCGCAGCGTGGCGGTGGGCATCGCCGGCGCGGCGGGCTCCTTCGGCCAGTTCGCCATGCTGCCGGGCGCGCAGGGGCTGATCTCGGGATTCGGCTGGCTGAACGCGTTGCTCATCTTCGCGCTGGCGGCGTTCCTCATGATCCCGCTGGGCGCCGCGCTCGCCGGGCGCAACCCGGCGGCGCAGGAGAGCGACCAGTCCTTCGGCGCGGCGCTCGCCGAGGCGGCGGGCCACCGCGGCTTCTGGCTGCTCACGGGCAGCTTCTTCGTCTGCGGCTTCCAGACCATCTTCATCATGACGCACCTGCCGGCCTACCTGGTGGACCAGGGCCTCGCGCCGGTGCAGGGCATGACCGCGCTCGCATTCGTCGGCCTGTTCAACATCTTCGGCTCCTACGGCGCCGGGGTGCTCGGCGCGCGCTACTCCAAGCGCCTGATCCTCGCCTGGTTCTACGTCACGCGCGCCGTGGCGATCGGCATCTTCCTCGTAGCGCCGATCACGGCGGCCGGCACCTACCTCTTCGCGGCGGTGCTCGGCCTCACCTGGCTCGGCACGGTGCCGCTCACCAACTCGCTGGTGGGCCAGATCTTCGGCGTGAAGTACCTGTCGACGCTCTTCTCCATCTCCTTCCTCGGCCACCAGCTCGGCGCCTTCGTCGGCGCCTGGGCGGGCGGCGCGGTGTTCGATTTCACCGGCTCCTACCAGCCGGTGTGGCTCGTCTCGATCGCGCTCTCGGTGGTGGCGGCGGCGCTGTGCGTGCCGATCGACGAGCGCGCCATCGTCCGGCCCGCGCCGCAGGGGGCCGGATGAGTCGCCGGCTCGCCAGCGCGCGCGCCGCGCCGCCAGTGCCCGAGGCGCTCCGCGCGCTCGTCGATGCGCTGCCGATGCCGGCCATGCTGCTCGCGCCCGACGGCGAGCTGCTGCACGCCAACGCCGCGGCGCGGGCCGAGCCGCCCGAGGGCCCGGGAGCGGCGCTCGACGTGCCCGGGGTCGGCGAGTGCCGTCTCATCGTCTCGCCGCTCCCGCCGGACCCGCAGACGCAGCGGCTCGCCTCGCTCGGCTTCATGCTCGCCGGGGTGTGCCACGACGTCTCCAACCCGCTCGCCGCGGTGTCCTCGATGGCGCAGATCCTGCAATCGAAGCGCGGCGTGAATGCCGAGACGATGGCCAAGGGCCTCGCGTCGATCTCGTCGAACATCGCGCGCGTGCTCGCGATCACCAAGAAGCTCGGGGACTTCTCCCGCGTCACGGGCGACGCGCCCGCGCCGCTCGAGATCGATGAGGCGGTCGAGGCGGCCGCCTCGCTGCTGCGCCACAGCCCGAGCGGCCAGGGCGTGGCGCTCGAGTACCGCGGCGCGCCGGGCGCGCGGGTGCTGGCGCGCGCGAGCGAGCTGCAGCAGGTGATCTTCAACGTGCTGCTCAACGCCGCGCAGGCGATGCAGGGCGCCGGGCGCATCGAGGCGGCGGCGCGCCCGGAAGGCGCGCGCGTCGTGCTCTCGGTCCGCGACCACGGGCCGGGCATCGCGCCGGAGCACCTGCCGCGGCTCTTCGACCCCTTCTTCACCACCAAGGCGCCGGGCGAGGGCACGGGGCTGGGGCTCGCCATCAGCTACGAGATCGTGCACGAGCTCGGCGGCAGCATCCGCGCCACCAACCACCCGGAGGGCGGCGCCTGCTTTGAAATCGCGCTGTCCGCGGCATGAAAGCGCGCATCCTCGTCATCGACGACGATCCCGGCCTCGCCGAGGTGATCGGCATGCTGCTCGAGCGCGAGGGCTACGCCTTCGAGCGCGCCGGCACCGTCAAGGCGGGCCTCGAGCGCATCCACGCGGGCGAGCTCGACCTGGTCATCACCGACCTCAGGCTTCCCGACGGCACCGGCCTCGACGTGATCGCCGCGAGCCGGGCGCGTTACCCCGAGCTGCCGCTCATCATGATCACCAGCTACTCCTCGATGGAGAGCGCCATCGCCTCGCTGCGCGCGGGCGCCGTCGACTACATCATCAAGCCCTTCGACAACGAGGAGTTCCTGCACGCCATCGCGCGCACCCTCGAGGAGCGGCGCATGGTGCGCGAGAACGCCCTGCTGCGGCGCAACCTGAGGAGCGCCTACGAGGCGCGGCCGATCGTCGGGCAGAGCCCCGCCATGCGGCGCGTGGCGGCGCTCGTGCGCAAGGTCGCAGACGCGGACGCCAACGTGCTGGTCTCGGGGGAGTCGGGCACCGGCAAGGAGCTCGTCGCCCTGGCGATCCACTTCTCCGGCCGCCACGCGGAGAAACCGTTCGTGGCGCTCGATTGCGGCGCCACGCCGCGCGCGGCGCTCGAAGGCGAGCTGCTCGGCAGCGTCGCGTCGGTGAGCGGCGGGACGCTGTTCCTCGACGAGGTCGCGGAGGTGCCGCCCGCCCTGCAGATGAAGCTGCTGCGGGTGCTGGAGGAGAAGGCGCTGCGCCCGTCCGGCTTCCGGCTGGTCGCCGCAACGCACCGCGACCTCGCTGCGCTGGTCGAGCGCGGCCAGTTCCGCAAGGACCTCTACTACCGCCTCGCGGTGATCCCGATCGAGCTGCCGCCGCTGCGCGAGCGCGGCGAGGACGTGCTGCTCCTCGCGCGGGCCTTCGCCGACCAGTACGCGCGCAAGCTCGGCAAGCGCATCGAGGGCTTCGACGCCGAGTTCTCGGCCTTCCTGCGCAACCACCCCTGGCCGGGCAACGTGCGCGAGCTGGAGAACATGATGGAGCGGGCGGTGATCCTCGCCGAGTCGAGGCTGCTCACCGGGCGCGACCTCGCCGAGGTGGCGCCGGCGCTGCCGATGGTGCGCGCCGCGAAGCCGCTGCCCGGCGGCGCGCGCCCGCTTGCGATCGAGGAGTACATCCGCGAGGTCATCGAGCGCTTCCAGGACACGCACAGCGAGACCGAGCTCGCCCGCATGCTCGGCATCGGCCGCAAGGCGCTGTGGATGCGCCGGCGGCAATGGGGCCTCAAGCGCATGCGCAAGGATGTTTCGCGCTGACCTGCGGTTTCCTTGTGAAACGCACGGCGCGGCGAGCTTGCATTCTCCCGGCGGTCTTGCTATCCAAGCATTCGCTCATCCAGAGGAGAAAAGCATGGCCGAAGCCAAGCCCGCCGCGGCGCAGCCCGCGCGCAAGAAGGTCACCATCCCGATGCTGGTGGACAAGATGAAGAAAGGCGAGCCGATCGTGCAGCTCGCCGTCTACGACTACGAGACGGCGATCATCGCCGACCGCGTCGGCATCGACATCCTGTGCGTGTCCGACACCGGCGGCATGGTGCTCTTCGGCCACGAGAGCACCACCTCGGTGTCGTTCGAGGAGGTGATGTTCATGGCGCAGGCGGTGAAGCGCGGCTCGAAGTACGGCCTGCGCATGGTGGACATGCCCTACATGAGCTTCCACCTGTCCGCGCAGCAGGCGGTGGACAACGCCGCGAAGTACGTGTCGCAGGGCGGCGCCGAGGTGATGAAGTGCGAAGGCAACCAGCACCACGCCAAGTACATCGAGGCCATCGTCAAGGCGGGCATTCCGGTGCAGGGCCACATCGGCATCACGCCGATGCGCATGCCGCAGCTCGGCGGCTTCTTCGCGCAGGGCAAGACCGCCGACCGCGCGAAGGAGCTGGTCGACGACGCCTGGGCCATGGTCGACGCCGGCTGCTTCTCCATCATGTGCGAGGTGACCACCTCCGAGGTGTGCGAGTACCTGGCGCAGACGCTGCCCGTGCCGGTGATCTCGCTGGGCGCGGGCAACCGCGCGCACGGCGTGCACATCATCGGCTCGGACCTGTTTCACCTGTATGAAGCGCACGTGCCGCGGCATTCGAAGATCTACGTCGACCTGGTGCCGATCCTCGAGAAGGGCCTCTCCGACTACCGCGACGACGTGCGCGCCCGCCGCTATCCGGGCCAGGAGCACACCGTGTTCATGAAGGAAGATGAGCTCGCCAAGTTCAAGCAACTTGTCGGAAAACAAAGAAAAGCCGGTTAGCGCCACGCGCGTCCTGGAGCAGGCCCGGTTCTTCTCCGGCCTGGACAAGGCGCAGCTCGGGCGCGTGGCCGCGCTCGGGCGCGTGCGCTCGTTCCCCCAGGACACGCGCATCTACACCGTGGGCGACGCGATCGACGACTTCTACGTGCTCGCCGACGGCGTGGTGCGCTTCACGCTCGGCCTGGGCAAGCGCGAGACCTCGGCGGGCGACATCATCCGCCGCGGCGACGTGTTCGGCTGGGCGCCGCTGGTCGAGGGCCACACGCGGCGCATCGCCACCGCCTACTGCCTGACGCCCTGCGAGGTGATCGCCATCGAAGGCGGCGAGCTCACCTCGCTGATGGACGACGACCCCGGGCTGGGCTACGCCATGATGAAAGCGCTCGCCGTGCTGCTGACCAGCGAGCTCGTCAGCTTCGCGGCGGGATAGCGCGGCGCGATGACGGCCGCGCTGCTCGCCGCAGTTGCGGTCGCCGTCGGCTTCTTCATCGGCTCGGTCGGCGTGGGCGGCGTGCTGCTGATCCCGGCGCTCGCGCTCCTGGGCGGCCTCGAGATCCACCGCGCGAGCGCCACGGCGCTTTTCACCTTCCTCTTCACCGGCCTGCTCGGCACCTGGCTGTTCTACCGCCGCGGCTCGATGGACTGGCGCATGACCGCGCCGGTATGCGCCGGCTCGGTGCTCTTCAGCTATCTCGGCGCGATGCTGAACTCGCGGGTCGAGCCGCGGCCGCTCGCGCTGATCATCGCCGCGATCATCGTGTTCGCCGGGCTCTACGTCCTGCTGCCCGCCCGGCGCGGCGAGGGCGGCTTCCGCGGCACGCGCGGCCCGGCGGCGCAGGCGCTGCTCGCCTGCGTCGGCGCGGCCGCCGGGCTGGGCTCGGGGCTCTCGGGCGCGGGGGGCGCGCTGTTCTCGGTGCCGATGATGATCGCGCTGGGCTTCATGCCGCTCGCCGCCATCGGCACCAGCCAGGTGCTGCAGATCGTCGTCGCGCTCTCGGGCACGCTCGGCAACCTGCAGTTCGGCTCGCTGGATTTCCGCGTCGCGGCCTGGGTATCCGCGTTCTCGCTCGCCGGCGTCGCGCTCGGCGCGCACGCAGCGCACGCGGTCAGCGCAGCAGTCCTGCGCCGCATGGCCGCCGGCCTGTGCATAGCGGTGGGGCTTTTCATGCTGGCGCGCTGGCTGTGAGCGGCGTCGATGAGCACCTCGCCACCCGCCAGTCGGCCGGGCTGTTCGATTTCTCCTTCATGTCGCTCTACGAGTTCTCCGGCCTGGACATCCTCCAGGGGCTTCAGACCCGGGATCTTTACAGGATGGAACGCGGCCAGATCGCGTACACCCTGCTTCTCGGGCCCGACGGCGCGGTACTCATCGACGCCACGGTCTGGCGGCTCGACGAGCGCCGCTTCTGGCTCTTCACCGGCAAGCGCGTCCCGGCCGGCGGGCAGGACCGCAGCGGCGAGCACGCCATCCTCGCCCTGCAGGGCCCCGCGAGCGGCGCGATTCTCGCTCGCCTCGTCGGCGAGGATGCGGTGCGCACGCTGAAGTACTTCCGCTTCACTTGCCTGAAGGACATGACCATCGGGCGGCTCGGCTTCAGCGGCGAGCTCGGCTACGAGCTGCTCGTCCCCGCCGGGCGCGCCGCGGCGCTGCGCCAGGCGCTCCTCGAGCACGGCGTGCCCGAGTGCGGCTGGGAAGCCGCGAACAGCCTCAGGATCGAGTCGGGCTACGTGCTCTTCGACCGCGAGATCGACGGCCGCGCCAATCCGCTCGAGCTGGGGCTGGAGCGCCTGGTCGATAACAGGAAGATGGCATTCGAAGCGCACAGGAAACTCGTGGGGCTGGAGATCCTCGAGGCCCGGGCGCCCGCGGACCTGCCGGCGGCCGCGATCACCAGCGAATGTGCCTCGCCGACGACCGGCAAGACCATCGCCCTTGCCTACGTGGACCCCGATAGCGCCAGCCCCGGCAGCATGGTCCGCGTCGCCGACGGTAGCGCCGCGCGTGTCGCGCCCCTGCCCTTCTACGATCCACTACGCAGCCGCCCGCGCGGGCCGCCGCTGTAGCCGGTTTCTAAGCGTCATTTCGGGGCGCCGATCCCGACAAACGCCCAGGATCGGGGAGGCCCTGGCTTATGTGGATCCAGACTTACGCGCCGGTTTTCGGCAGCGGGGTGATGTCGGCGCTGGTGGCGATTCTGCCGATCGTCCTCATCTTCGTGCTGCTCGGGATCTTCCGGCGCCCTGCGCACGTTGCGACGCCAGCCGGATTCGCACTCGCGTTCGTTCTGGCGATCGTCGTGTGGGACATGCCGGTTCGACTGGCGATAGCGGCCTCGCTGCTGGGCGCAGCCGTGGCGCTGGTTCCGCTCCTCTGGACCCTCGTGGCGGCGGTCTGGTTCATCAACCTGATGACTCACAGCGGGCAGTTCGCGATCGTCAAGCAGTCGCTGGCGACCCTCACGGCGGACCGCCGTCTCCAGACGCTCCTGGTCGGGTACGGGTTCATCGGCTTGCTCGAGGGCCTGGTGGCCATGGGAGCACCCGTCGCCATCGGCGCCGCCATGCTGGCCGGATTCGGGTTTCCGCCCCTGACCGCCGCTGTTGCGGCGCTCATAGGCTTCGCCCATCCGGGGGTGTGGGGGCCTATGGGGCTGCCGGTGACCGTGCTGGAATCGGTGACGACCGGCATCGATCTCGACACCCTGGGGGCGATGATCGGCCGGCAAGCTCCCTGGATGACCTTCGCCTGCGCTCCGGTCCTCATGTGGGCAGTCTCCGGATGGAGAGGGCTGTGGGGCGTGCTGCCGCTGACCCTCGCCACCGGCTTTGCCTACGCGGCGGTCATGTTCCTGACCTCCAACTATGTGACGCTTTACGTCGCGGGAGCTGCGGGCGCGCTCGCGGCCATCCTCACCACGGTGGCCGGTCTCGCGGTATGGAAACCGGCGACGCTGTGGCGCTTCCCGAGCGATCCCCCGGTAGACGCGACGGTGGCCCGGCTTTCCTGGGCCGAGACGCTTCGCGCCTGGGCGCCCATCGCGCTGCTGATCGCGATGCTCGGCCTGTTCATCGGCACCGGCATCCGGGGTCTGCTCGTGACCGTGGCGGCCATCGACTGGACCTGGATCGGCCTCCACGGCCTCGTCACGAGCGTACCGCCGGTGGTACCGGAGCCGAAACCGCTTTCGGCCTTGTACCGGCAGCCGGTGCTTGTCCTGCCCGGGACCGTCGTCCTGCTGACCGGCCTCCTGTCGCTGCCATTGCTTCGCGTCGGCGTCGTGGATGCGGCGCGGGTCTACGCGAGAACGGTGCGCCAGCTTTGGGGCGCCATCCGCACCACCGTCTCCATCATCGCCCTCGGTTACCTCATGAACTACGCCGGCCTCAGCCTCACCATCGGCCTCGCGCTGGCGGTATCCGGACCCTGGTTCCCGGCGGTGGCAGTCCTGCTCGGTTTCATCGGCAACGCGGTGGGCGGGACCAACACCGCATCGAACGCGCTTTTCGGGAATCTGGTGGCAGTGGCCGGGGCCCAGGCCTCGGCGCCGCCGGTCTTCGCGGCGTCGAGCCTCGCGGCCGGGGGATCGATGGGAAAGGCGCTGGCGCCGCAGTCCCTGGCGCTCGCCACCGCCGCAACCGGCACGGCGGGAAGCGAAGGCGAGCTCCTGCGCCGCGTGGCCGGCATCGTACTCGTGCTCACGCTCGGCTTCGCCGTGTACGTGATGGCGCAGCTTTATCTGTTTCCCTGGACCATCCCGGGCTAGGAACGGTAGCCGACGATGATGAAGAGCAGCATGCTCACGCCCATGCAGGCGTAGCCGGCGATGTTGATCTGCCGGGCGCGCGCCGCGCCGATGGCCCCGCGCACCTGCAGCGCGCTGGCGGCGACCGAGAACACCGCGCCCAGCACCGCGAGCCCGATCACGGCCTCGCGCGTAAGGAGCCAGTCCACCCCGGTCAGGACTTGCTGACGCGCTTCGAGTAGGCGTCGACGAAGTCCGCGGCTGCCTTGCTGCCGCGCGAGAAGGACTTCATCGCTTCCTCGTGCAGGATCGACAGCGCGCTCATCTTGATCTCGTTGGCGCGGTCGTTCTCCACCATGGCGATCAGGGTGCGCGGGCGCGGGATGTCGATCTCGAGCACGGCGCGCACCTGGCAAGGGACGTTCGACATGATGAGCAGCCGGTCGGCGAGGAAGATGGCCTCGTCGATGTCGGTGGTCACGAAGAAGTTGGTGCGCCGCGTCTCCTCGAACAAGCGCGAGTAGTACTCCCACATCAGCTCCTTGGTCATCGCGTCGAGGCCGCGGAAGGGCTCATCGAGGATCATGACCGAGGGGTTGTTGATCATGGCGCGCGCGAGCTCGGCGCGGCGCTGCATGCCGCCGGAGAGCTGCGTCGGATACTTCTTGCGGAACTGGGCGAGGCCGACCTTGTTGAGCAGGAAGTCCGCCAGGTCGCGGGTTTCGCGGCTCATCTCGCCCCGCGCACGCGGGCCATAGAGGATGTTGTCCCAGGTGGTCATCCATGGGAACAGCGCCGACTCCTGGAAGAGCACCAGCCGGTCGCGCGCCGGCCCGGTCACCGGCGCGTCGTTGAGCGTGATCGCGCCGCTGTCGGGCTTCTCGAACCCCGCCAGCAGCCGGATGAGCGTGCTCTTGCCGCACCCGGAGGGCCCGATCATCACCGTGAGCTTGCTGCGCTCGATGGTGAACGAGCACTCGCGCACCACCTCCGTGCGGAACTGCCCGTCGCCGTAGCCCTTGGAGACGCCCGCGACCCGGAGCTCGCCGGCCTGGATGCTCGCGCGCAGCGCCCCCGCGTCGCTCGGGACGGCGCTCATCGCAGCCTCATCCAGGGCGTCACCTGCAACCCGAGCTGGCGGATGATCGCGCTCGAGATATAGCCGGCGATGCCGATGCTGATCATGCCCACCACGATGTGGGGATAGGAGAAGCCGATGTAGGAGTTCCAGATGAAGAACCCCAGGCCGCCGCCGGCGCTCGACTGGATCGCGCCGCCGCCGCCCGAGATCATCTCCGCGGCCACCACCACGTTCCAGGTGATGCCGATGCCGACCTCGCAGCCCACCACGATCGAGGGCAGCACGCCGGGCAGGATGATGCGCCGGAAGATGTCCGCGTTGCTCGAGCCCATCGAGCGCGCGGCCTGGAAGAAGCGCAGGTCGATCGAGCGCGCGCCGCCGATCACGTTCAGCATGATGGTGAAGATCGCCCCGAGGAAGATGACGAAGCCGATCGAGAGCTCCTGCGTCGGCCAGAAGATGATCGCCGCCGGCACCCAGGCGAGCGGCGGGATCGGCCGCAGGATCTCGAACACCGGGAACGTGAGATCGTGGAACACGCGGCTCGTCGCCATGGCCAGGCCGAAGGGGATGCCGATGATCATCGCCGCGAGGAAGCCGGAGAGGACGCGCCGCGAGCTCTGGTACCAGCTGTACCAGTAGCCCGGATCGGACAGCAGCGGCAGCCAGGTATTCATCACCACGGTGGGCGGCGGCACGTCGCCCACCCACGGCGCCTTGAGCCGCGAGCCGATCTCCCAGAGCACGAGGAATACCGTGATGGAGACCACCGCCCGCACCACGTGATGGCGCAGGATGGACCTGCCGGGGCGGGGACGCGGCCGCTCCGCGGTGGCGACGACGGCGCTCATCACATCTCCTTCTCGCCGGCCTCGAAGGCCTTGACCGCTTCTTCGTGCACCGCGTTCACCGTCTCCTCCATGAGCTCGCGGAACCGCGGGCTGGTCAGCACGCTGTAGTTCCGCGGATGCGGGATGTCCACTTCCAGGATCTTCTTCGGCTTGCACGGCCGGGTGGTCATGATGGCGACGCGATGGCCGAGGAAGATCGCCTCCTCAAGGTCGTGCGTGATGAAAAAGATCGTCACCTTGTTCTTGTAGTAGATCTCGAGCAGCGCCTCGTGCATCACCGACTTGGTGAGCGAGTCGAGCGCACGGAACGGCTCGTCGAGCAGCAGCACCTTCGGGTCGTTCATCAGGGCGCGCACGATCTCGACGCGCCGGCGCATGCCCGAGGACACCTCGCCGGGATAGTTGTGCTCCACCCCGACGAGGCCGGCGTCGGCCATCATGCCGCGAGCCTTTTCCCTGGCCTGCGCCCAGGTCATCTTCCCCTGCATCACGGGGCCGAATGCCACGTTCTCCAGGTTGGTCTTCCACGGGAAGAGCGCCCCGTTCTGGAACACCACGACCCGGTCGGGCCCCGGCTCGGCCTTGGGCCTGTCCGGCCCGCACAGCATCTCGCCGTCGAGGGAGATCGTGCCGCCGGTGATGTCGTGGAAGCCGGCAATGGCGTTGAGGAGCGTCGTCTTCCCACAGCCCGAGGGGCCGACGATCATGCAGATCTCGCCGGCGCGGATGTCGAGGCTGCAGTCGGACACCGCCTGCACCGCGCCCTCGCGCGCGTAGTACATCTTGTCGACGTTCTGGATGCGGATGGCGCCCTTGGTGGCGTGCTGCCCGGCCGGGGCGGACCTCATGGTCGAGGGGGCGTTCATCGCCCACCCCCGAGCGCGAGCTCGCGCACGCGCCACTGCATCAGGTAGTCGCCCGCGAGGCGTACCAGCGCGCTGCTTACATAGCCGACGACGCCGACCGAGATCATGCCGATGATGATCACGGGATACTGGACGTTGACGTACGAGGTGTTGATCAGGTAGCCCAGGCCGTACTCGCCCGAGACCATCTCGGCAGCCACCAGGGAGAACCAGGCAACGCCGACCGAGATCTGCAGCCCGGTGAAGATGAACGGCAGCGCCCCGGGAATGATGATGTGGCGGAAGATCTGCCACTTGCTTGCGCCCAGGCAGGCGGCCGCGCGCGGGTAGGCCTCGTCGATCGACTGCACGCCGAGCATGGTATTGAGCGCCGTGGCATAGAACGAGGCGAGCGTGGTGAGGAAGATCACCGGCGTCTCGTCGCCCCTGAACATGACGATCGCGAGCGGCACCCAGGCGAGCACCGGGATCGGGCGCAGCGTCTCGAACACCGGGAAGGTGAATTCCCGGAAGTTCCGCGACCAGCCGAGGAACAGCCCGTAGGGGACGCCCAGCCCGGTGGCGATGACGAACGCGATCAGCACCCGCCGCATGCTCGACCAGACGTGCGTGTAGTACTCCGGCGTGTAAAGCGACATGCCGTAGACCGGGTTGGGATTGAACCATTCGATGAGCACCTGACGCGGCCCGGGCAGGCTCGCGAAGCGCCAGAACTTGAAGACCTCCGAGAGCAGGAACCAGGCGCCGAAAAAGAGCGCGAACCCCACGAGCATCATGTACGGCGTGGGGCTGCGCAGCCATTTCGAAACCCGGTACACGACCATGTCCCATGCACCGATCGCTCCCGCCGACGTCGTCCGAATGCCGTTAGCCATGGCCGACGCCGGCGGTGGTGGACGAAGGCAAGCCCTCCATCACTCGCGCCACGACGCAGGCAGCTTGATCTTGCCGTCCGGGTACTTCGACGGATCCTGCGCCTGGATCCTCGCGAGCGGCACCGTGAGACTGCGCTTCTTCAGGATCTCATCGGTCCACTTCGTATCGATCAGCTCCTTCGGCAGCTGCGCCATGGGCAGCACCTTGATCTCGTTCAGAAACTTGGTGGCGTCGCTGATCATGCTCATCACGTCCTTGTCGAAGCCGTAGTACATGATGTTGCGGAACTCGCCGCCGCCCATGCTCGCCGGATACTTGCCCGCCATGGACATCCACAGCTCTTCCTTGGTGAAGCCCTGGGTGTTCTTGTGAGCCATCTCCACCACCTTCATGTAGTTCTCGGGCTTCGCCCAGAAGAGATTGGCGTCGAGCTCCGCCTGGAGCCAGCCCTGGACGACATCCGGGCGCTGCTTGATCAGCTCGTACTGCATGGCCATGAAGCCGCCGTCGAGCTTGCCGATCATCTTGGTGTCGCCGACGCGCTTCGCGATGCCCGAAAGCACGATCTTGGAGGCGGTCGGCTCCCAGATGATCGAGCCGTCGAGGCGGCCCGCCTTGAAGTTCGAGGTCTGCACCTCGATGCTCTGGTTCAGGTACTGCTCGGGCTTGATGCCGAACTTGCGCATCGTCTCCTGGCCACTGCGGTCGGTGCAGCTTCCCTTCGCGACGGCGACGCGCTTGCCGTTCCACCACTTCACCGCCTGGACCGGGTCCTTGAAGTCGGGCGCCTCGTTGCGCGACAGGAAGACGCTGCACTGGTCGTTGGCGAGCCCCAGCACCGCCACCATGCGCAGCTGGCGCACGTTCTGCTTGCTGATCGCGACGATGGTCGGCATGTCGCCCATGTAGCCGATGTCGTTCTTGTCGGCGAGCATGGCGTTGCCGATGATCGCGCCCTGCAGGCCGATCTCCCACTCGACCGTGGAGCCCTTGGGCAGGTACTTCTCCCAGGGTTTCATTTCCTTCTGGATCACCGCCGACCAGGCCTGCGTGTAGTAGGGCTGGTAGCCGATGACAAGATTCACCGGCTCGCCGGGCTTGCCGTAGTCCTTCGCAAGCGCGCCCGGCGCGAAGGCACCGAGCACTGCGGCGGCAACGGCGACGCCGCCCAGGCGCAACAGCTTGACTGCAGCTTGACTTTTCCTCATGGCTCGTACCTCCTCCGTTAGTTGATGAACTGCTCCAACGTTCCTCTAGCGCAAGCCCGCAAACCGCTTTGCTTTACGTCACCGATAAAACCTCACGTGATAAACCGCGACCAGCACCGCTATGAAAAGCACGATGAACGGCATGTACGGTATCACCTTCCACCAAAGTTTTATCGCTGCGTCCTTCATAGCTTGAACGGAAGCGGATAGAAAAAGTTTATGATGTACAAAGTCCCGACGATGCCGGTCACGCCCCCCAGCATCAGCTTGAGGAAGTGCTCCGGCACGTACATCTGCGTCTTCGAGGCCGCCCACGAACCGAAGATGCCCCCGGCGGCGGCGAAGAAACCCCACGCCCACTCCGGCGCGATGGCCGGCGAGCCGAACGCGGGCAGCACCACGTTGTAGGTGAACAGGCCCACCGCCGACAGCACGATCACGTAGGGGATGGTCGCGGCCACGAGCACATACATCGGCAATCCATAGAGCGAGGCGAAGATCGGCACCAGCAGGAAGCCGCCGCCCACGCCGAGCGCCGAGGCGAACATGCCGACGCCGGCGCCGACGCCGAAGAGCGCGAGCATGTTCAGGTCCCAGCTCTGCTCGCGGAACGACACCAGGACGCGCCAGCCCGAGACCCGCGCCTGGATGTTCACCTTTTCGCGGTAGGCATCCCCGGCGACCGGAATGCGCTTGGCCGGCGCGCGGTAGGCGGCGTAGCACAGGTGCACGCCGGCGATGGCGAGCGCGACGCCGACCGCGACGTGGAACACGTCGGCGGCGGCGAGCAGCCCCGAGCGCAGGAAAGGGCCGATCAGCCCGCCGAGCGCGCCGCCGATGCAGACTGCGGCGGCGAACTTGAGGTTCCACTGGCCGCTGCGGCGGAAGCCGAGCAGCGCGCCGAACGGGTTCAGGAAAGTGAGCAGCTGGGTCGAGGGCGTGACGCTCGGATTGACGAACTGCAGGATCGACATCGAATACGGCAGCGCGAAGATGCCGGCGGCTTCGCCGACCACGGCCATCGTATAGCCGGTCCAGACGCCCATCCAGACGAGATGCCACACCGGCACGCGCACCTCGGCGACCGGGAACGCGCGCTCGCCGCCGGGCAGGAATCCGTGCTGCGCATAGGCCGCGATCACGCCCAGCACGAGGGCGCCGGCGATGAGCGGCAGCTGCTCGAGCAGGAACTCGCGGGCAAGCGAGCTGCGGGGCGCGGCGCTGCGGGGAAGCGCGCTGGAGGGGGCCGAGCTCATCGCGCGCCCGTCACTTCGCGCCCGCCGCAGCGAGGAACCGCGCGATCAGCCCCGACAGGCGGCGCATGACCAGGAAGCCCGAGACGGGATCCGACTCGAGCAGCTTCAAAACCTGCTTGCCGTTGAGCCGCAGCAGCGCCGATTTTTCGAGCGCCCGCGCGCTGGCGATGCGCTGCGGCTGGTTCTCCAGCAGAGCCGCCCAGCCGAATACCTCGCCCTTGTTCAGCATGAAGCCCGCCGGGTTGACGCGCTCGTCGCGTCCGAGCTGGAACTCGACGCGGCCCGATTCGAGCACGAACAGGTCCTGCGCCGGGTCCCCCGGCCTGTAGAGCACGCTGCCTGCCTCGAACTCCTCGCGGTTCGCGAGCGCCGTCAGCGCCTCCATCGTGCCGGCGGCGATGCCGTTGAACAGTTCGCCCACGTTGAGTGCGCCCTGGGAGCCTACGTAGATGGCGTCGCCTTCGACCGTGACGTCGTAGCGCTCCAGCGGCGCCTCGGCGATTCCCATCGGCGCGCCGGTGCGGATGTCCCACTGCCACAGGTGCTGGTGGCAGGTGAGCACGGCGCCGTCGTACATGCCCTCGCAGAGCGCCACCTCCTGGTGCGGGCAGATCGCCTGGACCGCGAAGTACTCGCTTCCGGAATTGGCCACCAGCAGCTTCAATCCGCCCTCTCCCTCGCATTCCTTCAGGCCGTTTGCCGGCACGTCGCTCGTCCGGCAGATCAGTTTCCTCGCCATCGCTAGCTGAACTTGTCGTAGCGGATGCAGTCGGCGGTCAGCTTGGCTTCCAGCAGCAGCACCCGGATGGCGGCCTCCACCGCGGGCGGCGGCCCGGCGAGGTAGGCGCGCACGTTCTGGTACCTGCCGGCCATCTCGCGCTTGGCGACCTCGTGCACCAGGCCGCGTTCGAAGCGCAGGGACGGGAACTCGTCCGCCGCCGAGGCCGGCACGTCTTCGTCGGACAGGGCGACGGTGATCGCGAGCCGATCCCTCTTGAAGCCGCTCAGCTCCTTCAGGAAGAACGCGTCGCGCATCGTGCGCACGCCGAAAAAGACGTGTCCCTGGTGCCGGTCGAAGTAGGACTCCTGGCAGGCGCGCGCGAGGATCGACATCATGCCCGCGATGCCGCTGCCGCCGGCGATGCAAAGAAGGTCCTTCGCCAGCTCGGGATAGAACGTCGCCTTGCCCAGCGGGCCGAGCAGCTCGAGCCGCGCGCCCTCGGCCTTGCCGGAGAACAGCCATTCGGAAAACCCGCCCCCCGGCTTCTTCTTGACCACGAACTCGAGCCGCCGCGCCGGCCGCTCGAAGTTCACCATCGAATAGCCGCGCATGCCGCGCACGCCGGGCGCGTTCACCGCCATGAACTGCCCGGCATCGAATTCGCACGGCGCGTCGAGCGCCACGTCGATGCTCGTCACGTCGTGCGTCAGCGCGCGCACCGCGCCGACCCTGCCGGCGAACGTGCCCACTCGGCAGGCGCCGGGGTCGGCCGGGTAGACGAAGCTCGCGACCTCGATCGACACGTCGGTCTGCGCGGCGCACTGGCACATGAGGAACTCGCCGCGCTCGGGCTTGATGAGCTTGCGGCCCGGCGCCTCCGGCCACGCGTCGTCGATGCGCCCGCCGATCAGCTTCGCCTTGCAGGTGCCGCAGGTGCCGGTGGCGCACTCGTAGGGCAGGCCCGCCTGCGCCCGCAGCCCGGCGTACAGGACTTTCTCCCCGTGCTCCACCTCGAAGTGAAAGGCACGGTTCCTGGCGTTGAGCTGTACGCGCATCGACGAGCGGCTCAGAACGGGATGTGGGAGCCGAAGCCCAGCTGGCGCGTCCCTACCCTGACGACGCGCTGCGCGAGCTTCGGGTCGCCGCCGTCGAGCTTGACGGTATCGACCAGCCGCGCCACGGAGTAGAGCTCGGTCGCGCCCCCGTCGAGCGCGGTGCGGAAGACCTGCAGCGCGGACACCACCTCGGCCTGCGTCCCGTTCACCTTGACCGTGTACACGGTCGCGTGGCGCGTCAGGGGCGAATGGTCGCTGTTGTGGCGCGGCAGCTGGGTAAACAGGGTTTCCATCCCCTTCTTGTCGTGGTCGAGCCAGACCATGTCCTTGCGGATCTCCGGACTGTAGGCGGTCACCTTGTAGCGGAAACCGTCGTCGCACAGGTCGAGGAACGCCTTGAAGTCGCGGTCGTCGAGCGCGAGGCACGTGCGGTAGACCAGCTCCTCGATCTTCTGCCGTTGCTCCATGGCCGCGCGCTCAGGCCACCGCGCGCGCCGGCTCGGGCCGGTTCTCGCGCAACGGGTCGTACGCCGGCCGCCCCATGCGCCGGCCCCACTCGGCGTAGAAATGGCGCATGCCGACCTCGTCGTGGATGGTGCTGTTCTCCTCGCGGCCCTGGATCACCCAGCGGCTGTCGGTACCCTGGCGCATCGCGCGACCCTGGCCGTGGACGGCGAGAAGGTCCTCGTGCAGGTTGCGGCCGAAGGGGCCCCAGATGGTGTTGTGGTCGCGTACGCGCTCGGCGCGCTGCTGGGGAGTATCGCTCTTGAGGCCGAGACCGCGGAACTCGATCGCGACCTTGTTCGGCCCGAGCGGGATCGCGGTATCGATGCGCAGCACCGACGTACGCAGGTTGTAGGTCATGCCGGGGAAGAGGTCGACCATGTACCAGCCGCCGGGCGCGAGCCCCGGCCAGCCCACCGCGCGCTCCTTCGACCCCTCGTACTTGTCGTACTGGATCTGCATCGACCCGACGGTCGCGTGGCCGTTCGGGAAGGCGGTGTACTTCCGGTCGAAATAGCCGGGCTGCATCATGCCGGTGATGCGGTTAAAGTAGTGCACGAAGTCGTGATAGAACTCGCTGTTGGTGTCGTGCCACAGCTTGTAGTTGGTGTCGACGATGGCGCGGTTGAAGTGGAACACCTCCATCGGCTCGACCATGTACGGCGCGAGCACGTCCAGCGCGGGGCCGATGTATTCCTTCAGCGTGCAGCTGGCGTCGTCGAGGTTGACCCAGACGAAGCCGCCGAAGCCCACCTCCGCCTTGACCTCGCGCAGCCCGGCGTCTTCCTTGCAGAACCGGTCCTGGTAGCCCTGCTCCGCGCGCGAGATGTCGACGCAATTGCCTCGGGAGTCGAACGACCAGGCGTGGAAGATGCAGGTCATGCGCTTTGCATTGCCGGCCGGGTCGTACAGGATGGTGTTTCCGCGGTGCGGGCAGATGTTGTAGAAGCTGCGCACCTTCATGTCCTCGCCGCGCACGATGATCAGCGGCACGCCGGTCGGATGGGTGAAGAGACGATAGTCGTAGGCGCTGGCGATTTCCGATTCGTGGCAGGCGATGATCCACGACGGCTTGAACAGCTTCTCCGTCTCCTCCTGGAAGATCGCCTGGTCGGTATAGATGCGGGAATCGACGTAGTGCGTGACCGGAAACTTCGGTGACGCATTCCATTCGGCAGCTGATTTAGCCATGACAAGGCCTCCTTTGCGCCATTGTGTGTCCGTGATGCGCGTCGCGGCAAGGTCCCCGGTGCTCCATCGCCGCTTGCGTTCTCCTATGGTGTTTCGTCGCGAAACGTGTTGCCCTTTGAAGCGGCGGAAACGCAATTCTCGAGCAGCATCGCGATGGTCATCGGCCCGACGCCGCCCGGGACCGGGGTAATGGCGCCGGCCACCGGCTGCACCGACTGGAAGTCCACGTCGCCGGCGAGCTTGCCATCGGGGAGCCGGTTCACGCCGACGTCGATCACGCAGGCGCCCGGTTTCACCATGGCGGCGGTGACGAGGTTCGCGCGGCCGACGGCGGCCACCAGGACGTCGGCTTGCCGCGTCACCGCGCCCAGATCCGCGGTCCTCGAGTGGCACACCGTGACGGTGGCGTGCTGCGCGAGCAGGAGCAGCGCCTGCGGCTTGCCGACGATGTTGGAGCGACCGATCACCACGGCGTGCTTGCCGGCGAGCTGCACGCCGGCATGCTCGATCAGCCGCATCACGCCCGCGGGTGTGCAGGGCACGACGCCGGGGCGCCCGGCGACGAGCGCCCCGAGGTTGTGCAGGTGGAAGCCGTCGACGTCCTTCTCGGGCGAGACGGCCTCGAGCACGCGCTCGGCGTCGATGTGCTTCGGGAGCGGCAGCTGCACGAGAATGCCGTGCACCGAGCGGTCGGCGTTGAGGGCGCGGATGCGCGCCAGCAATTCCTCTTCCTTCACGGAAGAAGGACACTCCATGAACAGCGAGTGCACGCCGGTCTCCTCGCACGCGCGGATCTTGTTGCGCACGTAGACTTTCGAGGCCGGATCGTCACCGGCGAGGATCACCGCGAGGCCCGGCCGCACGCCGCGCTGCGCGAGGCGCGCGACCTTCTCCTTCACTTCGCCGCGGATCCTCGCCGCGAGCGCTTTTCCGTCGATGATCATGGCAGCGCTCCCCATCAGAACAGCCCCACCACTTTCCCGTCGACGAGGTCGATCCTGGCGGCGGAGGGGACCTTGGGGAGCCCCGGCATGGTCATGATGTCCCCGCAGATCATCACCACGAACTCGGCGCCTGCGGCCAGGCGCACCTCGCGGATGT
>CBDDRQ010000134.1:0-11450 GCA_965233125.1 uncultured bacterium
GGGAACTGGCCGCCGGGCAGCGAGATCCCGCCCGAGCCGGCGCTGTGCGCGCACTACCGCGTCAGCCGCGGCACGCTGCGCCGCGCCATCGGCGACCTGGTGAACGAGGGCTACCTCGAGCGCTTCCGCGGCCGCGGCACCTTCGTCAGCCCGCCCAAGCTCGAGAGCCGCTTCGCCGGCTCGTTCGGGCGCTTCACCGTGATCGGGCCCTCGCTCGAGCAGGCGAGCCGCGTGCTCTTCTGCCGGCGCGCACGCGCGCAGGAATCGGTGGCGCTGGTCCTCGGCCTGGCGAAGGGCGAGCCGCTCTGGCACCTCGAGCGCGTGCGCTTCGCGGGCGAGCGGCCGGCGGCGCTGCAGTCGAGCTACCTGCCCTGCGCGCTCTTCCCGGAGCTCTCGCGCCAGCCGCTCGGCTCGCGCTTCCTCCTCGACATCATGACCGAGGTCTACGCCGTGCCGCTCCTGCGCGCGGTGGAGGTGGTCGATCCCACCAAGGCCGACGGCTACGCGGCGAAGCAGCTCGGCATCCGCGCGGGCACGCCGCTCTTCCGCGTCGAGCGGCGCACCTACTCCACCGCGGAGCGCGTGGTCGAGTACCGCCTCTCGGTGCTGCGCGGCGACATCTTCCGCTACCGCACCGAGTTCCGCTGAGCCCCGGGTGTGTTAGGTTTGGGCCGTCCGAGCGACCAAGGGACTTACCGGAATGAGGAAACCATGGACCGACGCACATTCGCTTTCGCGCTCGCGGCACTGCCCCTGTTCGCCCACGCCAGGCCGCGCAACATGAAGGAAGTCGAGGCGCTGCAGCAGAACTGGAAGTCCTACCTCCCCGCGGGGGCGAGCGTGCCCTCCCCGGCCGAGCCGCTCAAGCTCTCCGACGACGAGTGGAGGAAGCGCCTGCCGGGCCAGTCCTACAGCGTGCTGCGCAAGGAAGGCACCGAGCGCGCCGGCACCAGCCCCCTCAACGGCGAGAAGCGCCCCGGCATCTACGCCTGCGCGGGCTGCGGCCTGCCTCTCTTCACCTCCGAGATGAAGTTCGAGTCGGGCACCGGCTGGCCCTCCTTCTTCACCACCATCCCGGGCGTGTTCGAGATGAAGAAGGACTTCTTCCTCATCTACCCGCGCACCGAGTACCACTGCATCCGCTGCGGCGGGCACCACGGCCACGTCTTCGACGACGGCCCGCCGCCCACCAACCAGCGCTGGTGCAACAACGGGGTGGCGCTCAAGTTCATCCCGCAGGACGGCAAGGCCTAGCGGGGCCGCGCGCGGTAGGCCTCGAGCGCGGCGCGGCGCTCCCGGCTCATCTCCTCGAGCCTCGCCTGCCAGCCCTTGCGGTGGCTGCGCAGCGCCGCGAAGATCGACTCGGCGATGACGAGGTTGCGGTACCACTTCCGGTTCGCCGGCACGACCGTCCAGGGCGCGTGGCCGGCCGCGGTCTTCGAGATGGCGTCCTCGTAGGCGCGGGTGTAGTCGTCCCAGTAGTCGCGCTCCTTCCAGTCGTTCGCGTTGAGCTTCCAGGCCGCCTCCGGGTCCGCCTCGCGCTCGAGCAGGCGCTCCTTCTGCTCCTTCTTCGTGATGTGCAGGAAGTACTTGAGGACGATGGTGCCGTGCTCGGCGAGCAGCCGCGCGAAGTCGCGGATGTGCTCGAAGCGGGCCTGCCAGAGCTTCTTCGGCGCGAGGTCGTGCACGCGCACGACGAGCACGTCCTCGTAGTGCGAGCGGTTGAAGATCGAGAACTCGCCCAGCCGCGGCGCGTGGCGGTGCACGCGCCAGAGGAAATCGTGCTGGCGCTCTTCCTCGGTCGGCACGCCGAAGGAGGTGACGCTCACCCCGCGCGGGTTGAGGCAGCCGACCACGTGCTTGATGCTGCCGTCCTTGCCGGCGCCGTCGCGGCCCTGGAGCACGACGAGGACGCCGTGCACCTTGGCGCCGAACATCGCGTCCTGCAGGTCGAACAGCGCCTTTCCCAGGGAAGCGAAGCGCTTCTGCGCCTTCTCGCGCGTCATCCCCTTCGGGGGCTCCGCCGGGAGCTCGTCCAGGCGGATTTTCCGGCCGGGCTGGTCGAAGACCATGGTAGTTCGATAGTATCGCCGACCCGTGCCGACGAGCGGCCTCCTGCAGCGTTTCGCCAACATCCGGCGCGAGGAGGCCGGGGCGACGCTCGTGGCGGGACTCTTCTTCTTCTGCGTGCTCACGGCGCTGATGGTGGTGCGCCCGGCGCGCGAGGCGCTGGGCATGCAGCGCGGCATCGAGGCGGTCCGCTGGCTGTTCGTCGGCACGGTCGTGGTCACGCTGGCTGTCAACCCGGTGTTCGGCTGGCTGGTGAGCCGCTTCCGCCGCCTGGCGTTCATTGCCGCCACCTACCTCTTCTTCGCCTTCGGCCTGCTCGCCTTCTACGCCCTGCTCGTGCTCGCGCCGGCGGCGGCCGGCGAGCGCACCGGCCAGGTGTTCTACGTGTGGTTCAGCGTCTTCAATCTCTTCGCGACGATGCTTTTCTGGGCGCTGATGGCCGACCGCTTCACCCTGGAGCAGAGCAAGCGCCTGTTCGGCGCGATCGCGGTGGGCGGGACGCTGGGGGCGCTTTTCGGCCCGTGGCTCGCGAGCCTGCTCGCAAGGCCCCTCGGCACGCCGGCGCTGCTCGTCATCGGTGCCGGCTTCCTCGTGCTGGCGCTGGCAGCGGCCTGGTGGCTGACGAGCTTTTCTACCAACGTTCGACAGGACGGGAATTTCCCGGAAGAACAACGTGTGATCGGCGGCAGCGCGTGGGAGGGGTTCCAGGCGGTGTTCCGCTCGCCCTACCTTCTCGCCATCTGCGCCTACGTGCTCATCCTCGCGGTGATGGTCACCTTCATCTACTTCACGCGCCTGCAGATGGTGGCGGCGCTGGGGACCGACCTCGACACGCGCACCGCGACTTTCGCGCGCATCGACATGGCGACGCAGGCGGCGACGCTCCTGCTGCAGGCGCTGGTCACCGGGCACCTCATGAAGCGCCTGGGCGTCGCGGTAACGCTCGCGCTGCTGCCGCTCACCGCGGCGCTCGGCTTCCTCGGCCTCGCCATCGCCGGCTCGCTCGCGGCGCTCGTCGCCTTCGAGGCGAGCTTCCGCGCCGTGCAGCGCGGCATCATGCGCCCCGCGCGCGAGACGCTCTTCACCGTGGTGCCGCGCGCCGACCGCTACAAGGCGAAGGCGTTCATCGACACCTTCGTCTACCGCGCCGGCGACGTGGTGGGCGCCCAGACCGAGGGCCTGCTGCGCGGGCTGGGCGCGGGCCTCGCCGCCCTCGCGTCTTTCGCGGTGCCGCTCGCCGTGGCATGGATGATGCTCGGGCTGTGGCTGGGCCGCGCGCAGGCACGCCGCACCGAACCGAAAGGAGTCAACGCATGATGACGCGCCGTGAATGGATGCTGCGGGTAGCGGGTGCCGGCGGATTGCTCGCATTCGATCCCCGGGCGATCGCCGCTGCCAACCAGAGTCTCATCCGCCGGGCCATCCCTTCGACCGGCGAGCGCTTGCCCATCGTCGGCCTGGGCAGCTCGGCCACCTTCGCGCAGGTCGCGCGCAGCGAGGACGCCGCGGCGCTGCGCGCCGTCCTCGCAAGCATGGTGGAGCTCGGCGGCACGGTCTTCGATACCGCGCCGGCCTACGGCGCCTCCGAGGAGGTGGCCGGCCGCATCGCCCAGGACGCGGGCATCGCGCAGCGGCTTTTCTGGGCCACCAAGCTCAACGTCGCCCGGCGTGGCGGCTCCGCCGACCCGGGGGAGGCGCGCCGCCAGGTGGAGGCTTCCTTCCAGCGCGCCGGCAAGCCGGTGATCGACCTCATCCAGGTCCACAACATGGGCGACGTGCGCACCCAGCTTCCCATCCTGAGGGAATACAAGGAGAAGGGCCGTGTTCGCTACATCGGCGTGACGACGACCTTCGAGGGACAGTACGACGCGCTGGTGCAGACCATGCGCACGGTGCCGATCGACTTCATCGGCACCGACTACGCGATCGACGAGCGCCACGCCGAGCGCACGATCCTGCCGCTCGCGCGCGACAAGGGAATCGCCGTCCTGGTCTACGCGCCTTTCGGCCGCACGCGGCTCTGGGCGCGCGTGAAGGGGCGCAAGGTGCCGGAGTGGGCGCGCGAGTTCGACGCCGGCTCCTGGGCGCAGTTCTTCCTCAAGTTCGTGGCGAGCCATCCCGCGGTGACCGCCATCACGCCCGCCACCAGCCGGCCGGCCAACATGGCCGACAACATGGGCGGGGCGATGGGCCGGCTTCCGGACGAAGGCATGAGGAAACGGATGATCGAAGCCGTGGAGGCATTGCCATGACGCAAGACCGTCGCGCATTTTTGCAGGTTCTAACGGCCGGGCTGGCAATGAGCGCCCTGCCCTCACTGGCACAGAAAAGCGAGAAAACGAAGATCGGCGTCGTCGGCTCCGGCCGCGTCGGCAGCGCCCTCGGCGGCGTATGGGTGAAGAAGGGCCACGAGGTTATGTTCTCCTCGCGCAGCATCGAGAACGACAAGGCGCTCGCGGCGAAGCTCGGCGCCGGCGCCCGCGCCGGGACGCCGCGCGAGGCCGCGGCGTTCGGTGAGGTGCTCCTCGTCTCCGTGCCCTACGGCTCGCTGCCCGACGTCGGCAAGGATCTGAAGGGCCTGCTCAAGGGCAAAGTCGTGATCGACACCTGCAACCCCTTCCCCGGGCGCGACGGCGAGATCGCCGAGTGGGCGCGGAAGCTTGGCGCCGGCGTCGCCTCCGCGGAGCTGCTTCCCGGCGCGCGCATCGTGCGCGCCTTCAACGCCGTGGGCGCCTACCGCATGGGGCAGGTGCACCAGGAGCCGGGCCGCGTCGGCATGCCGATCGCCGGCGACGACGCCAAGGCGATCGAGATCGCCTCGCGCCTCATCCGCGACATCGGCTTCGAGCCCGTCCTCGTCGGCGGCCTCGCCATGGGCAGGCACCTGATGCCCGGCACCCCGCTCGCCGGCGAGCACTCGCCCGCGGAGATCCGCAAGATCGCCGCGACGCTCAAGTAATTGGGGACGTACCCTGTTTATTACTCCCGCCCCGAGCGCCAGATGCCGTAGACGATCCAGAGGCTGTTGAGGAAGGCGAGCAGGTAGCCGAAGAGGCCGAGCGCGGGGAGGACGGGGATGCCGAAGAACTCGGGACCGTCGCGAACGGTGAGGACGATGGCCGAGCCGATGACGAGCGAGGCCGTCATGATGCCGACGGTGACGCGGTCGAGGGTGCGGTCGAGCTGCTTGCCGAAGCCGTCGAGGCGCTTCAGGTCGAGGTCGATGCGCATCTTGCCGCGGCGCGCCTCGCGCACCAGGCGCGCCACGTCGCGCGGCACGGTGCCCAGGAGGTCGAAGAACTCGCGCACGGCGCCGCGGCCGCGGCGCACGATCTCGGTGGGCTGGTAGCGCTCGGCGATCGCGCGGCGCACGAGCGGCGTGATGTGGCCGACGATGTGGATGTCGGGGTCGTACTGGCGCCCCAGGCCTTCCAGCGTGATCAGGGTCTTGAACATCAGCGACAGATCCGAAGGCAGCACGATCGAGTGCGCGCGCACGATGTCGGCGAACTGCCGGATGACGTTGCCAATGCGGATTTCTTTCAACGGCAGGCCCTCGTACTCGAACACCATCTCGTTCACGTCGGCGGCGAGGCGCTCCTCGTCGACGTGGGCCTCGCCCGCCCACTCGTGCAGCACCTCCAGCATCGGCTCCTCCGCCATGCGCGCGAGGCCGGCGAGGAGGTCGACCACCTGCGCGCGCCGTCGCGGCGAGAGCCGCCCGACCATGCCGAAGTCGATGATCACCAGCTTCTCCCCCGGCAGGTAGAAGACGTTGCCCGGGTGCGGGTCGGCGTGGAAGAAGCCGTCGATGAGGATCATCTTCAGGAAGCAGTCGACGCCGCGCGCGGCGAGCAGCTTGCGGTCGAGGCCCGCGAGCTCGACCGCCCGGGTGTCGGTCGCCGGGATGCCCGCCACGTGCTGCTGCACGAGCAGCACGTCGCTCGTGTACTCGGGGTAGATCTTGGCGATCACCACGTGCTCGTGGCCGGCGAAGTTCTGCGCGAAGCGCTGGATGTTGCGCGTCTCGACGCCGAAATCGACCTCGCGCTCGAGCGAGCGCGCGAACTGCGCCGCGATCTCGGCGGGCCGGTAGCGGCGCACTTCGGGCATCTCGGACTCGACCAGCTCCGAGACGCGGCGCAGCAGGCGCAGGTCGGCGTCGATCTTCTCACGCACGCCGGGGCGGCGGACCTTGAGGACCACGGGGGTGCTGTCTTTCAGGCGGGCGCGATGCACCTGCGCGATCGAGGCCGCGGCGTAGGGGCGGGTCTCGATCTCGGCGAACACCTCGAAGGGCGAGCGCCCGAGCGAGCGCTCGAGCTCGGGGAGCAGCGCCTCGAAGGGCACCGGCGGCACGTCGGCGTGCAGCCGTTCGAACTCGGCGATCCACGCCGGCGGGAAGAGGTCGACGCGGGTGGCCATCACCTGCCCGAGCTTGACGAAGGTGGGCCCGAGCTCCTCGAGCGCGCGGCGCATGCGCTGGGGCGTGTCGAGCTTCTGCGCCTCGGCGGCCTCGCCCCAGTGCAGGATCTGCCCGGCGCGCTCCAGCACGCCGGCGATGCCGATGCGGCGCACGAACTCGCCCAGGCCGTGGCGGATCAGCACCGCGGCGATCTCCTGCAGGCGCGGCAACTCCCGCATGAGACCGAGGGTCTCCCTCAACATTTACTTGTCTTGTGATTTCCGCTGCTGCAAGGCGTCGGCCATGCCGGCGAGAACGCCGCTCGCGAGCTGCATGAAGCGCGCGCTGAACTCGCCGGCGAGCTCGATGCCGGTGAGGGTGAACTCCGCCATCAGGCGCGCGGTCTGCCGGCCGGTCTCGGTGCCCGCGTGCAGGGTCTGGCGCAGCGCCTCCTTGAGCTCGGGGCGCAGCCGCTCGTTGGCAGAGGCGGCCACCTCGTTCACGGTCTCGACGAAGTCGTGCTCGATCTTCCTCAGGCCGGCGAGGCCCTGCTTGAGCTCGTGGTCGGAGAAGCCGCGCCCGGTGGCGAGCATCTGGCGCAGCGCCTGCTGGCCCGCGTCGACCGACTTGGTGAGCGCCCCGTCCATGCCGCGGAATGCCTCGCCCAGGCGCTCGCGCAGGCCGCTCGAGCCGGCGTCGGCGCCGCGCGCCACCCCCTCCGTGACGCCGTGCGTCACTCCTTGGGTGACTGCGCGCACCACCTCGCGGATGCCCTCGCGGTCGAAGCGGCGGTTCTGCAGCGCCGCAAGAGTCACGTCGTGCACGCGCCGGCGGATGTCCTCGCCGCGGCGCATCGACTCGGCGGCGGCCTGCCGGATGGTTTCGCTCGGATCGTGATCAGCCATGGCGTCCTCCATAGTCCGCGCAGCGGGGGCCTGCGATCGGGAATTATCACCCCGGCACGTGTCAAATGTGCGCATGAGCGTCGTCGCCCGCTTCGAGGTCCGCTCCACCCGCTACCTCGACGCCGAAGGCAAGCCCCTCGGCCCGCTGCCCGAATTCGCTGCCGATCCAGCAGGACTCGTTCCCGACTACCGGGCCATGGTGCTGATGCGCGCGCTCGATGCCAAGGCCGTGGCGATGCAGCGCACCGGGCAGATCGGCACCTACGCCTCGACGCTGGGCAAGGAGGCGATCGACGCGGGCCTCGCGCACGCGCTCGAGCCCGACGACGTAGTCCTGCCGAGCTATCGCGAAAGCGGCGTGCTCATGCTGCGCGGGGTCTCGCCGCACCGCGTCTTCCTCTACTGGGGCGGCGACGAGCGCGGCAACGTCTTCCCCGAGTCGCCGAAGGACTTCCCCTTCAACGTGCCGATCGCGAGCCAGCTGCCGCACGCCGCCGGGGTCGCCTACGCCATGAAGCTGCGCGGCGAGAAGCGCGCCGCGCTCGCGCTCTGCGGCGACGGCGCCACCTCGAAGGGCGACTTCTACGAGGCGCTCAACGCCGCGGGCGTCTGGCGGCTGCCGCTCGTGGTGCTGGTGGTGAACAACCAGTACGCGATCTCGATCCCGCGCCGCGAGCAAAGCGCAGCGCAGACGCTCGCGCAGAAGGCGATCGCCGCCGGCATCGACTGCGAGCAGCTCGACGGCAACGACGTGATCGCGGTGCGCGACGCGGCGGGGCGCGCGCTCGAGCGTGCCCGCTCAGGAGGCGGCCCGACCCTGCTCGAGGCGATGACCTACCGCCTTTGCGACCACACCACCGCCGACGACGCGACGCGCTACCGCAGCGCCGAGGAGCTCGCCGAGCAGTGGAAGTCCGAGCCGGTTCTGCGTCTGCGGAATTTTCTGGTTTCCCGGGGAGCCTGGTCGAAGCCCCGGGAAGAAGAGCTCCAGAAGGAAGTCGCCGCGCGCGTGCGCGAGACGGTGAAGAAGTATCTCGACACGCCGGCGCCCGAGCCGGAGCAGATGTTCCGCCATCTCTACGCGAAGCTGCCGCGCGCCTACGCCTGGCAGCTCGCGGCAATCACCGAAGCGCGGGAAGAGGAGCGCGATGCCGCACATCACGCTGGTTGAGGGCATCAACCTCGCGCTCGCGCGCGCGATGGCGCAGGACGCCTCCGTGGTGGTGCTGGGCGAGGACGTGGGCAGGAACGGCGGCGTGTTCCGCGCCACCGCCGGGCTGCAGGAGCGCTTCGGCGCGGGGCGCGTCGCCGACACGCCGCTCGCCGAGGGCCTCATCGCCGGCATGGCGGTGGGCATGGCCGCCGAAGGCCTGAAGCCGGTGGCCGAGATCCAGTTCGCCGGCTTCGCCTACCTCGCGATCGACCAGATGCTCAACCACGCGGCGCGCCTTCGCCACCGCACGCAGGGCCGGCTCACCTGCCCGATGGTGCTGCGCACGCCCGTGGGCGCCGGCATCCATGCGCCCGAGCACCACTCGGAGAGCCCCGAAGCGATGTTCGCCCACATTCCCGGCCTGCGCGTGGTGTCGCCCTCCTCCCCCGCGCGCGCCTACGGGCTGCTCCTCGCCTCGATCGCCGATCCCGACCCGGTGGTGTTCCTCGAGCCTTCGCGGCTGTACCGGCGCTTCAAGGAAGCGCTCGACGACGACGGCCGCCCGCTGCCGCTCGACAAGGCCTTCGTCCTGCGCGAGGGCACCGACCTCACCATCGTCTCCTGGGGCGCGATGGTGCACGAGGCGCTCGCCGCCGCGGACGCGCTCGCCGCGGAGGACCTCTTCGCCGAGGTGATCGACCTCGCCACGCTCAAGCCCTACGACCTCGACACGGTGCTCGCCTCGGTGAAGAAGACCGGGCGCTGCATGGTGGCGAGCGAGGCGCCGCGCACCTGCGGCCTCGCCTCCGAGATTAGCGCCAACGTCGCCGAGCAGGGGCTGCTCTCGCTGCTCGCGCCGGTCGAGCGCGTCACCGCCTGGGACTGCATCACGCCGATGGCGCGCCTGGAGCACCGCTACATGCCCGACGCCGCGCGCATCGTCGCCGCCGCGCGCCGGCTCCTCGCCTACCAGTAATGCGCGTCTTCAACCTCCCCGATCTGGGCGAAGGCCTGCAGGAGGCCACCGTGGTCGAGTGGCACGCCCGGCCCGGCGACACGCTCGCCGCCGACCAGACCATGGTCTCGGTCGAGACCGACAAGGCGATCGTGGAGGTGCCCGCGCCCTTCGACGGCAAGGTCGAGAAGCTCTTCGCCGCGCCGGGGGACGCCGTGCGCGTCGGCGCGCCGCTGATCGGCTTCGATGGAGCGCAGGTGGATTCCGGAGCGATCGTGGGCGAGCTGACTGCTGTCGAAACCAAGCAGGAAGTAAAGGCGACCCCGGCGGTGCGATCCCTTGCGCGCAGTCTCAGCGTCGACCTGGCGAGCGTGAAGGGAAGCGGCCCCGGCGGCGTCGCCACCTCCGAGGACGTGAAGCAGGCGGCGAGGGGCGGCGGCCTGCGCCGCGCCATGGCGAAGAACATGGCCACCGCGCATGCCGCGGTGGTGCCCGTGACCCTCACCGACGATGCCGACATCGAGCACTGGCCGCAGGACGCGAAGCCGCTCGCGCGCCTCGCGCGCGCCATCGTCGCCGCGTGCCGCGCCGAGCCCGGCCTGAACGCGTGGTACGAGGACGACAGCCGCAAGAGCTTCCAGGAAGTCCACCTCGGCATCGCCGTCGACCTCCCGGAGGGCTTGCTGGTCCCGGTGCTGAGGAATGCGCACGAGGATCTCTCCGAGGAGAATCTTCTTCAGTTGATCGAGAAGGCACGCAACCGCACCCTTTCCCCGGACGGCCTGCGCGGCGCGACGATCACGCTCTCCAACTTCGGCTCGATCGGCGGACGCTACGCGACGCCGCTGGTAGTGCCGCCGATGGTCGCGATCGTCGGGGCAGGGAGGATTTCCCGGCAGCCTGTCGTCACGGCCGAGGGCGAGGTGGCGGCGCACCGGGTGCTGCCCTTGTCGCTGACCTTCGACCACCGCGCCGCGACCGGCGGCGAGGCGACGCGCTTCCTCAACGCCCTGATCGGGGATCTGCAGAGGTAAGGCGCAGGTCTTCCTCGAGCGGCGGCGCGGGGAAATGGAAGCGCACCGGCCCGTCGGGCAGCGCGTTCAAGAACTGCTTCATGTAGGGATCCGTGGAGGCCTCGACCTCGGCGGGCGTGCCTTTGCCGAGGATCACCCCGTCGCAGATCACGTAGACGTAGTCGGCTACCTTCAGCGCCTCCTTGACGTCGTAGGTGACGACGATCGAGGTGAGGCCCAGCGCCTCGTTCAGGCTGCGGATCAGGTTGACGATCTGGTTGAGCGAGATCGGGTCGAGCCCGGCGAAGGGCTCGTCGTACATCATGAGCTTCGGATCCGTGGCGATGGCGCGAGCAAGCGCGACGCGGCGCGTCATCCCCCCCGACAGGTCGTTCGGCTTCATGGCGTGCGCGCCGCGCAGGCCCACCGCGTGCAGCTTCATCAGCACCAGCCGCCGGATCAGCTCCTCGGGCACGTCGAAGTTCTCGCGGATCGGGAAGGCGATGTTCTCGTAGACCGAAAGGTCGCTGAACAGGCCCGAGGTCTGGAACATCATGCCGATCTCCAGGCGCAGCTTGTAGAGCGCGTCCGAGTCGAGCTCGTGCACGTTCTTGCCCTCGATCGTCACCGCGCCGGCCTCGGGCCGCAGCTGCCCGCCGATGATCTTCAGGAGCGTCGACTTGCCGCAGCCGCTGCCGCCCAGGATCGCGACCACCTTGCCGCGCGGGATGTCGAGCGACAGCCCGCGCAGCACCTGCAGGTCGCCGTAGGAGAATTGCAGGTCGGAGACGCGGACCACGCTCGTCATGGGAGAGAATTCTAACTTGGACGGGCATCCCTACTCCCGGCTCACGCCGGACCTCGTGCTCGACGCGGTCGCCGCCTCGGGGCTCGCGCCCGACGGGCGCCTGCTGACGCTGAACAGCTACGAGAACCGCGTCTACCAGGT
>CBDDRQ010000135.1:0-17954 GCA_965233125.1 uncultured bacterium
TCCGGCTTGCGGTTTGATCTCGCCGCTCTTCCAGTCGCACACGAACGCGATCATGAGCGAGTGCGGGAACGGCCATGGCTGGCTGGCGAAGTAGCGCGTGTTGCTTATTTGCACGCCGACTTCCTCGGCGACCTCGCGCGCCAGGCACTGCTCGAGCGACTCGCCGGGCTCGACGAAGCCGGCGAGCGCGCTGAACATCCCGGGCGGGAAATGCGGGCTGCGCGCCAGGAGGATTTGTTTTTCCTTCCTTACGAGAGCCATGACTGCCGGCGCCAGGCGGGGATAAGCGGAGAGCTTGCACGCCGGGCAGACGCGCACGCGCTCCTCGCGCTTCGCCTCTGTAGGCGTGCCGCAGCGGCCGCAGAACTGGTGGTTGCGGTCCCAGTCGATGAGCTGCAGCGCGCGGCCGGCGAGCGCGAAGTGGGCGTCCTCCAGCACCGAGAACAGGGTGCGCAGCCCCTGCCAGCTCATGCCGCCGGGCGCCTCGGCCTCTGACGGCAGCTCCGCGAGCCAGCACTGCGTGCCGTTGAGCACCCCAAGATATAGGCGCCTGACGGGCGTAGACCCCAGCCAGTTGTGGTTTTTCTGCAACGGCACCCGCGCCCAGGCGGGCCGCGCGCGCACCCGCAGGTCGTCGGAAGGACGCTCGAGCGGGCCCATCTCGACGAGCAGCTGATCGCCGCGGAAGACGAACCAGTGCCCCTCGCCGGGGGTGTCGCAGGCCACGCAGTGCTCGAAATCGACCGGGCTGCTGAAGGGGAGGAGGCGCATGCGCTGAGTATAATTTGCGCCCTCCCCATGGAATCTTCCGTCACCGCCAAGGCAACCGACGGCGCGCTCGCCAATTCCATTCGCGCCCTCGCCATGGACGCGGTCGAAGCGGCGAAATCGGGGCACCCGGGCATGCCGATGGGCATGGCCGAGATCGCGGTGGCGCTCTGGACGCGCCACCTGCGCCACAACCCGGGCAACCCGGCCTGGCCCAACCGCGACCGCTTCGTGCTCTCCAACGGGCACGGCTCGATGCTCCTCTATGCGCTGCTGCACCTCACCGGCTACGCGCTGCCGATGGAGGAGCTCAAGCGCTTCCGCCAGCTCGGCTCGAAGACCCCCGGCCACCCCGAGTACGGCTACGCGCCGGGCGTGGAGACCACCACCGGCCCGCTCGGCCAGGGCTTCGCCAACGCGGTGGGCATGGCGCTTGCCGAGAAGCTGCTCGCCGCGCAGTTCAACCGGCCCGGCTTCGACCTGGTCGACCATCACACCTACGTCTTCATGGGCGACGGCTGCATGATGGAAGGCGTCTCGCACGAGGCGGGAGCCCTGGCCGGCACCCTCGGCCTGGGCAAGCTGATCGCCTTCTACGACGACAACGCCATCTCGATCGATTCCGACAAGGGCGACATCAAGCACTGGTACACCGACGATGTGCCCGGCCGCTTCGCCGCTTACGGCTGGCACGTCATCAACAAGGTGGATGGCCACGACGTGGAAATGGTCCACTCGGCCATTCGCCGCGCCAAGCGGGAAAAGGCGCGCCCGACCCTCATCTGCTGCAAGACCGTCATCGCCAAGGGCGCCCCGAAGAAGGCGAACACCGGCGCCGCGCACGGCGCGCCGCTCGGCGCCGACGAAGTCGCGGCGACGCGCGCCGCCATCGGCTGGCCGCACCCACCCTTCGAGGTGCCGCAGGAGATTTACGCTGCCTGGGATGCCCGCGAAGCCGGCAAGCGCGCCGAGCGGCGGTGGAACCGGCTTTTCGCCTCCTATCAGAAGGACTTTCCTCAGGAGGCAGCCGAGTTCCGGCGCCGCTCGACGGGGGCGTTGCCGCAAGGGTTTGAAGAAGTCCTGGGCAATCTGGTCCAGGAAACGCACGGCAAGGCCGAGACCATCGCGACGCGCAAAGCGTCCCAGAACGTCCTCGAAGTCCTGAAGCCGGCGCTGCCGGAGCTCGTCGGCGGCTCGGCGGACCTCACCGGCTCGAACCTGACGATGGTCAAGGCGTCGAAGCCGGTCGCACCGGGGGCGGTGGCTGGAAACCATGTCTTCTACGGCGTCCGGGAATTCGGCATGTGCGCGATGATGAACGGCATCGCGCTGCACGGCGGGCTGATCCCCTACGGCGGCACCTTCCTCGTCTTCTCCGACTACGCGCGCAACGCGCTGCGCATGGCGGCGCTGATGAAGATCCGCGTGGTCTACGTGCTCACGCACGACTCGATCGGCCTGGGCGAGGACGGCCCGACGCACCAGCCGATCGAGCACGCCGCCACCCTGCGGCTGATTCCGCAGATGGATGTCTGGCGGCCCTGCGACAGCGTCGAGACGGCCGTGGCGTGGGCCGCGGCGCTGCGCCGCCAGGACGGGCCCACCGCGCTGCTCCTCAGCCGGCAGAACCTGCCCTCCTGCAGGAGGGAGTCGATGGAAGGGATCGCCAAGGGGGCGTATGTGCTCTCGGACGCTCCTGGCGCTCGCGCGGTCATCATCGCCACCGGGTCGGAAGTGCAGCTTGCGCTGGGCGCGCAGAAATTGCTGGCGGACGCCGGCGTGCCGGTACGGGTCGTCTCGATGCCATCCACCAGCGTCTTCGACCGCCAGAGCGAGGAATACCGGAACTCCGTCCTTCCGGCGCAAGTCCCAAAGGTAGCGGTCGAGGCGGGCGTCAGCGACTATTGGCGCAAGTACGTCGGCCTCGAGGGCGCGGTGGTGGGCATCGACCGCTTCGGCGAGTCGGCGCCGGCGGGCGACGTGTTCAAGCATTTCGGCTTCACGGCGGAAAACGTGGCGAAAGCGGCGAGGAGCGTAATTCGATGATCAAGGTGGCCATCAATGGTTTCGGGCGCATCGGGCGCATGATCCTGCGCGCCAACTATGAAGGCGGGAAGAAGCACGGCCTGCAGTTCGTCGCGATCAACGACCTGGGCGATGCGCAGACCAACGCGCACCTGCTCAAGTACGACACGGCGCACGGCCCGTTCCCGGGCAGCGTGCGCGTGGACGGCGACAGCATCGTGGTCAACGACGACCGCATCCGCGTGGTGGCCGAGCGCGACCCGGCCAAGCTGCCGTGGAAATCGCTCGGCGTCGACGTGGTGCTGGAGTGCACGGGCCTTTTCACCAGCAAAGCGAAAGCCGGCGCGCACCTGCAGGCGGGCGCGCGCAAGGTGATCGTCTCGGCCCCGGGCGAGAAGGACGTCGACCGCACCATCGTCTGCGGCGTCAACGACAAGACCCTGAAGGGCTCCGACACGGTGATCTCGAACGCCTCGTGCACCACCAACTGCCTGGCGCCGCTGGTCAAGGCGCTCGACGACCGCATCGGCGTCGCCTGCGGGCTGATGAACACCATCCACTCGTTCACCAACGACCAGGTGCTGACCGACGTCTTCCACAAGGACCTGCGCCGCGCGCGTTCGGCGACGCACAACATGATCCCCACCAAGACCGGCGCCGCCGCGGCGGTCGGGCTGGTGCTGCCGCACCTGAACGGCAAGCTCGACGGCTTCTCGATCCGCGTGCCGACCATCAACGTCTCGATCGTCGACCTCACCTTCGTGGCGAAGCGCGCGACCAGCGTGGAGGAGGTCAACAAGGCCGCGAAGCAGGCCTCGGAGACCGACCTCAAGGGCATCCTCGAATACAACACCGAGCCGCTCGTGTCCTCGGACTTCAACCACAACCCGGCGAGCTCGATCTTCGAGTCGAGCCTCACGCGCGTCTCCGAGGGCACGCTGGTCAAGGTCTCCTCGTGGTACGACAACGAGTGGGGCTTCTCGAACCGGATGCTGGATGCCACCGTGGCGCTGATGCACGCCAAGTGAAGTTCCAGCGGATGTCGGATCTGGACCTGCGCGGCAAGCGGGTCTTCATCCGCGCCGACCTCAACGTCCCGCAGGACGATTCCGGCGCGATCACCGACGACACGCGCATCCGCGCCTCCGTGCCGGGCATCCGCATGGCGCTCGACAAGGGCGCGGCGGTGATGGTGACCTCGCACCTCGGCCGGCCGAAGGAAGGGGAGCTCAACCCCGAAGACTCTTTACTCCCGATATCCAAACGGCTCTCTGAGCTGATGGGCATCGATGTTCCTCTGGTCAAGGACTGGATCGACGGGGTCGACGTGAAGCCGGGGCAGGTCGTGCTGCTCGAAAACTGCCGCGTCAACAAGGGCGAGAAGGCGGACGACGAGAAGCTCGCGCGCAAGATCGCGGCGCTGTGCGACGTCTACGTGAACGACGCCTTCGGCACCGCGCACCGTGCCGAGGCCACCACGCACGGCGCGGCGAGGTTCGCCAAGGTCGCTTGCGCGGGGCCGCTGATGGCGGCGGAGCTCGATGCGCTGGGCAAGGCGCTCGCCAATCCGAAGCGTCCGCTCCTCGCCATCGTCGCGGGCTCCAAGGTTTCCACCAAGCTCACCGTGCTCGCCGCGCTCGCGGGGAAAGTCGACCAGCTGGTCGTCGGCGGCGGCATTGCCAACACCTTCCTTCTTGCGCAGGGCAAGCCGATCGGGAAATCGCTCGCCGAGCAGGATCTCGCCGGCGAGGCGAGGAAGATCATGGCGGCGACCAGGGTGCCGCTGCCCACGGATGTCGTCGTCGCCACCGAGATGTCCGAGCGCGCGCGGGCGGCTACGAAGGACGTGTCGTCGGTGGAGAAGGACGAGATGATCCTCGATATCGGGCCCAAGTCGCAGGCCGAGCTGGCGAAGGTCGTGGCGCAGGCGGGCACGATCGTCTGGAACGGGCCGGTCGGCGTGTTCGAGATGGCGCCCTTCGCCAGGGGCACCGAGGCGCTCGCGCGGGCCATCGCCGCCTCGAAGGCCTACTCGCTCGCCGGCGGCGGCGACACCATCGCCGCGATCCACAAGTTCGGCATCGAAGAAGACATCGACTACATCTCGACGGCAGGCGGCGCTTTCCTCGAGTTCCTCGAGGGGAAGAAGCTGCCCGCGGTCGCCGCGCTCGAAGCGCGCGCGGATGGTTAAGCACCTCACCATCGAAACCCGCGGGCAGGGGTTGCGCGAGATCACGCGCGAAGTCGAGAAGATCCTGGAGGACGAAAGCATCCAGGAGGGGTTGTGCACGCTCTTCCTGCGGCACACCTCGGCGAGCCTCGTCGTGCAGGAGAACGCCGATCCCACGGCGAAGCGCGACCTCGAGCGCTGGCTGGACCGCCTGGTGCCCGAAGGCGACCCGTTCTACAGCCACGACGCCGAGGGGCCCGACGACATGCCCTCGCACATCAAGGCGGCGCTCACGCAGACCTCGATCGCCATCCCGGTCAGCAACGGAAAGCTCGCGCTGGGCACCTGGCAGGGCATCTACCTGTGGGAGCACCGCCGCCGCGGCGCCGCGCGCGAGCTCGTGCTGCACCTCGCCGCGTGAAGCTCTCGAGCGCCATCGTCGGCGAGCAGGCCGGGCCGCTCGAGCACGGGGTGGATGCGCGCTGGCTGATGGCCTACAGCGCCGGCCTGGGCGAGACCGACCCGCGCTACTACGACACCGAGCGCGGCGTGATCGCGCATCCGCTCTTCCCGGTGTGCTACGAGTGGCCGGTGGCGCAGCCGCTGCGCGCGCTGCCGGCGCTCGAGCCGCTCTTCCCGCAGCTCCTGCACGCGCAGCACGACCTGCGCATCCATCGCGCCCCGCGCGCGGGCGACGCGCTGCGCGTCTCGGCGCGCATCATCGCCGTGACGCAGCGCAAGCCCGGCGCCTTCGTGGTGTTCCGCTTCGAGGCGCGCGACGCTGCCGGCGCGCCGGTCACCACCACCGACTTCGGCGCGCTCTACCGCGGCGTGACCGTTGAAGGGGGCGACCGGCAGATCGAGGCGACGGCGGATCCGGAGCCATCGGCCCAGACGCTGCCGAAGGCGGCAGAGCTCCAGATCGCGGCGAATGCCGCGCATGTGTACACCGAGTGCGCGCGCATCTGGAACCCGATCCATACCGACGTCGCCTATGCGCGCGCCGCGGGCCTGCCCGACATCATCCTGCACGGCACAGCCACGCTTGCATTGTCGATCTCCACGGTCCTGAAGAAGTTCGAGACAGACGCCCCTGCCGTGCGCCGCGTGCAGTGCCGCTTCAGCGGCATGGTGGAAATGCCCGCGACGCTCGCCGTTCATGCCGCCTTGCAGGGCAAGGCAATCCGGTTCGAGACCCGCAACGCATCGGGCGAGGCGGTCATCGGCCGGGGTGTGCTTCTGCTACATTAGGAGTCCGCATGTTGCGCAGCACGAAGATCGTCGCGACCCTCGGTCCGGCATCCAGCGAGCCCGCAGTCCTCGAGCGAATGATCCGCGCCGGGGTCGACGTGGTGCGGCTGAACTTCTCCCACGGCACGGCGAAGGACCACGAGGCGCGCGCGGCGCTGGTGAAGGAGCTCGCGAGCAAGCTCGGGCGCACCGTCGCCATCATGTGCGACCTGCAGGGCCCGAAGATCCGCATCGGCAAGTTCAAGGACGGCAAGACCACGCTCGAGAAGGGCCAGCGCTTCATCCTCGACGCGGCCTGCGCGCTCGGCGACGGCGATCGCGTCGGCCTGGACTACAAGGAGCTGCCGCGCGACGTCGAGGCGGGCGCGCTGCTGCTCCTCGACGACGGCAAGATCGTGCTCGAGGTCACCGACGTGCGCGGCGAGGAGGTGTACACGATGGTGCGCCACGGCGGCGTGCTCTCGAACAACAAGGGCATCAACCGCCAGGGCGGCGGCCTCACCGCGCCGGCGCTCACCGCCAAGGACATGGAGGACATCAAGACCTCCGCCAAGATCCAGGCCGACTACCTGGCGGTGTCCTTCCCGAAGACCGGCGCCGACATGTACATGGCGCGCGAGCTGATGCGCGCCGCCGGCGGCAAGGCGTTCCTGATCGCCAAGATCGAGCGCGCGGAGGCGGTCGGCGCCGCGGCGTTGCTCGACATCATGCGCGGCTCCGACGGCATCATGGTGGCGCGGGGCGACCTGGCGGTGGAGGTGGGCGACGCCTCGGTGCCGGCGCTGCAGAAGAAGATGATCCGGCTCGCGCGCGAGCAGAACAAGCTCACCATCACCGCCACGCAGATGATGGAGTCGATGATCTCCAGCCCGGTGCCCACGCGCGCCGAGGTCTCCGACGTCGCCAACGCGGTGCTCGACGGCACCGACGCGGTGATGCTCTCGGCCGAGACGGCGAGCGGCAGATACCCGGTCGAGGTGATCGAGGCGATGGACCGCATCTGCCTCGAGGCCGAGCAGACGCAGCCGATCAGCCTCGAGCAGGAATTCCTGAACCGCGTGTTCACGCGCGTCGACCAGTCGATCGCGATGGCGGCGCTGTTCACCGCCTACCACCTGAAGGTCAAGGCGATCGCCTCGCTCACCGAGTCGGGCTCGACCGCGCTGTGGATGAGCCGGCTCAACTGCGGCGTGCCGATCTACGCGCTCACCTCGCAGACGGCGACGCGCTACCGCTGCGCGCTCTTCCGCGACGTGTTCCCGCTGATGGTGAAGTACGTCGGCCACGACCGCGAGGAGCTGCTGCAGGAGGCCGAGCGGGCGCTGGTGCAGCACAACGTGGTGAAGCAGGGCGACCTGATCGTGCTCACCATCGGCGAGCCGATCGGCAAGAGCGGCGGCACCAACACCATGAAGATCGTCAAGGTCGGGGAGCACCTCAAGTCATGAGCCAGGTCATGGATCTCGCTTCACGCTTCGTCGACGTCGAGCGCCTCGCGTGGCAGAAGACGCCGTATCCGGGCATCGAGTTCAAGCCGCTGCTGGTCGACAAGCCGAGCGGCGTGATGACGCTGCTCATGCGCATGGCGCCGGGGACGAAGCTGCCCGACCACGAGCACGTCGAGATCGAGCAGACCTACGTGCTCGAGGGCAGCCTGGTGTGCCCGGAGGGCGAGTGCCGCGCGGGCCAGTTCGTCTGGCGCCCCGCCGGCAGCCGCCACGAGGCCTGGGCCGGCCCGCAGGGCGGGCTGATGCTCGCCATCTTCCAGCGGCCCAACCGCTTCTACACGCGCGAGGGCCGCGCTACCGACTTCCTCGGGAACGACTGGCAGAAGACCTGGGGCTAGCGCGGCCTTCGTAGAGGTCGCGGCCCGCGGCGAGGGCGCGGATCTTCCCGTCGGCCACGTTTCGCTTGAGCATCCAGAAACCGCAGTCGGGGTGGACGTAGCGGATGCGGCCGGCGCCCAGCCGCTTCTGCGCGGCTTCGATGGCGCGGGCGATATCCTCGGCCGACTCGATCTCGGTGCGCTTGATGTCGACTACGCCCAGGCCCAGGCCGATGTCCTTGCGCAGGTCCTTGAACACCGCGAGCTCCTGCGGCGGCCGGTGCGCGGTCTCCATCACCACGTGGTCGACCTCGAGGGCGTTCAGGTAGTCGAGCAGCTTCGCCCAGGTGCCCTTCTGGATCGACTGGCCGCCGTAGTTGCCGAAGCATAGATGCACTGCGGCTTGAGCGCGCTTGGGGATTGCCCTCAGGACCTTGTTCATCGCCGCGGCCGCCCATTTCCATTCCTGCGGATGGCCGGGCAGGTTCGCCTCGTCGATCTGCACCACGTCGGCATCGAGGTGCTTCACCTGGCCGGCGAGCACGCCGGCGAGCGCATGCGCGAGCTTCTCCGGGCTGCGGTAGTGCCGGTCGTGCAGCGTCTTCGCCAGCATGTGCGGCCCGGTGAGGGTGAACTTGAAGGGGCGGCTGGCGAGCGCCTTCGCGCGCGCGCAGGGCAGCGACAGATTGAGGGACCCCGGACCGATCGGCCCGGCGACCACGCCGGGCGGGCGGGTGCGAAAGCGCATGCCCGCGCCGCGCGAGTACTCCAGCCACTCGGAGAACTCGATGTCGCCGCGCACCCCCGACATCGGGCGCACGAAGTACTCGATCATGCCGTTGGTCTCGGGATGGTCGAGGTCGAAGCGGTAGAGCTCGCCGTCGCACACCAGGTCGATGCCGGCGCGCTCCTGCGTCGCGATCACCACCCGCGTCGCGTCGAGCAGCGCCTGCTCCGAGGGCGCCTGCGCCAGCCAGTCGGGGACGGGGTAGGAACCGACGACCGTCGTGAGGATGTCCGGCGCCTTCATGCGCTCGCGCCGGCTACTTCGGCATCTTGATCGACTTGTCCAGGAACTCGTTGGTGTAGGTCGTCTTGACGTCGAAGGGCTTGTCGATGCCGACGTAGTCGCGCACCAGCTCGTAGTCGGCCTGCATGCGGGCCGGGTCGTGCCAGCCGAGCGCCACCCCGCGCGAGAACTTGTCGCTCATCAGCACTTCCACCAGCTCCCAGTTGGTGAGCTCGTTGTCGAACTTGAGCGCGCCGTTGGCATCCACCAGGGCCTGCACGCACGGGCGCGGCTCCTTGGCGCACTGGGCGAAGGCGCGCTGCGTCACGGCGACGAACTTCGCCACCAGAGGCTTGTTCTGCTTGAGGAACTCGGCATTGACGATCACCGAGTTGCCGTACGGGTTGAGGCCGATGTCGCGCCAGGCGACGAAGCCCATGTCGGCGCCCAGCTCGCGCTGGAAGATGTGGTGGATGTTGTAGAACGAGGTGGTGATGTCGATCGAGCGCGACTTGAGCGCGGCGAGCTTGGCGTTGGCGTCGACGTTGACCCAGGTGACCGACTTGGGGTCGATGCCGTTCGCCTTGGCGAGCGCCGGCCACATCGGCCGGGCGCCGTCGGCCGCGGGGTTGCCGATCTTCTTGCCCGGGAAGTCCTTGACGCCCTTGATGCCCGAGCTCTTCAGCCAGTACAGGCCCTGCGGCGAGTTGGCGTAGACGTTGAACACGCCGACCGAGGCGGCGCCCTTGCCCCGGCCGATCAGCACGTTGCCCATGTCGGCGAGGCCGATCGCGTTGGCCCCCGCCCCGACCCTCTGCACCGCCAGCATCGAGCCCTTGCCCGGCTCGAGGTTGAGGTCGACGCCTTCCTTGGCGTACCAGCCTTTCTGCTTCGCGTAGTAGTAGGGCGCGTGGTCGCCGCCGGGCACCCAGTTGAGGATGAAATCGAGCTTCTGCTGGGCGGCAGCCGGCGTCGCGGCCAGCGCGGCGGCGATGATCAGGAACAGACGCATGGGACCCTCCTCGGTGACGGACGGGGCGATGGTACCATCGAGTAACCAGCTGGTTAACACCGATCTCGCGGGGAGACCTCATGAACCTGCCTCTCGGGCGCGCCGCGCTCGCCGTGCTCGCCCACGTCGCGCTCGTGGCCGTGTGGTACCTGTTCGTGAAGCTCGGCGACGTTCCCAGGTTCGTCATGCCTTCGCCCTGGGACACGCTGAACGCGCTGCTCGCGCCGAACTACGACTGGTGGCGCAACATCGCCGTCACCGCCACCGAGATCTACACCGGCTACTTCCTCGCGCTCGCGGTCGGCGTGGCGCTCGCCCTCGCCTTCACCTGGTCGAAGCTGCTCGAGGCGTTCTTCATGCCGCTGCTGGTGTCGCTCAACATGGTCCCGAAGGTGGCGCTCGGGCCGCTGATCATCGTCTGGTTCAAGTACGGCATCTTCCCCAACAGCCTGATGGCGTTCTCGATCTGCGTGTTCCCGATCCTGCTCACCACGGCGCGCGGGCTGCGCGAGACCGAGCCCGAGCTGCTCGACCTGGTGCGCTCGCTCAGGGGCTCGCGCTGGCAGCTGTTCGCGAAGATCCAGCTGCCCGGGGCCCTGCCCTACATCTTCTCGGGCATGAAGGTCGGCGCGATCCTCGCCGTCGCGGGCGCGATCGTCGGGGAGTTCCTCGGCTCGGACAAGGGCCTGGGCTACCTGATGCTGCAGGTGCAGGTGACGCTCGACACCCCCGCCATGTTCATGGCGGTGATCATGATCACCGCCATCGGCATGGTGCTCTACGGCCTGGTGCTCGGCCTGGAGCGCCTGCTGGTCGTCAAGGACGCGCGGCTTGCCTGAGCCCTTCATCCGCCTGGCCGGCATCCGGAAAGTCTACGGCGAGCACCCGGCCATCTCGGATGCGACCTTCGACGTCATGCCCGGGGAGCTGGTGTCGTTGGTCGGCCCTTCGGGCTGCGGCAAGTCGACGCTGCTCAAGATCCTCGCCGGGCTGCTCCCGGCGGACGGCGGCGAGCTGCGCATGGGCTCGCCCAGCCACCCCTTCGATCCGTCGCGCGACGTGGGCATGGTGTTCCAGGCGCCGCTGCTGCTGAAGTGGCGGCGCATCCTCGACAACGTCCTGCTGCCCGCCGAGATCCTCGGCCTGCCGGCGGCCCAGGCGCGCCCGCGCGCGAAGAGCCTGCTCGCGCTGGTCGGCCTCGCGGGCTACGAGGACAAGTATCCCTACGAGCTCTCGGGCGGCATGCAGCAGCGCGCGGCGATCGCGCGGGCGCTGATCCACGATCCGAAGCTGGTGCTGATGGACGAGCCCTTCGGCGCGCTCGATGCGCTGACGCGGGAGAAGATGAACCTCGAGCTGCTGCGCATCTGGAAGGAGGCGGGAAAGACCATCGTGTTCGTCACGCACGGCATCTCCGAGGCGGTGTTCCTCGGCACGCGGGTCGTGGTGCTGACCGCGGGCCCGGCGCGCATGGCGGACAACTTCGCGATCGAGCTGCCGCATCCCCGCACGCTCGACATGAAGACGCACGAGCAGTTCGGCCAGTACTGCCGGCGCATCTACCGGCTGCTGGGGATGGAATGAGCGGCAGCCGCGACCCCGATCGCACTCGCGCCAGCATCCTCGAGGCGGCGACGCGGGAGTTCGCGCGCCACGGCCTGGGCGGCGCGCGCGTCGACCGCATCGCCGAGCGCGCGGGCGCGAACAAGCGCATGCTCTACTACTACTTCGGCGACAAGGACGGCGTGTTTCTCGCCGCGCTGGAGAGAAGCTACGCGCAGATCCGCAACGCCGAGCAGGCGCTCGACCTCGAGCACCGCGATCCGCGCGAGGCCGTGCGGCGGCTGGTGCAGTTCACCTGGCGCTACTACCTCGAGCACCCCGAGTTCATGACGCTGCTCAACAGCGAGAACCTGCACAAGGGCCGGCACGTCGGCCGCTCGGTGCGCGTGCACGAGATGCACGTGCCGCTGGTCAAGCTGCTGGGCCGGGTGCTGCGCCGGGGGGCGCGCGAGGGACTCTTCCGCAAGGGCGTCGACCCGGTCCAGCTCTACATCTCGATCGCCGGCGAGGGCTATTTCTATCTCAGCAACCGCTATACCCTGTCGCGCATCTTCGACCGCGACCTGATGGCGCCGCGGGCGCTGCGCTCGCGCGCGAAGCACGTGACCGAGATGATCCTCAACGCGCTGAGGCGCTAGGAAGAAGCCATGCGGATAGCGCTGTGCAACGAGGTGATCGCGCCGATGCCCTTTCCGGCGCAGTGCGAGTACGCCGCGAAGCTCGGCTACGACGGCCTCGAGCTCGCGCCTTACACGCTTTCGGAGGAGCCGCACCGCATGGGCGCGGCGCAGCTCGCCGCCGCGCGCGGCGCCGCTCAAGGCGCGGGGGTGGCCATTACCGGCCTGCACTGGCTGCTGGTCAAGCCCGCGGGGCTCTCGATCAGCACGCGCGACGACGCGACGCGCCGGCGCACGCTCGACGTGATGCGCGCCTTCGTCGACCAGTGCGCCGAGCTCGGCGGGCGCTACCTCGTGCACGGCTCGCCGCACCAGCGGCGCGTCGATCCGGGCGACACGCGCGCCGCCGCCCTCGCCCGCGCGCAGGAGTGCTTCGCCGCGGCCGGCGAGCATGCGGCCAAGGCCGGCGTGGTGTACTGCATCGAGCCGCTCTCGGCCGAGCAGACGCCGCTCATCAATACGCTCGCGGAAGCCGCGCACATCGTCTCGGCGGTGGGAAATGCTTCCTTGAGAACCATGCTGGACTGCAGCGCCGCGGCGCGCAGCGAAAAGGAGCCGGCCGCGGCGCTGATGGATCGTTGGCTGCCGCAAGGCGTGATCGCCCATGTGCAGGTCAACGACCGCAACCGCCGCGGCCCGGGGCAGGGCGAGCAGAAGTTCGCGCCGCTGTTCGCCGCGCTCAAGCGCCACCGCTACGCGGGCGACATCGCCGTCGAGCCCTTCGACTACGTGCCCGACGGACCGGGCGCCGCGGCGCGCGCCATCGGCTACCTGCGCGGCATCATCGAGGCGCTGGAGTGAGATTCTCCGTCGCCGCCGTCGACCTGTTCGAACGCGACGTGGTGCTGCGCCTGCCGTTTCGCTTCGGCGTCGTGACCCTGGAGCGAGCGCCGCAGGCCTTCGTGCGCGCCCGCATCCGCCTCGCCGACGGACGCGAGTCGACGGGCGCGGCGGCCGAGATGCTGGTGCCCAAGTGGTTCGACAAGGACCCCGCCCTCAGCAACGACGACAACCTCGCGCAGCTGCGCGCTTCGCTGGCGCTCGCCCGCGAGGCTTATCTCGCCGGCGGCGAGAACAGCGCCTTCGGCCACTGGATCGACAACTACGGGCCGCAGATCGCGATTGGCGCGACGCAGGGGCTGAACAGCCTGGTCGCCTGCTACGGCCCGGCGCTCATCGACCGCGCGCTCCTCGATGCGCTTTGCAGGGCGCTCGGTATTTCCTTCTACGACGCCGTGAGAAGCAACGTGCCTGGCATCTCGGCCCCCGGCTGGCAGGCGGATATCGCGCAGTTCGACATGGAGGCGTTCCTGGAGGGCCTGCAGCCCGGGACGCGCATCGCGGCGCGCCACACCGTGGGGCTCCTCGACAGGATCGCTTCCCCGGAAAAGGCGGTCGACGACGGCCTGCCCGAGACCCTGGAGCAGGCCATCGAGCGCTACGGGCATCGCTGGTTCAAGCTCAAGGTCGCCGGGGACCCTGAAGCGGACCTCGAGCGCCTCGCCGAGATCGCCGCGGTGCTCGACCGGATCGGCGAGCCCTACCACGCCACCCTCGACGGCAACGAGCAGTTCGACTCGGCCGAGGCCGCGCTCGAGCTCTGGCGCCGGGTGAAGGAGGCGCCGCGCCTGCGCCGCCTCGCGGCAAGCGTGGTGTTCATCGAGCAGCCGGTGAAGCGCTCGAGCGCGCTTTCGCAGGACGTCGCCGAGCTCGGCGAGGAGAAGCCGGTGATCATCGACGAGTCGGACGACTCGGTCGAGGCGTTCCCGCGCGCGCGGCGCCTGGGCTACGCCGGCGTGTCGTCCAAGACCTGCAAGGGCCTGTACAAGTCGCTCCTCAACGCGGCGCGCTGCCGCATGTGGAACCGCGAGGAGGGCGCCGAGCGCTACTTCATGTCGGGCGAGGACCTGACGGTGCAGGCCGGGCTCGGGGTGCAGCAGGACCTCGCGCTCGTTTCGCTGCTCGGCCTCGCGCACGTCGAGCGCAACGGCCACCACTACGTGAACGGCATGGCGGCGCTGGCGCAGGCCGAGCAGGACGCATTCCTCGCCGCGCACCCCGACCTCTACGAGAGAAGCCACGGGGCCGTCCGCGTTCGAATACAGAACGGAAACCTCCAGATCGGGTCGCTGGGCTGCGCCGGCTATGCCAGCCAGGCCATGCCCGACTGGGAAACCATGAGGCGCACGTCATGAGCTTTCGCATCCTCGGCACCAACCACACCAGCTTCACGGTCTCCGACCTCGAGCGCAGCATCGCGTTCCTGCGCGATGGCATGGGCTTCAAGGTGGTCTCCAAGGCGCCGCGCGACCCGGCGCTGGTGTCGCGCATCACCGGCGTCGAGGGCGCCGAGATGATGATCGCCTTCCTCAAGGCGCCGGGGCACACCCTGGAGCTGATCGAGTACCGCGCGCCGGCGGACAGGGGCGCGGTGAAGGCGCGGCCCTGCGACACCGGCTTCGCGCACGTGGCGTTCAACGTCGACGACGCGGAGGCGGCGGTGCGCGAGCTCGCGCGCTACGGCGTGCAGCCGATCTCGCCGCCGGTCGCGATCGACCAGGGGCCCAACAAGGGGCGCAAGGTGGTGTACCTGCGCGACTGGGACGGCATCACCATCGAGCTGATCGAGGCGGCGAAATGACCCAGAAGCGCATCGGCATCATCATGCACGGCGTCACCGGGCGCATGGGCATGAACCAGCACCTCATCCGCTCGATCGTCGAGATCCGCAGGCAGGGCGGGGTGGCGCTGAAGAACGGCGATCGCCTCATGCCCGACCCGCTGCTGGTCGGGCGCAACGCGGCGAAGGTAGAGCAACTCGCCAAATCCCATGGGCTCGGGCGCTGGACGACGGATCTGAATGCAGCGTTCAAAAGCAAGGAAGACGAGGTGTTCTTCGACGCGGCCTCGACGCAGCTGCGTCCGACGCTGCTGAAGCGCGCAATCGCCGCGGGCAAGCACGTCTACTGCGAGAAGCCGGTGTCCACCACGCTCGCCGAGGCGAAGAGCCTCTACGCGGCGGCGAAGAAGGCGCGCATCCGGCACGGCGTGGTGCAGGACAAGCTCTGGCTGCCGGGGCTGCTCAAGCTCGCCAGGCTGCGCGAGCAGGGCTTCTTCGGCAAGATCCTCTCGGTGCGCGGCGAGTTCGGCTACTGGGTATTCGAGGGCGACCGCCAGAGCGCGCAGCGGCCTTCGTGGAACTACCGCAAGCAGGACGGCGGCGGCATCATCCTCGACATGCTCTGCCACTGGCGCTATGTGCTCGACAACCTGTTCGGCGAGGTGAAGGCGGTGAGCTGCCGCGGCGCGACGCACATTCCCTTCCGCTGGGACGAGAACGGGAAGAAGTACAGGGCGAGCGCCGATGACGCCGCCTACGCGACCTTCGAGCTCGCGGGCGGGGTGATCGCGCACTTCAACTCCTCCTGGACGGTGCGCGTGCGCCGCGACGACCTCCTCACGCTGCAGGTCGACGGCACGCAGGGCAGCGCGGTTGCCGGATTGCGCCGCTGCTTTTTTCAATCCTATGCAAAGACCCCCAGACCCGTCTGGAACCCCGACATCCCGCAGCCGATCGACTTCTTTGCCGGCTGGGAGGAAGTGCCCGACGAGAGCTACGACAACGCCTTCAAGGCGCAGTGGGAGCTCTTCCTGCGCCACGTCGCCGGCGAGCGCGGCTGGCGCTGGGGGCTGCTCGAGGGCGCCAAGGGCGTGCAGCTCGCCGAGCTCGGCCTGAAGAGCTGGAAGCAGAAGAAGTGGCTCGACGTGCCGAGGCTCAAGCCATGAAGCGCGACACGCTGCTCACCATCAAGCTCCCGGCAAGGGGAGTAATGGAAGAATTCCCGGTCCATGAGGCGAGGCGCTTCGAAAGGCCGGCAAAGCCCTTCACGCGCAAGGCGCTCGCGGCGGCGCATGTCGTCGCCGATCCGCTTTCGACGAAGGAGCCCTGGCTCGAGGCGGCGATCGACTGGGACGCCACGCTCGCCTACCGCAGGCATCTCTGGTCCTGGGGCTTCGGCGTCGCCGAGGCGATGGACACGGCGCAGCGCGGCATGGGGCTCGACTGGAAGAACTCCCTCGAGCTGATCGGCCGTTCCGTCCGGGAAGCGGGAAAAGGCGATGTCGTTGCCAGCGGCGCGGGCACGGATCACCTGGCGCCCGGAAAGTACGCACTGGACGAGATCATCGCCGCGTACGAAATGCAGTGCGCCGCCATCGAGAAGCTGGGCGGCCGCATCATCCTCATGGCGAGCCGCGCGCTCGCCGCGAGCGCGAAGTCCCCCGACGACTACGCGCGCGTGTACGAGCGCATCCTCTCGCAGGTGAAGGAGCCGGTGATCATCCACTGGCTGGGCGAGATGTTCGACCCGGCGCTGGAAGGCTACTGGGGCAGCCGGGATCACACCGCGGCGATGGACGCTTGCCTTTCGGTTCTGCAAGGAAATTCTTCCAAGGTGGACGGCATCAAGATCTCCCTCCTCGACAAGGACAAGGACATCGCCATGCGCCGCCGGCTGCCGGCCGGGGTGCGCATGTATACCGGCGACGACTTCAACTTCGCGGAGCTGATCGAGGGCGACGCGCAGGGCCACTCGGACGCGCTGCTCGGCATCTTCGACGCCATCGCTCCGGCGGCCTCGCAGGCCTTATCCGCTTTGTCACGAAATGATTCGAAGGCTTTTCACGAAGTGCTGGCGCCCACCGTGCCTCTCTCGCGCCACATCTTCTGCGCGCCGACGCGCTTCTACAAGACGGGCGTGGTGTTCATGGCGTGGCTGAACGGGCACCAGGACCACTTCGTCATGGTGGGCGGCCAGCAGTCGGCGCGCCACGTGCTGCACCTCTCCGAGCTCTTCCGCCTCGCCGACGCCGCCGGGCTGCTCGCCGACCCGCCGCTCGCCTGCGCGCGCATGAAGCACTTTCTCGCGCTGCACGGCTGCGGCTGAGCGTACACTCACGCATCACCTTCAAGGAGGAGGAGACATCATGAGGAAGGTCCTGTTCGCCGCCCTGGCGGCGTTTTCCCTTTCCGCCTGGGGGCAGGCGCTTACCCTGCACGGCGCCTCGCAGTTCAACGACGACCACGCCTTTACCAAGTCGATGGCCCGCTTCGAGGAGCTGGTGAAGAAATACTACGGCAAGCCGGTCAGCTTCGTGCTGCACAAGAACAGCGAGCTCGGCCTGGAGAAGCAGTACTTCGAGTACATGGCGCAGGGCAAGGCGGTCGACTACGCGATCGTGTCGCCGGCGCACATGTCGACCTTCTCGAAGGCGGCGCCGTTCATCGACGCGCCGTTCCTGTTCCGCGACCTCGCGCACTGGAACAAGGTGCTCGACCAGGACGTCCTCAAGCCGGTGGCCGACGAGATCGCGCAGAAGGCCGACGTGATGCTGATCGGCTACGCCGGCGGCGGCACGCGCAACATCTTCGTCAACAAGCCGGTGCGCAACATGCAGGAGCTGAAGGCGCTCAAGGTGCGCGTGCAGGGCGCGCCGATCTGGAGCCGCACCTTCCAGGCCGCCGGCATGGCGCCCACCGTGATCGCGTACAACGAGGTGTACAACGCCATCCAGAACGGCGTCATCGCCGCGGGCGAGAACGAGGCCGCCGGGGTCGAGCAGATGAAGTTCTACGAGGTGGCGCCGCACCTGTC
>CBDDRQ010000136.1:0-35504 GCA_965233125.1 uncultured bacterium
GCTCGGGCGCCGGCATGATCGTGGTCGAGAAGACCAACGTTACGCGCGAGGGCCGCATCACCCACGGCTGCACCGGGCTCTACAGCGAGCACAACGAGGCGGCGATGAAGCGCGTCATCGACGCCTGCCGGCGCATCACGAAGAACCCGTTCGCGCTGCAGCTCGGCCACGCCGGACGCAAGGGCTCGGCCAACGTCCCCTGGGTCGGCGTGCAGGCGCTGCAAGCCCACGAGTCGCCCTGGCAGACCGTCGCGCCTTCCGCGATCCCGAACGGGGAGGGCTGGCCTACGCCTCATGAACTGACGATCCCCGAATTGAAAGTCTTGATCGAGGCTTATGTGGCGGCCACGCTGCGGGCGAAGCGCATCGGCTTCGACGCGGTGGAGCTGCACTCGGCGCACGGGTACTTTCTGCATCAGTTCCTGTCTCCTTTATCCAATAAGAGAACAGATGCTTACGGCCGAGAGCGCATGAAATTCCCGCTGGAGGTCGCTGCCGCGGTGCGCGAGGCCTGGCCGAAGGAGCGCGCGCTCGGCGCGCGCATCACCGGCAGCGACTGGGCCGAAGGCGGCATCGTGCCCGAGGACGCGATTGCCTACGCGAGGGAGCTCAAGCGCATCGGCTTCGACTATCTGTGCGTCTCGAGCGGCGGCCTGCCGCAGGCGAAGATCCGCGTCGAGCCGAACTACCAGGTGCCTTTCGCCGAGGCGGTGAAGAAGGCGGTGAGCGGCATCAAGGTGCGCGCGGTCGGCATGATCGCCGACCCCGACCAGGCCGCCGAGATCGTCGAATCCGGCCGCGCCGACATGATCGCCATGGCGCGCGCCTTCCTCGACAACCCGCGCTGGGTCTGGCACGCCGCCGAGCGCATGGGCGTCAAGCTCGACTACCCGCCGCAGTACGCGCGCAGCCGCTACGACGCGTGGCCGGGCGCGCGGATCGCGCGGGCGAAAGTGCATTCGCCTGGATGATCCATCTTGACGCATTGGTCATTGGCGCGGGCTTCTCCGGCCTCTACCAGCTCCTGTGCCTGCGCGATCGGCTGGGACTTTCGGTCAAGGTCCTGGAGGCTGCGCCCGAGCTCGGCGGCACCTGGTACTGGAACCGCTATCCGGGCGCGCGATGCGATTCGGAGAGCCATTCGTACTGTTATTACTTCTCCCGGGAGCTGCTCGAGGAATGGCGATGGTCGGAGCGCTACCCCGGGCCGCCCGAGATCCTGCGCTACCTGCATCACGTGGCGGACAGGTTCGACCTGAAGCGCGACATCCGCTTCAACACGCGCGTCGCTGCCGCGCACTACGACGAAGCGGCGAACCACTGGAACGTCGCGACCGAGTCGGGGGAGCGCTACCGCGTACGCTATCTCGTCACCGCCGTCGGCTGCCTGTCGGCGGCGAACATCCCGCAGATCCCGGGGCTGGAAAGCTTCGCCGGCCGCTGGGTTCACACCGGCGAGTGGCCGCAGGAAGGCGTCGATTTCCGCGGCAAGCGCGTCGGCCAGGTCGGCACCGGCTCGACCGGCATCCAGGCGGCGCCGGTGATCGCCCAGACCGCCGCCCACCTGACCGTGTTCCAGAGGACCGCGCAGTACAGCGTGCCCGCGCGCAACGCGCCGCTGCAGGAGGAGTTCGTGCGCTACGTGCGCGAGCACCACGACGAGATCCGGGAAGTCATGCGCTCGACGCCGAACGGCCACCCGTTTCGCATCGCCCGGCGCAAGGCGCTCGAAGCGAGCGACGCGGAGCGGCAGGCGGTCTACGAGGTGGCATGGGAGAAAGGCGGGCTGCAGTTCCGCGCGAGCTTCCACGACCTGGTGATCGACAAGGCGGCGAACGACACGGCGGCGGAATTCATCAAGCGGAAGATCCGCGAGATCGTCAAGGACCCGAAGACCGCACAAGCGCTGGCGGACATCGACCACCCCTACGCCGCAAAGCGCCCGCCGATCGACACCGGCTACTTCGAGACCTTCAACCGCGACAACGTCGCGCTCGTCGACCTTCGCGCCGAGCCGATCGAGCGCATCACGCCCGCCGGCATGAAAACCTGCGCCCGGGAATACCCGCTGGACATCATCGTCTTCGCCACCGGCTTCGACGCGATGACCGGGCCGCTGCTGAAGATGGACATCCGCGGCCGCGACGGGCTCGCCTTGCGCGAGGCATGGGCCGCCGGCCCGAAGACCTATCTCGGCCTGCAGGTGCCCGGCTTTCCCAACCTCTTTACCGTGACCGGGCCGGGCAGCCCGTCGGTGCTCACCAACATGCCCGTGGCGATCGAGCAGCATGTCGAGTGGATCACCGGCTGCATCGCCCACATGCGCGAGAACGGCATCGAGCGCTGCGAGGCCGGCGCCGACGCCGCGCAGAAGTGGGCAGAGCAGGTCGACGCGGCCGCGAACGCGACCCTGCTTCCGCTCGCCACCCATTCCTGGTATCTCGGCGCCAATGTGCCCGGCAAGCCGAGGGCGTTCATGCCTTACGCCGGCGGCCTCGCGCGCTACCGCGCCATCTGCGACGACATCGCCGCCAAAGGCTACGAGGGATTCGTCATGGGCAGATCCGCCGGAAATGCGCGTCCATCCGGGCCGGGTCCGCGTCCCGCCCGGTGAACAGCCTGAACGCCCCGATCGCCTGTCCGACGGTCATGTGCCCGCCGTCCATGGCCGCGCATCCGGCCCGGCGCGCCGCCCGCAGGAGCTCGGTCTCGAGCGGCACGTAGACGAGCTCCGATACCCAGAGCGAGCGCTCGAGCAGCGCCGCGGGCAACGCCATCCCGGGCGTGCCCGCCATGCCGGTGGGCGTGGCGTGGATGAGTCCGCTCGCCCCGGCGAGCGCGGCGCCCAGGTCCGCCGCGGGCGTGGCGCGATTGCCGGGAAGGTGCGCATTGAGGCGCGCGGCGAGCGCAGCCGCGCGCGCGGCATCGCGGTCGAAGATCACGAGCTGCCCGGCGCCGAGCCGAAGCACGGCATCGCCGCAGGCGGAGCCGGCGCCGCCGGCGCCCAGGAGCACGACGCGCCGCAGGTCCGCGCGCGGCAGGGCACGGCGCAAGCCCCAGCTCCACCCCGAGCCGTCGGTGTTGTGGCCGACGAGGCGCTCGCCGTCGCGCACGATCGTGTTGACCGCGCCGATCGCCTTCGCCTCCTCGGACAGCCCGTCCAGCAGCGGCATGACCGACTGCTTGCAGGGGTAGGTGACGTTCAGGCCGGCAAAGCCCATGACCCGCGCCGCGCGAAGCAGCTCCGGCAGCGCCTCGACGCCGGCGCCGGCAAGCTCGAGGTCGATGAGCTGGTAGTGCACGCGCAGGCCGTGGTGCGAGCCCTCTTCCTCGTGCAGCGCGGGCGAGAGCGAGCGCTGGATGCCCGCGCCGATGAGGCCGAGCAGCATCTTCTTCATGTCAGGGTTTGCGCCAGCGCGTAAAGGCCGCCGATGCCCTCGGGCAGGTCGCGGCCCAGCCCCGCGAGCGCAGCGGCGTCGTACCCGGTGACGAGCGCGATCCAGTCGGCGGCGGCGTCGCCGCCGCGGATCCTCTGTTCGGTGGTCTGCGGCGCATCGGGGCGCGCGATGTTTTCCAGCAGGCGCGCGGCGACCAGGCCCTTCCGCGAACCGAGGCCCGCGATGTCGAAGCGGGGACGGGCGGGAAATCGCACGGTGAGCATCGCGCCGCCCAGTCCCGCGCCCTCGCCCGCCACGACGCGGCACAGGCTGCGCACCATGTTGCGGTGCTGCGGCATCATCTTCCGTGACCAGGCGCTCGGATCGTTCAGGCGCTCGAGATAAGGCCCGCTCGTAATCGCCGCCTCGTCCGCCGCCTCGTAGAGCATGAAGTAGCTGCCGCCGTCGGCGGACACCCAGCGCGAGCCGCGCAGGAATCCCGGTATGGAGAGGCGCTCCGGCATGTGCTCGTGCGCATGCCAGTCGTCGAACTCAACCCGCGCCTCCGGCGCCACGTCGCACCAGATCGCCACCGCGGCCTTGGCGGAAGTCACGCCGCTGCCGCCGCGCGGATGCGCTCGGCGAGCGCCTGCGCGGCGGGCGTCAGGGGCGAGTCGGCGCGCTGCACCAGGCCAATGGAGGTTTGTTTCGTTTTCTCCCTGACCGGAACACGCACCAGGACACCGCCGAGCTGCGGCAGCTCGGCGAAGGGGCGGGGCAGCATCGCCAGCAGGTCGTTGGTGGCGAGCATGGCGATGAGCGCGGCGAACGAGCCGCACTCGATGGCGGGCTTCGGCGGCTGCAGGCCGTGCGCGGCGAAGGTTTCCTCGGCGAAAATGCCCACGGAGCCGCGCGCGCCGGCGTGCGCCCAGTCCGCATCGAGCAGGTCCCGCAGCGAGCGCGCGCCGGCGAGCGGGTGGCCGCGGCGCGCGACGACCGCGGTCTCGTAGTCGAGCAGCTTCTCGATGCGGAACTCGCGCCGCGGCCAGTGCCGGGTAAGCGAGCCGACGGCGAACTCGATCTCGCCGGCGCGCAGCTGCGCGATGGCCGAGGGCAGGGGGCCGTCGAAGATGCGCAGGCGCACCGCCGGATGAGCGCGGCGAAACTCGCGCACCGCTGCCGGGACGAGGGCCAGGGTCGCCGCTGGGGCGACGCTGAAGGCCACTTCGCCTGCCATCGAGCCGCGCATCTGGTCGATCTCGAGGCGCGCCTTGCCGATCTCGCCCGCCACGACGCGCGCGCGGCGATAGAACGTGCGGCCGAACTCGGTGGGCGCCGAGCCGCGGGTCGTGCGCACCACGAGCTGCACACCTAGATCCTGCTCCAGGTTGCGCAGCGCCTTGGTCAGCGCGGGCTGCGAGAGCTCGAGCTTGCGCGCTGCACCATGGATGCTGCCCGATTCCACGACCGCCACGAAGCACTGCAGGGCACTGAGCTTCATCCGCTCATGATAACCGGATGGAATTGCAGCATGGCTTTGGGCATCTTCTGGAATCTCCCCCCGAACGCTAGCATCGCGCCGTGCGCCTGTTCTCCTACAAGGACCGCCCGGTCCACCTCGGCCCCTTCCGGCTCGAACGCCTGAAGCGGCGCGCCTCTCCGCCGGACCTCTCGCGCGTGCCGCCGATGCGGCCGCTCTCTTTCGTCGACGAGACGAATCCGGAATCGCTCGTGAACGCCATGACGCGCTACATGGGCATGCTCGACGCGGTGCGCGAGGGCAAGACAGCGCCGCTCAAGGCGGAAATTCCCGAGGACCCGCAGGAGCGCTCGAACCACCTCAAGGCGGCGGGCTACTACTTCGACTCGAGCATGGTGGCGGTCTGCCGCCTCCCGGAGGATGCTTTTCTGGAGACGCCGTTCAGGAATCCCGCGCTCGACGGGCTGGCGGAGGAGCTGGGCCGGGGACAGCCCAAGTCTTTCGCCGCCGGCATCGACGTCGTCTACGCGGACACGCTCGATGCGGCGCGCGCGCGGCCGACGCCAGCGCGCCATCACCGCTACGCGCTGGTGTTCCTCGTGGAGTACACCCGCGATCCGTGGCCGGGCGAGGCGGGCACCGACTGGATTCGCGGCACGCAGGCGCATCGTGCGGCGGTGCTGACCGCGCTGCCGGCGGTGCTGCTTTCCACGTATCTGCGCATGCTCGGCTGGGAGGCGCGCGCGCATACCGCCTCCTCGAGCGACGTCGACCTGAACAAGCTGGCGGTCCTCGCCGGCCTCGCCGATGCGAACCTGAACAATCCCTTCGTCGGCGCGCGCTATGGCCTCGCCGCCGTGACCACGACGCTCGAGCTCGCGCCGGACCTGCCTCTGGCGGCGCAGCGCAGCCGCGCAAGGCCCGCGCCGTACGCGAAGCGCGAGTTCCGCATGGGGGCATACCCGTTCGAAACCCTGAAGCGGGTGGACGAGCCCACCACCTTCATCGACCAGGAGCGCGTGCCGCGCTTCCCGAAGCGCGCCGACTTCTTCGCCCGCGCGCTCTTCGGCGACATGGGCAAGAACGTGCAGGAGGCCGCCAAAGGCGGCATGTACGTGATGAAGAGCCCGATCGGCGCCTGCGCGCGGCGCGCGCTCGGCTCGCTGCTGCTTTTGCAGTTCGGCGAGGCGCGCGGGCCCGTCAGCCCTTCGGTCTTGGATGCCAATCGAAACTCGGACCTGATAAAGGCCACGTCCTATTACCTTTGCTGCGACGCCGTGGGCCTCTCGGCCGCGCCGTCCTGGGTCTACTACTCGCACGATGCAGGCGGCAACCCGCTGCCCGCGTACCACAAGAACGCGGTCACCATGCTCTACGACCAGGGGCACGAGACCATGGAGGGCGCGAGCGGCGACGACTGGATCTCGGTCGCGCAGAGCATGCGCGCCTACCTGCGCTTCTCGCTGCTCGGCGGCATCCTCGCCGAGCAGATCCGGCGCCTGGGCTACTCCGCGCGCGTGCACTCGGTGCTCGACGGCGACGTGCTGCAGCCGCCGCTGCTGCTGCTCTCGGGCCTGGGCGAAGTGAGCCGCATCGGCGAGGTGATCCTCAATCCCTTCCTCGGGCCGCGCCTCAAGTCGGGGACGGTCACCACCGACCTGCCGATGGCCTGCGACAAGCCGATCGACTTCGGCATGCAGAATTTCTGCGCGAGCTGCAACAAGTGCGCGCGCGAATGCCCCTCGGGCGCCATCACCGCCGGGCCCAAGCTCATGTACAACGGCTACGAGATCTGGAAGTCGGACGCCGAGAAGTGCGCGCGCTACCGCCTCACCAACTCCGGCGGCGGCATGTGCGGCCGCTGCATGAAGACCTGCCCGTGGAACCTGGAAGGGCTCTTCGCCGATTCGGTGTTCCGCTGGGCGGCGATGAATATCCCGGCGGCGGCGCCTTTTCTTGCGAAGCTCGACGACCGCCTCGGGCGCGGCTCGATCAACCCGGTGAAGAAGTGGTGGTGGGACATCGAGGCCGACCCGAAGACCATGCAGTACGTGCGCGCCAAGCAGGTGCACCGGCGCGGCCTCAACCTGCACCTCGATCTCAAGTACGAGGACCAGACCCTCGCGGTGTACCCGGCGGACACCATGCCGCCGCCCTACCCGGTGGTGTTTCCGCTCAACCGCGAGAAGGGCATCGAGCGCTACCAGAGCCTTTTGACTGCCGCCCAGTACAAGGAGAGGTTGAAGAAAGGCGAAACCGAGGGACTCGCACCAAAGTTCAGGATGCCCGAAGGCGAACCACCCGTGTTCCCGGTGATCCTGAAGCGCCGCGAGGAGATGGCCGCCGACATCGCGCGCTACGAGTTCGTCGCCCCCGAAGGGCGCGAGCTGCCGCCCTTCGAGCCGGGCGCGCACGTCGACGTGGTGATCGCCCCGGAGTACCTGCGCGAGTACAGCCTGGCGGGCGACCCGGCCGACCGCTCGCGCTACGTGCTGGGCGTGCAGCGCGAGCAGCCGGGCCGCGGCGGCTCCGCGCTCATGCACCGCGCCTTCCGCGAGGGACGGCGCGTCTTCGTCTCCCGCCCGCGCAACAATTTCCCGCTCGAGGAAGGCGCGACGAGGACGCTCTTCTTCGCCGGCGGCATCGGCATCACGCCGCTGCTCACCATGGCGCACCGCCTGCACGCCCTCGGGCGCGAGTTCGAGCTGCACTACAGCTTCCGGCGTCGCGGCGAAGCTGGCTTCCTCGCCGATCTGAAACAGGCGCCGTGGAAGCACCGCGTGCGCTGCCACGTGACCGAGGAAGGCACGCGCTGCATCTTCGACGAGCTCATCCCGCCATATGGGGCGGGCATGCATCTGTACACCTGCGGCGCGGCGCGCTACATGGATGGGGTGTACGCCGCCGCGCAGGCGAAGGGCTGGCCGGAAGAGGCGCTGCACAAGGAGTACTTCAGCGTTCCCGAGCCGCCCGACTATGTGAACCACCCGTTCCTGCTCAAGCTGCAGAAATCGGGCAAGACCATCGAAGTTCCGCCCGAGATCTCGGCCATCGAGGCGCTCGCGCGCGCCGGGATCATGGTCGACACCAAGTGCTCCGACGGCATCTGCGGCGTGTGCGCGACGCCGTACCTGTCGGGCGAGATCGAGCACCGCGACTACGTGCTGAGCGCTAAAGAGCGCAAGGCGAAGATGATCGTCTGCTGTTCACGGGCCAAGGCCCAGGGAGGGGAAATTGTTCTCGATCTCTAGAGCCGGCAGCCGCGCCGATTGAACCGGAGCCCGACGTGACGGACGCCAAGTACCGGGACAGGCAGAACCTCGAGGTCTTCCGCTGGCCGGAGCTGATGCAGGCTTTCCAGGGCCTGGTCGAGCTCGTCATGGTTTCTCAGACCAATCTTTCGCGACAGCTTCGCAGCGAGCTTTTCACGATGGCCAGCGTCGCCGGCGGCTGCCAGCACTGCCAGGCGCACGGCGCGTACACGCTGCACTTGATGGGCGTAGAGGCCGACCGCATCCGCGATATCTGGACGTTCGAGCAGTCGGGCGCCTTCTCCGCCGCGGAGAAGGCGGCGTTGCGGCTGGCGCGCGACGGGGCGCAGGTGCCCAACATGGTCGAGCCCGGTCATTTCGCCGAGCTGCGCAGCCACTACTCCGAACGCCAGATCGTCGAGATGCTCGCCGTCATCAGCCTGGCCGGCTGGTACAACCGCTGGAACAACTCCATCGCCACGGTGACCGACCGTGAATCCGTGGAGTGGGCCGAAGCGAACCTCAAGGCGGTGGGCTGGGAGCTGGGCAAGCACGCCGGGGAATCCCATGAGCAACGGAAAAAGCACCCCCGGTCATCCGATCCGGACCGCATCGAATACTGAGAACTTACAGCCCTCGATCATGCGCCGCGCGTTGCGTGCCGCACCAGCTCTTCCAGCGCTTCGTAGGGTTGGGCGCCCACGACAGCGTACCCGCCGGCGACGAAAGTCGGTACGCCGGTGACGCCATAGCGGCGCGACTTCTCCCAGTCCGCGTCGACCGCCGCCTTGAATGTTCTTTGCTCCAGAACTTCCGCCGCATCCTGGCGGGGCAGGCCCACCGACCCGGCGATTTCAAGAAGAACCGAGGCGTCGCCGATGTCGCGGCCGTCGACGAAGTAGGCGCGGAAGAGCGCGTCGTGGATCGCCTCGCCGCCGGGCCGCGAGTCGGCCCACGTGGCGAGCTCCTGCGCGAGGCGGCTGTTGTAGGTCATGGTGCGGTTGCCGTAGGGCAGGCCTTCGGCGGCCATGCGCGCGCGCATTTCCGCCTGCCTTTTCGGGATGTCGTAGTTGCGTCCGCGGAACAGGTCCTCGAGCGAGCGCCCCTCCGCCGGTGTGTCGGGATGCAGCGGGAAATGCACCCACTGCACCTTGACGCCGTGCTCCTTCCTGAGCCGCTCAATACGCACGGTACTGAGATAGCACCAGGGTCAGACGAAGTCGGAGAAGATCTCTACGGTCAATGGCTCGGTCATTTCGATGCCGCCTGTTTTTCCAGGAAATTGATGCGCTTGACGATGTCGCCCGGCTCGATGCGGCCGATGGGGCCGGAGCTGTAGCTCGAGTCGATCACCTTGTTCCCCGGTCCGACGAGGAACTCCGAGGGCTGCACGATGCCGCGCCGGTCCTCCCACCATGAGCCGAGCTGGTCGGCCTGCGCGCGCGTCACGCCGTAGCCCACCGGGTAGGGCAGCTCGCCGGCGACCTCCTTCGCCTTGTCGAGCGGGTCGACGCTCGCGGCGATGACCTTGGCGCCCAGCGCCTCGAGGTCCTGGTGCATCTTTGCGAAGGCGGCCAACTGCCGCCTGCAGTACGGTCACCAGTGGCCGCGGTAAAAGAGGATCACCTTGTACTTCGCATCCAGGCCGTCGGGCAGCTCGAGCGTGCCGCCTTCGACGAGCTGCAACGTCATCCTGGGAAACGCGTCGCCCGTATTCAGCTTGTCAGCCATTGCGCCTGCCTCCTGAGTTGGCGGAAAAGAGTGGGAGTCGAACCCACCAGGGACGTCTGACGCCCCTCACCGGATTTGAAGTCCGTGCGCCCCACCGGGGTGCGAATCTCTTCCGTGCACGAGCACCCGTGTGTCGCCGGTGCGCCGGGTAAATTTTACGCGATCGAAATACTCGAGCACCTCGATGGTCACGTTGCGGCCGAGCTGCGAGCGGTCGCGGAACGCCGAGGCGGTGATGGCGCCACGGCTGCGCTCTTCCTCCTCCGCGAGCCCCGCCAGCCGGCGCAGTTCCGCCGGAGAGAAGAACCGCGTCTTCGAGACGCGGACCAGCAGGCCGTGCCGGGCGAGCCGAGAGAGGGCGGTTTCCACGCCGCGCGCGTCCTGTCCCAGCAGGGCGGCGAGCTCGGCGATGGACGGCGGCCGCGGTACCTCGAGGTGCGGCGCGACCCGGCGCCAGAGCCCGGCGTCGGCCGGGCTGAGATCGGCGCGGTGCCCCGGCAGCCGCACCAGGCCACCCTCGCGCACGAGCGCACCCTCCCGCGCCAGCTCCTCGACGATCATGCCGGCGGTCTCCCGCGGCAGGCGCGCCCCGGCGAAAAGGCGATCCTGCGGGATGCCGGAGGCGTCCGGCGAGCGCGCGTGCCCCTCGGCCAGCGCGGCGAGCGCCTGCGCGCGCAGCGCTTGCCAGCGCGCGGGCGCGAAGCGCCAGCCGCGCTGCGCCGGCAGGTTGCGGTTGGCGCTGAAGCGCGCCATGTCGAGGCCGGCGGGCGATGCCTCCAGGCACGCGGCGAGCGCCGTGTCGTGATCGTCGATCTCCATGGCGCGCAGGTAGGCGAGGCGCCCGGGCTTCGCCCGGCCGCGCGGCGGCGCATAGACGTCGATCACCGTGCCGCCGCCGAGGGTGCGGCGCGCCGACTGGTCGCGCACGATGAAGCGGTCGCCGCGCAGCGCGCCGATCGGCCGCTCGAGGACGAGCTGCACCAGGCCGCGCTCGTCGAGCAGGGCGACGCGGCCGAGCACGTCGGCCGCGCCCAGGTGCACGTGCACCGGCGTCCAGTGCGCGAGCGGCTGTCCGTCGACCGGGCGCAGGCGCGCGTCGATCCTCGCCGCCGGCGGCGGCAGCTCGCCCCGGACGATCCACTCGCCGCGCTCGATCCTCGCCTTGTGAAAGCCCGTGAGGTTCAGGGCCAGGCGCTGCCCGGCGCGGCCGCGCTGCGCCGGCGCGTTCTGCGCGTGGAGCGAGCGCACGCGCGCGGCTGCTCCGGCAAGCAGCACCCGCACCTCGTCTCCCACCGCCACCTCGCCGGAGAGCGCCGTGCCCGTGACCACGAGCCCCGCGCCGGCGATGGTGAAGCAGCGGTCCACGCTCAAGCGGAAGTTGCCGGCGGCGGAGCGCGCGGCGGTCGATTCTTCCTCCAGCAGGAGCTTTCGCCGCAGGGCATCGACGCCGGCGCCGGTGACGCTGGAGAGCGGGAACACCGCCGCGCCGGCGAGCCGCGTGGGCGCGAGCAGCGTCGCGATGGCGGCGGAGACCTCGGCCGCGCGCGCCGGCGCCACGCGGTCGACCTTCGTCAGCGCGACCGCGCCGCGCGAGACGCCGAGGAAGTCGAGGATGGCGAGATGCTCGCGCGTCTGCGGCATCGGGCCGTCGTCGGCGGCGACCACGAGCAGGGCGTAGTCGATGCCGCCGACGCCCGCGAGCATGTTGTGCACGAAGCGCTCGTGGCCCGGGACGTCGACGAAGCCGATCGGACCGGCGTAGGCGAAGCCGAGGTCGATCGTCATGCCGCGGCGCTTCTCCTCGGGCAGGCGGTCGGTGTCGACGCCGGTCAGCGCCTTCACGAGGCTGGTCTTGCCGTGGTCGACGTGGCCGGCGGTGGCGACGATCATAGGAAAGAGAGGTTTTTCATGAACTCCTCTTCCCTTTCCAGGCAGCGAAGATCGAGCAGGAAGGCGCCGTCCTGCAGCCGCCCGAGCACCGGCACCGGAAGGCGGCGGAAGCGCGCGGCGAGCGCGGCGTTTCCCGGGCGCAGCGCCAGGCCCGCGCTCGGGAGGCGCTGCCCCGGCGCGGCGCCGCTGCCGACCTCGCTCTCGCAGTCGACCACCTCGACCGGGAAGCGTCCCTCCAGAGCCGCTTTTATTCGTGAGGCCATCGCGCGGATCTCCTCGACCGGCCGGGTGAGCAGCCGCAGCGTCGGCAGGCGAGCGGCGAGGCGCTCGGGGTCTTCGTAGAGCCTCAGCACCGCGGCGAGCGCGGCGAGGGTCAGCTTGTCGAGCCGCAGCGCGCGCTTGAGCGGGTTCCTGCGAATCCTGTCGACCAGCGCTTTTCTGCCGACGATCAGGCCCGCCTGCGGGCCCCCGAGCAGCTTGTCGCCGCTGAACGTGACGAGGTCGGCGCCGGCCGCGATCGTCTCCGACGGCGTCGGCTCGTGCGGCAGGCCGTAGCGGCGCAGGTCGACGAGGCTGCCGCTGCCCAGGTCGACCACGAAAGGAAGATTCTTCTCCCGGCAAAGGAGGGAAAGGTCCTTTTCGGCGACGGCGGCGGTGAACCCTTCGATCCGGTAGTTGCTCGTGTGCGCCTTGAGCACGAGCCCGGTCTTCGGGCCGATCGCCTCCGCGTAGTCGCGCAGGTGCGTGCGGTTGGTCGTGCCGACCTCGCGCAGCCGGCAGCCGGCGCGCGTCATGATCTCGGGCAGGCGGAAGGAGCCGCCGATCTCGATCAGCTCGCCGCGCGAAACCGGCACCTGCTTGCGCGCCGCAAGCGTATTCAGCACGAGCAGAACCGCCGCGGCGTTGTTGTTGACCACGGTGGCCGCCTCTGCGCCGCTCAGGCGGCAGAGCAGGGCCTCGACATGCGAGTCGCGCTCGCCGCGGCGGCCGCGCTCGATGTCGTATTCAAGGCTGGAAGGGGACTCAGCCACGGAAACCATGGCCTGCACCGCCTCCGGCGGCAGCAGAGCGCGGCCGAGGTTGGTGTGCAGCACGGTGCCGGTGAGATTGAAGACCCGGCGCAGCGTCGGCCGCGCCGCCTCGTCGAGGCGCTGCGAGACCCGGCCGAGGATCGCCTCGGCGGGCTCGACCCGCTTCGCGGCGCGCATCTCGGCGAGCACGCTGCGGATCGCCTCGGTGACCGCAGCGCGCCCATAGGAATCGAGGAGGCGTTCGCTGCGCTGCAGCAAGCGGTCGACGGAAGGCAGAGCTTGGAGATCCGCGTGCATGCGCGGCAATCTTAGCGGAGGATCACAGGCGTCATAATCCGTGAGCTTCTAAAAGGAGGAACCATGGAAGACGATCTTCCGGTCGACCCGGGCATCCTGCGCGAAGAAGTCAAGGGCAAGTACCGCGAGGTCGCCGGCAACCCGCACGGCCAGTACCACTTCCACACCGGCCGCCCGCTCGCGCGGCGCCTGGGCTACGACGAAACCGTAGTCGGCGCGATGCCCGATGCGGCGGTCGAGTCGTTTGCCGGCGTGGCGAACCCGTTCTCCCTGCGTCGCCTCGAGCCTGGACAGAAAGTAGTCGACGCCGGCTCCGGCGCGGGATTCGACTGCTTCATCGCGGCGCAGCAGGTCGGTCCCTCGGGGCGCGTCGTGGGCGTCGACATGCTCCCCGAGATGCTCGAGAAGTCGCGCGCCAGCGCCGCGCGGATGGGCCTCGGCAACGTCGAGTTCCGCGAAGGCCTGATCGAGCAGATGCCCGTCGAGGACGGCTGGGCGGACGCGGTGATCTCGAACGGCGTCATCAACCTCTGCGCCGACAAGCGGCGCGCGTTCGAGGAGATCTGGCGCGTGCTGCGGCCCGGCGGACGGCTGCAGTTCGCCGACATCGCGAACGGCAGGCCCGTCCCGGGCGCGGCGATCCGCAACATCGACCTCTGGACCGCCTGAATCGCCGGCGGCCTTCCGTGCGAAGGCTGGCGGGCGATGATGGAGGAGATCGGCTTCCTCGACGTGCAGATCGGCGCGCCCTGCGACACTTTCGGCGGCGCCTCCGGCGAGAAGAACGCCCGGAAGTTCGAGGTCTACGGCTACCCCTTCATGGCACTCAAGCCGCGGTAGAGCGCGAGGGCATCTGCATGGGCGGGCAGCGCACGGTGCCATACGAGCAGAACACGCAGCAGTCGCCCGGCTTCGGGCGCAGCACCTTGCCGCACCCCTTGCAGTCGTAGAAGAACTGGCAGGCGTCCGCCGGCATGGTTTCCTGCTGCCGGTGGCCGCAGGCCGGGCAGGTCAGGACGGAGCTTGCCCGCGAGCGGCGAGGCAGGCGCTTCCAGAGATCGGCGGCGCTCGCCGCGACGAGAGCGGCGAAGCCGGCGTACGCGAGCCACTCCGACAGGCGCAGCCCGGCCAGTACCGCGACGGCGCCGCCGGCCGCGAGGGCGAGGGGCCAAGGGCTGCGATGCCGGCGATACGCGAGGGCGTGGCCCAGCAGCGCCACGCCGACGAGCACCTGCGCAGCGATGACGAGCTGCGCCTCGTAGGCGCCGAGGGCGCCGAGGCCGAAGACGGCGCCGATGAGGGCGAGCTTGGGAAAGCACACCGGGCACGCCGCCGCCGCCACGACGGCACCGATGCTGCCGAACTTCTCGAGAGGGATCTTCACGCGAAGCGCTTCCGGATCAAGTAGTCGAGAGAGAGTCTACCCGGGCCATGGCAGAGGGTGACGAGGAGCAGCGTTCCCCAGTAGACGTGCGACATGAGCGCGGCCTGGTTGCCGCCCAGCACGTGCCAGAACGAAACCACCGCGACGATGTTGAAGACGAACAGCGAGAACGCGGCGAAGCGCGCGGCGAGACCGAGCGCGAGCAGCGGCGGGAAGAAGAGCTCGCCGAAGGTGCCGAGCCACGCCGCGGCTTCGGGCGGCAGGAGCGGCACGCGGTACTCGTTCTCGAAGAGGTAGAGCGTGCCGTCCCAGTTGCCGATTTTGAGCAGCCCCGAGCGGAAGAACACCTGCGCGACGTAGACGCGGATCGCGAGGTCGAGGAGATGCGCGCCGGCCTGCAGCCAGCCAAGCACGCGCTCGAGGAGCGGCTTCATGGCGATTCGAGGCAACGGGAATCCCCGGGCGCGAGCGAGCGCACCAGCACGCGCCAGCGCGGCCGGTGCACGAGGATGGCGTCGGGCCCGGCGCGGAGGTCGACCTCGATCTCGCCCTCGTAGTCGTCCTGGTGCACGGTCCAGATGCGCCCGAGCGGCCACGGCGACTCGAGCAGCATGCACACCGGCGCCGCGGCGAAATAGGCGAGGTGCGCGAGCCATTCCATGCGCGCGACGTCGGGCAGGTACGGCAGATCCTGCGTGTGCCGGAACCCGGCCACGAACTCCGCCATCCCGGCCCCGTACTCGTTGAGGTCGCCGCTCGTCGAGCGATGGACGCGCGCGTACTCGCGCGCGAGGCCTTCGAAGAACTCGGCGCCGACGATCTTGCGCACGATCGGATAGGCGCCGGCGAGCGCCTGCGCCCAGTTGCCGTAGACGTTGCCGCGATACACGGCGAGGCCCGGCGGCCCGCCGCGGCCGAGCAGGGCGATCGCGAACTCGGACTGGATCTCAAGCAGCGAGGGCATGACGCGCCTCCAGCCGGCTCGCCGCCTTGCCCGCCTCCTCGAGGAGGACCTCCAGCCCGGGAAGATCGGCGTCCCACTCGACCAGCGTCGCTACGGCTCCGAACCGCTCCAGGGCCGCCTCGTACAGCCGCCATACCGGCGCCGCGACGCGCTCGGCATGAGTGTCGACCAGCAGCCCCTCGCGCGCGCTGTGGCCTGCGACATGGATCTCCTCGACCGAATCCATCGCCTGCAGCTGCGCCAGGGCGTCGTGGCCGAGGTTGTGCTCGGTCACGTAGAGGTTGTTGACGTCGAGCAGCACGCCGCAGCCGGCGCGGCGCGCGAGCTCGGCGAGGAATTCGCCCTCGCCGATCTCGCGCCGGCCGAGGTCGAGGTAGGCCGAAACGTTCTCGACCAGGATGCGCCGCCCGAGCGCTTCCTGCACCCGGAGCACCCGGTCGATGGCGAGCGCCAGGGCTTCCTTTGTATAGGGCAGCGGCAGCAGGTCGTTGAAATGCCGGCCGAGGGCGGCGCCCCAGCACAAGTGCTCCGACACGAGCGCCGGCTCCACCCAGTCGGCGAGCAGGCGCAGCTTCGCAAGGTGCGCTTCGGAGATGCCCGCGGCAGAGCCAAGGCCCAGGCCGACCCCGTGCAGGCTGACCGGACAGTCGGCGCGAACGCGCTCGAGCGCGGCGCGGTCGCAGCCGCCGGCGCCGAAGTAGTTTTCGCTGTGCACCTCCACCCAGCCGATGGCGGGCCGCGCGCCGAGGAATGCCGCGTAATGCGCGGCGCGCAGCCCGATGCCTACGCCGAGGGGCTTCAGCCTTTCTTCTCCATGGACATCTTCCCCGGCTTGCCCTGCACGAGGCTGCCGCCCATCTTCACGCAGGTGCCCGCCTTCACGGCCTTGAAGTCGTTCGGGTCGTAGTTCGACTTCGACTGGCCGGCGCACGAATGCGCCGTGGCATTGCTGCCGCAATCGTTCTGGCCGGCTTTCGCCACGCCCCAGCATTTCTCCATGTTCTTCTTGTCCTGCGCCGTCGCGGTAGTGGTGCCCAGCGCGAGGAACCCGGCGATCGCCGCCGCGGCAAGTGCATTACGATCCATCGGTGTGTCTCCTTTCGAAAGTGCGGCCCCGTGATCGGGACCTGCCACTTCGTCGCGCCGGCCTCGGCTCTCTTACCGGCCGGGCGATATTTTTTCGCGGCCGTAAGGAATCGTGCGCGGCGCGGGTCTTTCGCTGGATGGGCCATGAACGCGAGATCGCCTTGCTGCGGCGGCGGTTGCTGCGCTACGCGATGCTGCGCCTGCGCAACCGCCACCAGGCCGAGGATGCCGTCCAGGACGCGCTGCTCGCCGCGCTCGAGGGCTTCGACCGGTTCTCCGGCCGCTCGTCGCTGCGCACCTGGGTGGGCGGCATCCTGAAGCACAAGATCGCCGACCGCCTGCGCGCCTCCGTGCGCGAGGAGCCGATCGCCATCGAGCCCGACCTTCCGGGCAGCGATCCCGAGGATCGGCTCGCGCGCCGGAGGTTCTGCGAGGCCGTGGACGCAGGCCTCGGCCGGCTGCCCGGCAGGGCGGCGCACGTGTTCATGCTGCGCGAGGTGATGGGCCTGGAGCCCGCCGAAGTGTCGCGTCAGCTCGCGATCTCGCTGCCGAACTGCTGGGTCACGCTGCACCGGGCGAAGGCGCGCCTGCGCGAGCTGGTGCCCGATGAGATTTGAGGACCTGGTCCGGCGCCATGCCGCCGATCTCTACCGCTATGCGTTCTGGCTGGCACGCGACCGCCAGCAGGCCGAGGACGTGGTGCAGGAGGCGCTGCTGCGCGCCTGGGGCGGCTTTGCGCGCCTGCGCGATCCGGCGGCGGCGAAAGGCTGGATGTTCTCGATCGTGAGGAACGAGTTCTACCGGATGAAGGGGCGGGTTGCGCCGCTCGCCGACGTGGTGAGCCTGGACGAGATCGCCGCGCCGCGCGACGAGGGCATGGCGGCGCTCGAGATGCGCGACGCGCTCATGTCGCTGCCGGCGTCCTATGCCGAGCCGCTCGCGCTGCAGGTGCTGGGTGGCTTCACCTGCGCCGAGATCGCCGCCATGCTCGGGAGCACGGAGGGCGCCACGATGACGCGGCTCACGCGCGCGCGCCAGGCGCTCAAGCGCCTCGTCGCGTCCGAAAGCACCGCCGAGCGAAAGGGAGGGCGGTCATGAACTGCCTCGACTACCGCAGGCTGCTGCTCGCCGGTGAAGGCGAGTCCCGAGAGATGCAGGCGCACCGCGCGCAGTGCTCCGCCTGCGCGCAGCTCGCGCGCGAGCACGAGCAGTTCGAGGCCGGGCTGAGGCAGGGGCTGGAGGTCCCGGTCCCGCCCGCCTTCGAGGCCGCCCTTGCCGAGGCGATGAGGTCGCGCCGGCGCCGCTTCCTCGCCGCGGCAGCCGTGGCTCTCGTCGCGGCGGGCGGCGGCAGCTTTCTCGCGCTGCGCCGCAACGACCCGCTCGCGCTGGCCTGCATCCAGTTCGTGATGATGGAGGAGGCGAAGTCGATCATGATGGGCGCGATGCCGCTCGAGGAGGCGCGCGCGGCGCTCGCCGGCACGCTGCCGCTCGAGAGCATCGAGCGGGTGGGCCAGGTCCGGCACGTCGGTCCCTGCCCGTTCAACGGGCAGACCGCCTATCACGTCGTGCTCGCGGTGCCGCAGGGCAAGGTGACGCTGCTCGTGATGCCGGATTCGGGGCTCGCATCGCGCCAGACGGCGAGCTACGAAGGCCTGCACGCCGCGGTGATCTCCCTCGGGCGAGGCAGCGTGGGCATCGTCGGCGTCGATGGGCGGGTCGTCGAAAGCGTCGCCGGCGCGCTTCGCGCGAGGACGTGAGGGCGGATTCGGAAGACTTTGCGCTGACGCCTACGCGTCGCGAGCGAGGCGCAGGCCGGAGAACTGCCAGCGCGCGTCGGGCGGGAAGAAGTTGCGGTAGGTGGCGCGGATGTGGCTCGCGGGCGTGGCGCAGGAGCCGCCGCGCAGCACGTACTGGCCGGACATGAACTTGCCGTTGTACTCGCCGACCGCGCCCTCGGCGGGCCGGTAGCCGGGGTAGGGGCCGTAGTCGCTGCGCGTCCATTCCCACACGTCGCCGAAGAGCTGCGCCGGCATGCCGCCGCGCGCGGGCGCCTTGCGCAGCGGCAGCGGGTGCAGCGTGCCGCTCTCGACGAAGTTGCCCTCGAGCGGCGATTCCCGAGCCGCGACTTCCCATTCGAACTCGGTCGGCAGGCGCTCGTTGGCCCAGCGCGCGAAGGCCTCGGCCTCGTAGAAGCTCACGTGGCAGGCCGGCGTGAGCGGGTCGACGGGCATCATGCCGTGCAGCGTGAACGTGTGCCAGCGCCCGTCGTGCTTCTCCCAGTAAAGCGGTGCCTGCCAGCCGCGCGCGCGCACCACGTCCCAGCCCGCGGCAAGCCAGAGCTCGGGCCGTTCGTAGCCGCCGTCCTCGATGAACTCGACCCAGTCGCCATGGGTCACCGGATGCGTGGCGATCTTGAAGCCGCCCAGCCACACCGGGTGCCGCGGGCCCTCGTTGTCGAACGCGAAGCCCGCGCCGGCGTGGCCGATCTCGTACTGGCCGGCGGCATGCGCGACCCAGCCGCGCCGGCGCGGCTCGATCGAGGCGAGCGGCCAGGGCTTCTCGTACGCCGGCCGCAGCGGATTGCGCGAGAGCAGGTGCTTGAGATCCGTGAGGACGAGCTCCTGGTGCTGCTGCTCGTGGTGCAGGCCGAGCTCGATCGGCGGGAAGAGGTCCTCGCGCTCCTGGAGCGAGAGCATCGCCTCGTCGACGTGCTGCCGGTAGGCGAGGATCTCGTCGAGCGCCGGCCGGGAAAGCAGGCCGCGCTCGGGGCGCGGATGGCGCGCGCCGATCGCTTCGTAGTAGGAGTTGTAGAGGAAGCCGTAAGCCGGGTCGAAGACCCGGTAGCCGCTCGCGTGCGGGGCGAGCAGGAAGGTCTCGAAGAACCAGGTGGTGTGCGCGAGGTGCCATTTCACCGGGCTCGCGTCGGGCATCGACTGCAGCGCGCAGTCCTCCGCCGAGAGGGGCGCGGCGAGGGCGCGGCTCGCGGCGCGGACGGCGAGGTAGCGCTGGCTGCGCGCGTCGCGGGGCCGGGGGGAGGGGCTGGCGGGCATCGGTCGTCGCTCCATGGGGTCCATTCTCTTAAGCAATCACGACGATGTCCACGGGCGACGATACGCCGTTCACCTCACGCGCCGGGCGCAGCTCCTGCGTTTCGCGCGGCGCGTAGCCCTGTTGGACCGCGCGCTCGCGCGCGAAGCGCGAGGTGAGCGCGCGCACTCCCTCGGCCTTGGTGTGGTTCTGCAGCTTCGCGGCGCGGTTGACCGGGTCGCCGATCACGGCGTACTCGAGCCGGCCTTCCTCGCCGATCGCGCCGCAGATCACGGTGCCGACCTCGACGCCGATGCCCGCGCCGGGGCCGTCCCAGCGCGAAAGCGCGTCGAGCAGCTCCTCGGCGCAGCGCAGCGCGTCGGCGGCGTAGGTCGCGTTCGGCTGCGTGGCGCCGAAGGTGACCATGATGCCGTCGCCGAGGTACGTGGTGATGGAGCCGCGGTGCTTCTGGATGATCGGCACCGCGGTGCGCTGGTAGCGGCCGAGCAGGCCGATGAGCGCGCGCGGCTCGAGCGTCGCGGCAAGGCGCGTGAAGCCGCGCAGGTCGATGAACATCACCGCGGCCTCGCGCCCTTCGCCCTCGCCGGGCTTGAGCAGCTCGTCGGCGCCGATCAGCCGCTCGGCCACCTCGGGCGAGAAAAAGCGCGAGAGCTGGCTGGTCGCGGCCTGCTCCGCCACGGCGCGCTCGAGGAGCTGGCGCGCGCGGCCGGCGGCGATGGCGAGCAGCGCCGACACGAGCAGCAGCGAGATCACCTTGTCGATCTCGCCGCCGATGAGGATCCTGGCGGAAGTCATGTACTCGACGTAGTTGCGCGTGACGAGGTCGATGGCGCCGGGCCCGGCGAGCGCGTAGCCGAGCAGCGCCATCCAGCCGGCGGCGGCGGCGCCGCCGGCGAGCAGCACCGTGCCCGGCGAGAAGGAGAGCGCGCGCAGCGCGACGAAGATGAAGAAGTAGGTGAAGGTCGGCGCCTTGAGGTAGAACGCGGCGGGCTGGCCGTACTCTAGATGGAAGCCCCAGATCGTCACCGTGAGCAGCGCCATGTCGACGATCACCGACACGTTGCGCATCCACGGCCCGATGCCCCGGCGGTGCGCGAGGTGCAGCCGCACCGCGGTGAAGACGGCATAGAACGCGAGCGCCCAGGGCGCGGGGCGCTCGAGCAGTGGCAGCGGAGATGTGCTCGGCGCGAGGAAATAGAGCGTCGCGAACACCGCCAGCAGGCCCGCCTGCACCCAGCTGGTCAGGATCTCGCCGCGGTCGCGCTGCGCCTCGATCGCGCGCGCTACGCGCGCCGGCAGCCGCGGCGCGGCCGCGCGCGGCGCCGCGATGGCGGGGGCCAGCTCGATTGCCTCGGCCATGGCGGTTGGACGCTCCATGCGCGCCAAACCTTACACCCAAAGCGGAAAGGGCGGCCGCAGCCGCCCCTTTCCGTCGCGGCGAAGCCTGGCTTAGTACTTGCGCTCCTTTTCCTGCTCCTGCGAGGTCGAGCCGCTGCCGGTCTGCGCGTTCTGGTTCTGCGAGCCCGACTGCTGCGTGTTCTGCGCCTGGTTGCGCTCGCCCTGCTGCTGGTTCGACTGGTTGGCGTCGCCGCGCTGCTCATTACGCTGGTAGTCCGAGCCGGATGTGCCGCCGGCGCCGCTGTGGCGGCCGCCGTGACGCTCGTCGTTCACGCCGTGGCCCTTGCCGCGCTCGTGGCCCTTCGCCCAGCCTTTGCCCGGCGAGTCCGGGTTCTTGTCGTCCGCGCTCGATCCCGAGGCGGCGTTGCGTTCTTTCTCCTGCTTCTGCTCCTGCTCCTGCGAGGTCGAGCCGCTGCCGGTTTGCGCATTCTGGTTCTGCTCGCCCGACTGCTGCGTGTTCTGCGCCTGGTTGCGGTCGCCTTGCTGCTGGTTCGACTGGTTCTGTTCGCCGACCTGCTGGCTGTTCTGCACGTTCGTGTTCGCCTCGGGAAGCTTCTGCTTCTCGAGGTCGACGCTCGCGCCGGTGCCGGCGGGGCCTTGCACGTTGACGCCCTGTGCAAGTGCCAGCGGGCTGAACGAAACGGCGAGGACGCCGGAAAACACTACAGGCAATAGTCGCTTCATGAGTCCTCCGTTGGGGTGTGCACCGGAGGCCGCAAGGGCCGTGCCCGGGCGGGCAGCGGGCACGCGGATTGCGGGACGCGCTCTTTCCAGAAGGAGCATGACAATGGCCAAGGCAACCGCAGCCGATCTGCTCGTCGAGCGCCTGCAGGAATGGGGCGTCGGAGTAGTGTTCGGCCTGCCCGGCGACGGCATCAACGGCATCATGGAATCCCTGCGCGCGCGCAAGGACGCGATCCGGTTCGTGCAAGTCCGGCACGAGGAGTCGGCGGCGTTCATGGCTTGCGCCTATGCGAAGTTCACGGGCAGGTTGGGCGTGTGCCTCGCCACTTCGGGACCGGGCGGGTTGCACCTGCTGAACGGCCTGTACGATGCGAAGCTCGACGGCCAGCCGGTGCTCGCCATCACCGGCCTGCAGTACCACGACCTCATCGGCACCCATTCGCAGCAGGACGTGGCGCTCGACAAGGTGTTCATGGATGTCGCCGCCTACAACGAGCGCATCATGGGCGCGGCGCACGTCGAGAGCGTGGTCGACCTCGCCTGCCGCACGGCGATCTCGTACCGCACGGTGGCGCACATCACCATGCCGGTCGACCTGCAGTCGATGCCCGCCGAGCGCGAGGGCTCGAAGCGCAACGTGCCCTTCCACAGCTGGGAGGGTGCGGCGCGGAGCGCGCGCCTGCCGGCCGCTGACGACCTTGCGCGCGCGGCGGAGATCCTCAACGCGGGCAGGAAGGCCGTGATCCTGGCGGGCCGAGGCGCGCTGCATGCGACCGACGAGCTCCTGCAGGTCGCCGAGCGGCTCGGCGCGCCGGTGGCGACTGCGCTTCTCGGCAAAGGCGCGGTGCCCGACGACAGCCCGTTCGCCGTCAGCACCGTCGGCCTCCTCGGTACCGCGCCTTCGCAGGAGGCGCTCGAGGATTGCGACACGCTGCTCATCGTCGGCAGCAGCTTCCCGTACATCGAGTACTACCCCAAGCCCGGCGCCGCGCGCGGCGTGCAGATCGAGCTCGACCCGGCGCGACTGGGCCTGCGCTATCCGATCGAGGTCGGCCTGGTCGGCGACAGCCGTCGCACGCTCGCGCAGCTCCTGCCGCTCCTGAAGCGCAACGACGACCGCGCCTTTCTGGACAAGGCGCAGGAGGGCATGGGCAAGTGGCGCGAGCTGATCGAGGAGCGCGGCACGCGGCAGGACCGGCCGATGAAGCCGCAGGTGGTGGCCTGGGAGCTCGGCAAGCGCCTGCCGGCAAACGCCATCGTCGTTTCGGACTCCGGCACCGTCGCCTCGTGGTTCGCGCAGTACATCCCGGCGCGGCGCGGCCAGAGCTTCTCTCTCTCCGGCACGCTCGCCTCGATGGCGAACGGCCTGCCGTACGTGATTGCCGCGCAGATCGCCCACCCCGACCGGCCGTGCTTCGCCTTCGTCGGCGACGGCGGCTTCTCGATGCTGATGGCCGAGCTGTCGACCTGCGTGAAGTACCACCTGCCGGTGAAGATCGTGGTGATCAAGAACAATTCGCTGGGCATGATCAAGTGGGAGCAGATGGTCTTCCTCGGCAACCCGGAGTACGGCTGCGAGCTCGAGCCGATCGACTTCGCGGCGTTCGCCCGCGCCTGCGGCGCGACCGGCATCACCATCGACGACCCGAAGCACTGCGGCCACGCGCTCGACCAGGCGCTCGCCATCGACGGGCCGGTGGTGATCGAGGCGGTGGTCGACCCGCACGAGCCGCCGCTGCCGCCGAAGGTGACGCTGGAGCAGGCGAAGCACTTCGCGCAGGCGCTCGCGCGCGGCACCCCCAACCGCGAGAAGATCGCCCTGACGGTGCTCTCCGACAAGGTGCGCGAGCTGCTGTAGGTCGGACCTGGGTCAGACCCGGGACAGACCCGGGACAGACCCCAGCTGCGAGGGATGCGGGCAGAGGTGGACCGCTCCCGCCTTTTCGAGCTCCTCGCGCGAGCCGTAGCCCCAGAGCGCGCCGACGGGCGTGAGCCCGTTCGCCAGGGCGCCGGCGACGTCCTGCGCACGGTCGCCGATCATCACGCCCCCGGAGATCTTTTCTTTCTCGCAGACGTAAGCGAGCAGCTCGGTCTTGCCGGAGCGCGTACCGTCGAGCTCGCTGCCGTAGACGAACCCCTCGCCGGGGTCGGTGAGCGTGCCGTCGAGGTCGAAAAGGGCGTTCACGCCGTCCTTACCGGCCATGGAGGGGGGCCGCCGGAAGCACGGAATGCTTCCGATCGGAAGCATCTGGAAAACGTGGTCTGTCCCTGATTTCCGCGAGCAGCGCGCGCAGCGCGCGGCGCTCGGTGGCGGGGCGCACCAGCGCGCGCCTTGCCTTGACGCCTTTCTCCAGAGAGGCTGCGAACCGGTGGTCGCGGCGCATCCGGTCGATCAGGCGCGCCAGGGCACGCTCATCGCCCAGGCGGAAGTAGCCGCGATAGCGCCCGCCGAGGAGGCCGATGTTGCCGGGGATGCGCGAGGCGAGCACCGGAACGCCGGCGGCGATGGCCTCGGAGACGACGTGCGCGCCGCCTTCCATGCGGCTCGAGATCACCATGGCGTGGCTGCGCGCGAGCCAGCGCATCGCGGCGCCGTGCGGCAGCTCGCCGAGCCAGCGGTAGCGCGCGTCCGCCTTCATGAAGGTGCGCGCCTCCGCTGCCATCTTCGTGGAGAGCGCTTTGCCGAGCTGGACGATCCGCACCTCGCCCTCGAGGTGGCGCAGCGCCCGCGCGGCGCAGAAGGGCTCCTTCTCCTCGCGCAGGTGGCCGATGACGGTGACGAGGAAGTGTCCGCGCGGCGGCTGCAGCCGCCCGACAGGCCGGACCGACTGGTGGATGACTGCTGTTTTTCTTCGATGGCGGGCCTTCAGTTCATGCAAGCCCTCGGATTGCAGCACCACCATCCGGTCGGCGAGCTCGAGCGAGGCCTTTGCATCGGCGTCGGTGCGGATGTCGCGGTACAGGTCGGTGCCGGTGAGCGCAAGCACGAGCGCTCGCCCGGGGTGCGCCTTCTTCCAGGCGGCGATCGAGGCGTGGCTGCGGCGCGCGTGCAGCGCGATGAGCGCGTCGGCGCCCGCGCCGCGCCACTCGGTGTCGACGCCGACGCGATGGCCGAGGGCGCGCAGGTGCGCGGCCCAGCGCAGCGCGGTGTTGCGGTTGCCGTGCCGCGAGCCCGGCGGGGCGGGCGTTACAATGCGGATCTTCAAGCCTCAAGATGATATCCGCTGCCGCACCGACGCTGCGCAAGGCCTGGCCCGACTTTGCGCTCTACCGCCCGCACCCGCCGCGCGCCGCGCTGGCGCAGTGGCTGGAGGAGGCGCGCGCGCTGACGCGGCGCTGCTTCTCGCTCATCGGGGCGGCGCAGCTCGAGGTGCCCTGCCTGCCGATCCTGAACCCGCCGCGCTGGGAGCTCGGGCACGTCGCCTGGTTCCAGGAATTCTGGGTGCACCGGCGCGGCGACTTCGATGCGCCCGCGGCGCTCGCGGGCGCCGACCGGCTCTATGACTCCTCGCGCGTGGCGCACGACTCGCGCTGGCACCTCGACCTGCCCGACATGGCGGCCACGTGGCGCTACCTCGACGCGGTGCACGCGCGCACGCTCGAGCGGCTCGGCCGCGCGCTCGACGACGAGGCGGCTTACTTCGTGCAGCTCGCGATCTTCCACCAGGACATGCACAACGAGGCTTTTTGCTACATGTGGAATACCCTGGGCTATCCGGCGCCGATTGCCCGGCCGCCCGTCCACGCTGAAAAAACCAGTGACGTCGAAATGCCCGCAGGCCGCTTCCTGCTCGGGTCGCGTAAGGAAAGCGGCTTCGTGTTCGACAACGAGAAATGGGCGCACGAGGTGGACCTGGAGGCGTTCTCGATCGCGCCGCGCGCGGTGACGAACGCCGAGTACCGGAAGTTCGTCGCGGACGGCGGGCCGGCGCCGCGGCACTGGGCCCAGGGTGCAGCGCCTGACCCGGGGGCCGCCGTGACGCACGTGAGCTGGCACGACGCGCAGGCCTACTGCCGCTGGGCGGGGCGCAGGCTGCCGACGGAAGCCGAATGGGAGCGCGCCGCGGCGCACCTGCAGCCCTCCTTCGTGTGGGAGTGGACCGAGAGCCGTTTCGCGCCTTATCCCGGATTCTCCCCCGACCCGTACGCCGACTACTCGCAGCCCTGGTTCGCCGACGATCACCGGGTGCTGCGCGGCGGCAGCTTCGCCACGCCGGCGCGCCTCAGGCGCCCGGCGTTCCGCAACTTCTACCAGCCGCATCGCGCCGACGTGTTCTGCGGTTTCCGCACCTGTGCAAGGAGAGAGCCGTGAACGACATTGCAGCCCCCCTTCGCCTCACTTCCCTCGCGCACGGCGGCGGCTGCGGCTGCAAGATCGCGCCCGGCGTGCTCTCCGAGATCCTGCACGCGATTCCGCGCGGCGTGGTGCCCGAAGCGCTGCTGCGCGGCAGCGAGGACAACGAGGACGCCGCGGTCTACAAGCTGAACGACAGCCAGGCGCTGGTCGCGACCACCGATTTCTTCACGCCGATCGTCGACGACCCCTACGACTTCGGGCGCATCGCCGCCACCAACGCCATCTCCGACGTCTACGCGATGGGCGGCAAGCCGATCTTCGCGCTGGCGCTGCTCGGCATGCCGATCAACACCGTGCCGCTCGAGGTGGTGCGCCGCATTACCGCCGGGGGCGAGTCGGTGTGCGCAGAGGCGGGTATCCCGATCGCCGGCGGGCACTCCATCGATACCGTCGAGCCGATCTACGGCCTGGTCGCGCTCGGACTGGTGCATCCCGGCAAGGTGAAGAAGAACAACGGCGCGCGCGCCGGCGACCGCATCATCCTGGGCAAGCCGCTCGGCGTGGGCGTGCTGAGCGCCGCGCTCAAGCAGGGCAAGCTCTCGGAGGCGGGCTATCGCCTCATGGTCGAGTACACGACCAAGCTGAACCGCCCCGGCGTCGAGTTCGCCGACATGGAAGGCGTGCACGCGCTCACCGACGTCACCGGCTTCGGCCTCGCCGGGCACCTGCTCGAGCTCTGCCGCGGCGCAAAGCTGGGCGCGCGCCTGCGCTGGAGCGACGTGCCGGTGATGCCAGAAGCGGTGCAGCACGTGAAAGCCGGCGTGTTCACCGGGGCCTCGACCAGGAACTGGAACGGGTATGGCAAGGAAGTGCAATTGAAAGATCTGAAAGACTGGGAAAAGCACCTGTTGACCGACCCGCAGACGAGCGGCGGGCTGCTCGTCGCCTGCTCCGCAGAAAGCGAGCCGAAGGTGCTCGAGGTGTTCCGCCGCCACGGCTTCGACGCCGCGCGCACCATCGGCGCTTTCGAGCCCGGCGCCGGCCTGAGCGTCTCAGCCTAGCTCGCGGGCGTACGCTTTGCCGGCCTCGCGCAGCGCCTGTTCCATGGCGTACGGCGGGCCGCCGGTGATGCGCGCGTAGTAGGAGCGGTGCGCGGGCGAGCCCGGCGGCCAGAGCTCGAGAAAGTGGGCTTGCCAGGCTTCGTGGTCGTAACGCAGCGGGATCGCTTCTACGAAAACCCCCGCGATTTTCATGGAGTAGATCGCGTCGCCGGACTCGATCAGCGAGATCCTCGTCGCAACGCCATAGCGCTCGCCGCGGAAGTTGGGCATCCCGGCGGCGCCGTTGTTGACGATCGCGCAAGCATCGCCGAGCCGCTGCAGCACTGGCAGGCAGGTGTGGCTGGAGGCGAAGACGTCCACTTGCGCCTGGTCGAAAGCCCGCTGCGCCGCAAGCCTTCCGCGCGGGTTGGAGAGGATTTCCTGGGAGAACCCCCAGCCGGCGAGGGACTCGGCGTCGCCGTGCACCACGCCCACGCGCGCCGCGCCGACGCGCGCGACGAGGTGCATCGGCAGCGCCCCGAGCGGGCGCGCATCGCCTGCCGCGGCACGCAGGCGCTCGATGATCGCGTTCGAGCGCTCGACCGTGCCGTCGTCGACCCAGTCGGGATAGGCGCAGCCGCAGCCGGCGCCCTCTCGCGGCTCGGCGAGCTCGGTCTCCACGTTGCCGCGGAGCGCATGGAATTTCAACACGGTGGCATCGATGCGGGAGAACGTTTCCGGATCCACGTCAAACCAGTGGAAATCGCCGTTGAATACCAGCGCCTTAACGCCGCGCTCGCGCTCGTACAGCGCGAGCAGGCTCTCGAGCGCGAACGGGTTGCCGTAGAGCCCGCCGGCGATCCAGAGCGTGTCGGCGGCGAGCTCGGGCGCGCGCCGCAGCGTTCCGGGCGCGTAGCGGTACGAAAGCGGGCAGCTCCGGCCCGGCGAGCTCAAGAGCCCTTGACGACCTTGATCTGGTTATCCACGGTGCTCACTCCTTCGACCTTGGTCGCGATACCGCCCGCCTGCTTACGCTCGCCGTCGGTGGCGGTCGTTCCCCACAGGGTCACCTTGCCTTCCGACGCGCTGGGGTCGATGCCATAGAGCTTCGCGTCCTCCAGGGCGCGCTTCACGCGGCCCGCCAGCTCCTTGTTCGGATCCGCCTTGGGCACTTCCGCCGTCTTGACCTCGGGCGGGGGCGGCGGCGCCGGGGGGGCGACTTGCGGCGCGGGGGCGACGGCAACGGGCTTGGGGGCCTCCTCGCCGCAGGCGGCGAGGGCGAGGACGGCAACGGCAGCGAGAAGCTTTTTCATCGGGTGATCCTCCTGGAAGGAGGTTAGCACTCTATTCAGATCAACAGGTTGACGTGCTTTGTGAGAACGATTATCGTTTGCGTGTGACGTCGCCAAAGCCCCCTGCGCCAGTTCCGGCTGCCCCGAGGCGGATTCCGAGCGAGGCGCTGCTGGGACGGGACAGGGAACTGGTGATCGTCCACAACGGCCGCGAGTACAGGTTGCGGCTGACGCAGAACGGAAAACTGATTCTTACCGCCTAGCCAGCGAGCGGCCTGCCGCAAGCCAGCCAGCGATCGACCAAGGAGCTGGCAGCCATGCGCAATCCCGATTCCGAAGAAGAAAGCCGCGTCGAGGTCATCGCCGCGGCGGCGATCTACCTCATGACGCACTACGCGCGCACGGGCTGCCCCCGGCTCGCGCTGTGCGTGTCGCGGCACCTGCAGTGCCTGGCGCTGCATCCCGATGCGCCGCCGGTGCTGCGCGACATCTGCGCGAGCCTGCACGGCTGCTGGAGCGAGGCAGCCGAGGCGCGAACGCCGCAGGCGCCGCTGCACTGAGGCCGGCGAGCGGGTTACCGCGGCACGAGCGGCAGGCGCACGGTGAACTCGCTGCCCTGGCCGGGCTCGCTGCGCGCCTCGATCGTGCCGCCGTGCATCTCGGCGAGGCGCCGGCAAAGCGCGAGGCCGATGCCCAGGCCGCTCGATCCGGCGCTACGCGAGAACATCTCGAACAGGCGCGGCAGCACTTCGGGGGCGATGCCCGGGCCGCTGTCGCCCACCGCGATGAGCGCGCCGCCGGCGTCGCGCCGCACGCTCAGCCGGATGTGCCCGCCGCGCCCGGTGTAGCGCGCGGCGTTGTTGAGCAGGTTGGCGAGGATCTGCGTGAGGCGTACCGGGTCGCCGTCGACGCTCAGCGGCTCGGCGGGCAGCGAGATCTCGACCCGGTGCTCCGCCGCCTCGACGAGCGGGCGGCTCGTCTCCACGGCGTTGCGCACCACCTCGGCGAGGTCGACGCTTTCGCGGCGCAGCTCGAAGGCGCCGCGGGTGATGCGCGACATCTCGAGCAGGTCGTCGACCAGGCGCACGAGATGCCCGACCTGCCGCTCCATCATCTCGAGCAGGGGCGCCGCGGCGGCCTCGCCCTTGTCCGAGCGGCGCAGGAGCAGCAGCGCGTTGCGCAGCGGCGCGAGCGGATTGCGCAGCTCGTGCGAGAGCGTGGCGAGGAACTCGTCCTTGCGCCGGTCGGCTTCCTGCAGCTCGCGCACCAGGCCGGCGCGCTCCTCGACGAGGAGGCGCAGGCGCTCCTCGGCCTCGCGGCGGGCTTCTTCGGCCTGGCTGAGCTCGTGCACGTCGAGCACCGAGCCGAGGTAGCCGGCGAGCTCGCCCGCGGCGCCGTAGCGCGGGCGCCCCGAGTCCATCACCCAGCGCCAGGCGCCGTCGCGGCGCCGCAGGCGGTAGTCGACGGCATAGGGCTCGCGCTTTGCGGCGGCGTCGAGGAAAACCCGCCGCGCGCGGCCGCGGTCCTCGGCGTGCACGGCCGCGCTCCAGCCCTCGCCGAGCGCCTGTGCCTGCGTCTGGCCGGTGTGCTCGCACCAGCCGCGCGATGCGAATGTCCACGCGCCGTCGGGCGCGGCCGTCCACAGCATCGCGTCCGCCGCCTCCGGCGTGCCGTCCGCCTCGCGGCGGGAGGCGATGGACTGCAGCAGCGCGCCCAGGCGCACCAGCAGCTCGCGCGGCGACTCCGTCGTCATGCAGCGGATTGTTCCACAACGGCTGCATAATGGACCCGGGATGACGCTGCGGATCTTCTTTACGCTGGTTCTCGCCGCGCTCGCACTCGCGTTCGTGCTCCAGAACGTCGCGGCGACCGAGGTGCGCTTCCTGCTCTGGTCGTTCTCGCTTTCGGCCTCGCTGCTGCTGCTGATCGTGCTCTTTCTGGGCGTGGCGATCGGCTGGCTCCTGGGATTCTCGGCGCGCCGCCACCGGCGTGACGCGGACCCGGGCGCGGCGCCCTAGTGCGTCTCGAACAGCGCGGCTAGGTCCTCGCGGCGGAAGCGGTACTCGTGGTTGCACATCTCGTTGCGGATCACGACCTCGCCCTGCTCGGCGAGGATCGCCTCGACTTCCTCGCGCCCCAGGCCGCGCAGCATGTCCTTCACCTTCTCCTCGTCGTAGGGGCAGTGGTACTCGACCGCGTAGAGCCGGAACACGCGCATCAGCTCCTCGGGGAACACGCGCGTGAGGAGGTCGTAGGGCTGCGCGTCGCGCGTCTCGTCGAGCGTGAGCGTCGCGGCGAGGTGCCTGACGCGGTTCCAGCCGTCGGGATCGCGGCTGTCGGCGCCGGGAAGCTTCTCGAGCAGCAGGCCGCACAGCGCGCCCCCGTCGGCGAGCAGGCGCAGGAAGGCCGAAACCTGCTCGGACTGGCTGAGATAGTGCTCGAAGATCTGCTGCAGCGTTTCTCCTTCCAGGGGCACGAGGCTCTGGTACATCTGGCCGCTTTTCACGTCCTCCAGGGTCACCGAAAGCCGCCCGTCGCCGAGCAGTTTTCTTTCGTTCGTGCCTGAAGTTACGCGCTTTTCGTAAGCGGCCATGCCACGGATCTGCAGCTCGGCGGTGCAGTCGGAGACCAGCAGCTTGACCGGGCCCGAGCCTTGCACCTGGAGCGTCACACGACCGGCGCCCTTCTGGTTGGCCCCCAGCAGCACATTTAGTGCGGTGGTGTGACCCAGCAGATGCGCGATATCCTCGGGGTAGTCCCGCCCGTCCAGCATCCGCTGCCAGGCGCCGGTCAGGCAGACCAGGCGTCCGCGGATGTCCAGGTCTTCAAACAGGAACCGCTGCACGTAGTCGGTTTGCATACTCAAAGTATATGAAATGACTGCGATTACCGAACAGACCACGGCTTTCACCGGCCACGACCAGTACCTCTTCCGCGAAGGCACGCACGCGCGCCTCTACGAGAAGCTGGGCGCCCACGTGGTGCCCAATGCCGTCGAATTTGCAGTCTGGGCCCCGAACGCCGCGAGCGTCGCGGTCATCGGCGACTGGAACGGCTGGGACCCGCGCGCCAACCCCATGCAGGGCAGCGACGCCGGGATCTGGACCGCGCGGGTCGAAGGCGCCGGGCACGGCAGCATCTACAAGTTCCACGTCATCTCGAAAAACGGCGACTTCAAGGTCGACAAGTCCGACCCGTTCGCGTTCCGCGCCGAGGCGCCGCCGCGCACCGGTTCGGTGGTCTGGGACCTCGACTACCAGTGGGGCGACGCCGAGTGGATGAAGACCCGCCAGCACCGCAACGCGCTCGGCGCCCCCTGCTCGGTCTACGAGCTGCACCTGGGTTCCTGGCGTCGTTCGCCGGATGACCCCAAAGAACTTCTTTCCTATCGGGATCTCGCGCCTGTGCTCGCCCGGTACGTGAAGGAAATGGGCTTCACGCACGTCGAGCTGATGCCGATCATGGAGCATCCGTTCTACGGCTCCTGGGGCTACCAGTGCACGGGGTACTTCGCCGCGAGCGCGCGCTACGGCACGCCGCAGGACCTGATGTTCCTCGTCGACACGCTGCACCAGGCGGGCATCGGCGTGATCCTCGACTGGGTGCCCTCGCACTTCCCCTGGGACCAGCACGGCCTGGGCTACTTCGACGGCACCCACCTCTACGAGCACGCCGACCCGCGCCAGGGCCATCACCCGGACTGGGCCAGCGCGATCTTCAATTACGGAAGGAACGAAGTGAGGGCCTTCCTCGCTTCGAGCGCGCGCTTCTGGCTGGACAGGTTCCACGCCGACGGGCTGCGCGTCGACGCGGTCGCCTCGATGCTCTACCTCGACTACGGCCGCAAGCACGGCGAATGGATCCCCAACCGCCACGGCGGGCGCGAGAACCTCGACGCGATCGACTTCCTGCGCTTCCTGAACGAGACCGTGTACCGCGACTTCCCCGACGTGCAGACGATCGCCGAGGAGTCCACCGCCTGGCCGCAGGTGTCGCGCCCGAACTACCTCGGCGGCCTGGGCTTCGGCATGAAGTGGAACATGGGCTGGATGCACGACACGCTGGGCTACTTCAAGCAGGACCCGGTGTACCGCAAGTACCGCCACGACAGCCTCACCTTCAGCCTCTGGTACGCCTTCCACGAGAACTTCGTGCTGCCGATCTCGCACGACGAGGTGGTGCACGGCAAGGGCTCGCTCATCGGCAGGATGCCGGGCGACGACTGGCAGCAGTTCGCCAACCTGAGGCTGCTGCTGGGCTACATGTGGGCGCATCCGGGGAAGAAGCTGCTGTTCATGGGCTGCGAATTCGGCCAGCGACGCGAATGGACCCACGACGACAGCCTCGAGTGGCACGTGCTGGGCACCCCGCTGCACGAGGGCGCGCGCAAATGGGTCGCCGACCTCAACCGCACCTACCGGGAGAATCCCGCCTTCTACCAGAAGGATTTCTCCACCGACGGCTTCCGCTGGGTGCAGCGCGGCGACTGGGAGCAGAGCGCGCTGTCCTTCCTGCGCCTGGGCGACGAGGGCGCGCCGCCGCTGCTCGTGGTGTGCAACTTCACTCCCGTGCCGCGCCACAACTACCGCGTCGGCGTGCCGCACGGCGGCTACTGGCGCGAGCTGCTCAACAGCGACGCCGCCGACTACGGCGGCAGCGGCATGGGCAATTTCGGCGGCGTCGAAGCGACGCCGATGCCTTACGAGGACTACAGCCACTCCCTGACACTCACCCTGCCGCCGCTTGCCGCGCTCGTCTTCAAGCCGCAATAACGCCGCGAAAGCGCCGCCGCGGGTCGTGATCGAATCGGTCCGGCCCGAGGTCGACTGCGGCCGCTATCCGGTGAAGCGCGCCCTCGGCGAGGCGCTCGAGGTGCACGCCGACGTCTTCGGCGATGGTCACGATGCAGTCGTAGCGGAATTGCTTTTCAAGTCATCCGAAAACCCCGAGTGGCGAAGCGTGCCGATGGACTTCCGGCATAACGACCACTGGGTGGCGTCGTTCCGCGTCGAGAAGCTCGGACGCTACCAGTACACCGTGCGCGCCTGGGTCGACCCCTTCCTCACCTGGCAGCGCGACCTGAAGAAGCGCCAGGACGCCGGGCAGGACATCGCCATCGATCTGCAGATCGGTTCTCAGCTGCTGGGGAAGAAAATCGAGAACTACGACGAGGCGATGCGCGCGGTGCCCCCGCCGCCCGCGCCGGAGCGCATCGCGACGTACGAGCGAGCGCTCGAGGTGGTCGTCGACCCGGTGCGCGCGCGCTTCTCGAGCTGGTACGAGACCTTCCCGCGCTCGGCGCGCGAGGACGGAAAGCACGCCACCTTCCAGGACCTGGTCAAGCTCCTGCCCTATGTCGAGGAGATGGGCTTCGACGTCCTCTACCTGCCGCCGATCCACCCGATCGGAACCACCGCGCGCAAGGGCAAGAACAACGCGGTGAGCGCGCAGCCCGGCGACGTAGGCAGCCCCTGGGCGATCGGCGCCAAGGAGGGCGGCCACAAGGCGATCCATCCGCAGCTTGGCTCTTTCTCGGATTTCAAGTTGCTGGTCGAGGCAGCGGAAAAGAAGAATATCCAGGTCGCGCTCGACATCGCCTTCCAGTGCGCGCCCGACCATCCGTACGTGAAGGAGCACCCGCAGTGGTTCCGCTGGCGCCCCGACGGCACGGTGCAGTACGCGGAGAACCCGCCGAAGAAGTACCAGGACATCTACCCGTTCGAATTCGAGAATCCCGACTACCTGGGCCTGTGGTCGGAGCTGAAGAGCGTGTTCGAGTTCTGGGCCGGGCACGGGGTGAAGATCTTCCGCGTCGACAACCCGCACACCAAGGCCTTTCCGTTCTGGGAATGGTGCATCGCGGAGCTGAAGCAGGCGCACCCGGAGCTCATCTTCCTCGCCGAGGCCTTCACCCGCCCGCGGGTGATGCACCGCCTCGCCAAGCTCGGCTTCACGCAGTCCTACACGTACTTCACGTGGAGAAATACAAAATTTGAATTGACCGAATATTTCACCGAGCTCACGCAGCATGCCTCGCGCGAGTACTTCCGCCCCAACGTCTGGCCGAACACTCCCGACATCCTGCACGAGACGCTGCAGCACGGCGGGCGGCCGGCGTTCATCATCCGCCTGGTGCTCGCGGGCACGCTCGCGTCGAGCTACGGCATCTACGGGCCGGCCTTCGAGCTGTGCGAGCACACCCCCCGCGAGCCGGGCAGCGAGGAGTACCTCAACTCCGAGAAGTACGAGGTCAAGCGCTGGGAGCGCGCCCGGGCCGACAGCCTCCGGGAGCTCGTTTCCAGGATCAACCGGGTGAGGAAGGACAACCCCGCCCTCCAGTCCGACTGGAGCCTGCGCTTCCACCCCGTGGACAGCGGGCAGATGCTCGCCTACTCGAAGCAGGCGGGGGACAACCTGGTGCTGGTGGTGGTCAACCTCGACCCGCATCACGTACATTCGGGCTGGATCGAATTCGGCATGCCGGGCGACGTCTACGAGCTGCACGACCTGCTCGCGGGCGGGCGCTATACGTGGAACGGCGGCCGCAACTACGTCGAGCTCAACCCGCACACGCTGCCCGCGCATGTCTTCCGTGTTCACCGCAGACCCCAAGCCTAGCGAGGCGAGCGCCGCGCAGCCGGCGGCGGTCGTCGGCGCGGCCGACGGCCAGTGGTACAAGGACGCGGTCATCTACCAGCTGCACATCAAGGCGTTCTTCGACGCGAACAACGACGGCATGGGCGACTTCAAGGGGCTCGCCGCGAAGCTCGACTACATCCAGGAGCTCGGCGTCAACGCGGTGTGGCTGCTGCCCTTCTACCCCTCGCCGCTGAAGGACGACGGCTACGACGTCTCCGACTACCACAACGTGCACCCGCACTACGGCACGCGCGCCGACTTCCGCAACTTCGTGAAGGAGGCGCACCGGCGCGGGCTCAAGGTGATCACCGAGCTGGTGATCAACCATACCTCGGACCAGCACCCCTGGTTCCAGGCGGCGCGGCGCGCCCCGGCGGGCTCGAAGAAGCGCGACTACTACGTCTGGAGCGACAGCGACAAGAAGTACAAGGGCACGCGCATCATCTTCACCGACACCGAGACCTCGAACTGGACCTGGGACCCGGTGGCGAAGGCCTACTACTGGCATCGCTTCTTCAGCCACCAGCCCGACCTCAACTTCGACAACCCGAGCGTGCTGCGCGCGGTGCTGCGCATCATGGGCTTCTGGGCCGACATCGGCGTCGACGGCTTCCG
>CBDDRQ010000137.1:0-3961 GCA_965233125.1 uncultured bacterium
TGCCCGGTCGACTGCTTCTACCGCACCGAGGACGGCGTGGTGCTGCACGACAAGGACCTGTGCATCGGCTGCGGCTACTGCTTCTACGCCTGCCCGTTCGGCGCGCCGCAGTTCCCGCAGGCGGGCGCCTTCGGCCTGCGCGGCAAGATGGACAAGTGCACGTTCTGCGCCGGCGGCCCCGAGGCCGACCGCTCGGATGCCGAATTCCAGAAATACGGCCGCAACCGCCTCTCCGAGGGCAAGCTCCCGGCCTGCGCGGAGATGTGCTCCACCAAGGCGCTGCTCGGCGGCGACGGCGACGTGATCGCCGACATCTACCGCGACCGCGTGGTACGCCGCGGCAAGGGCTCGGAAGTCTGGGGCTGGGGCACCGCCTACGGCCCGGCGACCAACCCGGGCGCGAAGCCGCCCGCGCAACAGAAGCAGCCGGGGCGCTCATGAGGAAAGTTTTTCTCTTGATCGCCTTACTCGGTCTCGCCGCTTGCAGCGAGTCGGAGCAGGTCACGGTCTACGAGCAGGGCAAGTACAAGGGCAAGAAGGACGGCCTGCCGTGGGACAACGAGCCCGTCGTGACGGAGCTGCGCGGCGGCAAGTGGACCAAGGGCAACCGCGAGAGCTGGGAAGAGTCGATCAAGAACCGCCAGCTCGCGCAGCACGAGCACAAACGCATCTACCAGTAGGTCGTCTGGCAAGGTAGAGCGGCCGAGGAGGATTCATGAAGCTTGCATCCAGGATCATGCTGGCGTTCGTCGTTTCCCTGCTGCTCGGCGCCGGTGCGCAGGCGCAGCAGAGCGCGACCGAGGCGCAGCAGCAGCGCCAGGCGACCCAGCCGGGCAACAACGCCCCGATGTGGCGCGAAGTGCGCAAGGAAGGCGAGTCGCACTACACCAGCCTGCCCGGGCGCGAGATGGGCGTACTGGTGCAGTCCGCGGGCGAGACCTGGCGCCAGCTGCGCAACGGGCCGGTCACGTTCTACGGCGGCTGGCTGGTGGTGATCGTCGGCCTGATCATCGCGGCGCTGTATTTCGGCAGGGGGCCGGTCAAGCTGCACGACAAGCCGACCGGGCGCCTCATCCACCGTTTCTCGAGCTTCGAGCAGGTGGTGCACTGGTGCACCGCCATCAGCTTCGTGGTGCTCGGGCTCTCGGGCCTGATCATGCTGTTCGGCAAGCACGTGCTGCTGCCGGTGTTCGGCTACACGCTGTTCGCCTGGCTCGCGGCGCTCGCCAAGAACCTGCACAACTTCGTCGGGCCGTTCTTCATCGTCTCGGTGCTGGCGATGATCCTCATCTGGATCCGCGACAACCTGCCGCGCTCCTACGACTGGCAGTGGTTCGGCCGCGTCTGGGGCTTCTTCATGCGCGGGGAGCACATCCCCTCGGGCCGCTTCAACGCCGGCGAGAAGGCCTGGTTCTGGGTCGGCGTGGTGGGCCTGTCCATCGTGGTGGCCTGGAGCGGCCTCATCCTGCTGTTCCCGAACTTCGACCAGACGCGCTCCGTCATGCAGCAGGCGTGGGTCTGGCACGTCGTGGCGGCGCTCGTCTACATCGTGCTTTCGTTCGGCCACATCTACATGGGCACGATCGGGGTCGAGGGCGCCTACGGCAACATGCGCACCGGCTATACCGACGAGACCTGGGCGAAGGAGCACCATTCGATCTGGTACGACGAGGTCAAGTCGGGCAAGCAGGCATCCGCGGGCGGGGCCGTTCCCGCCGGCGCGCCCCACATGAAGGAGAAGACATGAAACGCATCCTGATGGCGCTCCTCGGGGGCTTGCTGATCGGCGCTTTCGCCGCGCAGGCCAAGCTGCCGGCGCCGCCGCCGAAGAGCGAGGCCGAGACGAAAGCCGCCGCCGACAAGGCCGCCGCGGCGAAGGCGAAGGACGGCGAGCTGCTGGACAAGGCGCGCGACAAGGCCGTCGCCAACTACAAGAGGAACAAGGGCATGTCGCCCGCGTCCATGGACACAAGGAAGAAGAAATGAAGAAGATGCTTTCCATGCTGGGGCTCGCGGCGCTGGCAGGCTGCCAGATGATGGGTGACTCCGGCGAGGCGGCGCGCGCGAACGCGCAGCTGCAGGCGACGAAAGGGAACAAGACGTTCGGCGAAGCGACGTTCGAGCAGCGGGGCGGCAAGGTGCACGTCGTCATCTATGTCCAAGGCCTGAAGCCCGGGCAGGAGCACGGCCTGCACATCCACGAGGTCGGCGACTGCAGCTCCGGGGACGGCATGAGCGCCAAGGGCCACTTCAACCCCTTCGGCAAGCCGCACGGCATGCCCGGCACGGCCGAGCGCCACGCCGGCGACCTGCCGCCGCTCAAGGCGGCGAAGAACGGGCGCGCCAAGGTCGACGTCGAGGTCGACGGCATCAGCGTCACGCCCGGCCCGGGAAGCATCATCGGCCGCGCCGTGATCGTGCATGCCGATCCCGACGACTTCAAGACGCAGCCCACCGGCAATGCCGGCGCGCGGCTCGCCTGCGGCGTGATCCGTCCCTTCTGAGCAGGCTATCTGGGAGGAGGAGGCCGAAAGGGCGCCCAAGGGCGCCCTTTCGTTTTATGCGCCTTCGACGAGGATCAGCTTGCCGCGCGAAGCTTTCTTTCGCAGCTCGATGAGCGGCGCGTACTCCGGCGAGCGGTACCACTTCTGCGCCTGCTCCATGGTCGGGAACTCGAGCGCGACGAAGCGCCTGGGCGCCCAGCCGCCCTCGAGGGTCTCCACCTTGCCGCCGCGCACGATGAACTTGCCGCCGTACTTCGTCACCACCGCCATGACCTGCCTGCGGTACTCCTCGTAGAGGGCCGGGTCGGTCACCTCGATCTCGCCGATCACGTAAGCAGCCATATCGCCTCCCCGAGCGCCGCGCAGGCGCCGATGACAGGAATCACACCCACCTTGTAGCGGAACAGCGCGACCAGCGCCACCGCGCCGATGACCGCAGAAAAAACGTCGAAGCGGCCGGCGATGCCCTGCGGCCACAGCACGTGGTACGCGAAGAACACCGCGAGGTTGATGACCACGCCGACCACCGCCGCGGTGATCGCGGTGAGCGGCGCCGTGAACCGCAGGTCGCCGTGCGTGGTCTCCACGAACGGCGCGCCGGCGAGGATGAAGACGAAGGAGGGCAGGAAGGTGAAGAACGTCGCCACCAGGGCGGCGGCGATGCCGGCGGCGGCGAGCGCCTCCGGCCCGAACACCTCCTTGGTCCAGCCGCCGACGAAGCCGACGAAAGCGACCACCATGATGAGCGGGCCGGGCGTGGTCTCCCCGAGCGCGAGGCCGTCGATCATCTGCTGGGCGCTCAGCCAGCCGTAGTGCTCCACGCCGCCCTGGTAGACGTAGGGCAGCACCGCATAGGCGCCGCCGAAGGTGAGCAGGGCGGCCTTGGTGAAAAACCAGCCCATCTGCGAGAGCGTTCCCTGCCAGCCGAACGCGGCGACGAGCGCGCCGAGGACCGCGGCCCACATCGCGAGGGAAACGAGCGCAACCCGGAGCAGCGACGAATGGCGATACCGCGCGTGCGCCGGCGTGGGCGTGTCGTCGTCGATGATCGCCGGGCCGTATCCCGCCGCGGCTGCGGCGTGGCCGCCGCCGATCGAGAACGTGGCCGGCGCATAGCGCCCGCCGGCGTAGCCGATCAGGGCGGCGGCCAGGACGATGGCGGGGAAGGGCACCTTGAGGGCGAAGATGGCCACGAACGCCGCCGCGGCGATCGACCACAGCCAGCCGTTCTTCAGCGCGCGCGAGCCGATGCGGTGGGCGGCGACGAGCACGATCGCCACCACCGCCGGCTTGATGCCGTAGAACAAGCCCGCCACCACCGGCACGTCCCCGTATGCGAGGTAGATCCACGAGAGCGCGATCAGGATCGCCACCGAGGGCAGCACGAAGAGGCTTCCCGCGACGATGCCGCCCCAGGTGCGGTGCATCAGCCAGCCGATGTAGGTGGCGAGCTGCGT
>CBDDRQ010000138.1:0-12137 GCA_965233125.1 uncultured bacterium
CGCCGCGAGCAGGTTCACGTCGTGCACGAAGCTCACCAGGCGCTCGCGCTCGCCGAACATCTCGCCGCCGAAGGCGATGACGAAGGTGCGGCCGCGGAAGGCGTGCACGTAGGGCGCGGCCTGGCGGAACCAGCGGACGAACGCTTCGGGATTTTGCGGCGCAGCAGCCATTAGGCGAGATGAGCTTGTACTTTTTACCCGTGGTTTTCCGCGATTGTACGGGGTAACCTTTGCACCATGAGACTCGCCCGAGCGCTCACCCTTGCCTGCCTCGTGCTGCCGGCGCTGCCGGCCGCCGCCGCGTCCGAGGACGGCGAGCGGGTTCTCGGCCATATGCTCACGCTCATGCAGAGCGTTGTTCGCATTGCCGCGCATTCGGAGACCCAGCAGGAGAGCCTGCGCGCCTTCGACGAGGTGCTCGCGGGGCGCAACGCCGAGGTCAACCGCGCCGTCATGGGCCTGTTCGACGAAATGACCGTCGATCTGTCCACGCGCAACCGCGAGCGGATCGCCGCCATCGGGCGCGACCTCGCCACGATCGGCCGCAAGGACATGCACCGCAAGCCTGCCCTCGAGCCGCTGCGCGCGAGGAAGGACCTGAACGCCATGGGCCTGCGCTACTACGACTCGACGCAGTTCCTCGACGCCGTGAAGAGGAACGACGCGCTCGCGGTCGAGCTCTTCATCGCCGGGCGCGGCGTCGATCTCTCGGGCCGCGACGCCGACGGCCGCTCCGCGCTCGAGATCGCGCGCGACAACGGCAACGCGCCGCTCGCCGAGCTCCTCGCTAGAAATCTCCCCGCAGCGCGTTGAGCGCCGCGAGCGCGGCGAGCGCCGCAGTCTCGGTGCGCAGCATGCGCGCCCCGAGCCTGGCGGGGACATAGCCGGCGTCGAGAAACGCCGCTTCCTCGGCCGCGTTGAAGCCCGCCTCGGGCCCCGCGGCGATCGTCACGGCTGTTTCGATCCTGCGGCAGGCTTCGGAGAAGCGCAGCTCCGCCCGGGGTGAAAGCAGGACTTTCACCGCTTCGTCTTTTGGCAATTCAGGTACGGAAATCGGCGCGTGAACCTCGGGAATCCGGTTGCGGCCGCACTGCTCGCAGGCCGAGATCGCCACCTTCTGCCAGTGCTCGCGCCGCGCCGCGGCGCGCTCCCCCTTGGGCCGCGCCACGGAGGCCGCGGCCAGCACCGGGCGCACTTCCGCGACGCCGAGCTCGACCGCCTTGCGGATGGTGAAGTCCATGCGCTCTCCCGAGGACACCCCCTGCACCAGCACCATGCGCAGGGGCGCCTCGCGTTCTACCTCGCGGTGTTGCAACACATCAATCAGCAGCTCCCGCTTGCCGAGAGAAGCAATGCGGCCGGCATACTCTCCGCCGCGCCCGTCGAAGAGCGTGACCTCGTCGCCCGTGCGCAGGCGCAGCACGTGCAGCGCGTGATGCGCCGCGTCCTCCGGCAAAGTGCAGGTGCTGCCGGCGCGCAGCGGGGCATCGACGTGGAAGCGCGGCACCATCAGCTGGAAAAGCGGGCCTTGAGTCCGCGCCAGATCAGCCTCGCCAGCAAGACGGCGACGAGCAGAAATGCGGCGAGCAACGCCAGAAACGCCAGCGGGTGCGCGAACGCAAGCCACAGCCCGAGGGGCACCGCGGCGTCCTCGGCGAGCGACGCGCCCCAGTTCGACAGCGGCTCGGGGGAGGTGTTGATCACGGCGCGGGTCCCGGACTTCGCAACGTGCACGGCGGCGCTCAGCGTGCCTCCGAGAATCGCGGCGGCCGCGGCGACGGCGAGCCCGGAGTCGCCGAAAACTGCCGCCGCCAGAGCCGCGCCGGCCGGGATGCGGATGAAGCTGTGTATCGCGTCCCAGAGGCTGTCGAGCCACGGCACCTTGTCGGCGAAAATCTCGACGAGGGTCATGAAGCCGCTCGCACCGAGCACGATCGGCCGCTGGAGCAACTCGAGGTGCTCCGGCAACTCGATCCACCCGGCGGCGCCGGCAACACCGACGGCGAAGATCACGGCATAGGCGCGCAGGCCGGCGCCCCAGGCGAGCGCCGCGGCGACCGCAATCGCGGACAGGTCCATTACATCGTCGCGCCTACCACCCAAGGCGCGAACTCGTCCTCGCCGAAGCCGAGCAGCTCCGATTTCGAGCGCTCGCCGGAAGCCGTTTTCAGGATGATCTGAAAAATGCGATCGCCTGCCTGCTCGACAGTCTCCGTGCCGTCGATGACGGTGCCGCAGTTCACGTCCATGTCCTCTTCCATGTGCTGGTAGACGCGGCTGTTGGTCGCGAGCTTGAGCGAAGGCGAGGGCTTGCAGCCGTAGACCGAGCCGCGCCCGGTGGTGAAGCACACCACGTTCGCCCCGCCCGCGACGTGCCCGGTAACCGAGACCGGGTCGTAGCCCGGCGTATCCATGAAGACCAGCCCCTTGGCGCTGACCGGCTCGGCAAACTCGTAGACCTCTACGAGGTTCGTCGTGCCGCCCTTGGCGGCCGCGCCGAGCGACTTCTCGAGGATGGTGGTCAGGCCGCCCGCCTTGTTGCCCGGCGACGGGTTGTTGTTCATCTCCATGCGGTTGCGCGCGGTGTAGTCCTCCCACCAGCGGATGCGCGCCAGGAGCTTCTCGCCGACTTCCTTCGAGACGGCCCGGCGCGTGAGCAGGTGCTCGGCGCCATAGATCTCCGGCGTCTCCGACAGAATGGCCGTCCCGCCATTCCTGACCAGAAGATCCGCCGCAGCACCCAGCGCAGGATTGGCGCTGATCCCCGAGTACCCGTCCGAGCCGCCGCACTCCAGGCCGAGGATCAGGTGGCTTGCGCTCACCGGCTCGCGCTTCACCCGGTTCGCCTCGGGCAGGAGCTCCCTCACCCGCGCGATGCCGTCGCGCACCGACTTGGTGGTGCCGCCTTTCTCCTGGATGGTGAACGCCTGCAGCTTGTCGGAGAGCTTGAGCTTCGCGCTGCTCAGCCAGAAGTTGATCTGGTTCGCCTCGCAGCCCAGGCCGATGCCCAGCACGGCGTAGAAGTTCGGATGCCTCGCGTACCCGGTCATCGTGCGCCGCAGCAGTGTCATGCCTTCGCCATCGCCCGCCATCCCGCAGCCGGTCTTGTGCGTGAGCGCCACCACGCCGTCGACGTTGGGATAGTCCTGCAGGTTGTTCTTGAAGTGGTCGGCGATCATCCGCGCCACGGTCGCGGAGCAGTTCACGCTGGTGAGGATGCCGATGTAGTTGCGCGTCGCCACGCGCCCGTCCTGCCTGACGATTCCCTGGAAGGTGGCCGGCTGCTTCTCATAGAGAGTGGGTGTTACTGCGGTTGAAAAAGCGTACTCGCGCTCGAAATCCCCCATCACGAGGTTGTGCACGTGCACGTGCTCGCCGGCGCGGATCGCTTGGCTTGCGAACCCGATGATCTGGTTGTAGCGGCGCACCGGCCGGCCTTGCGCGATGTCGCGCACCGCGATCTTGTGCCCGGCGGGAACGCCTTTCATCTCGGCGCGCGCGATCACCACGTCATCGTCGGGATGCAGGCGGATGGTCTGGTCAGCGGCGGCTTGCAGCATGGCTCACCTCAATGATTGTCGCGCGGCACGAACGCGCCGCTCTTGCCCACTAGGAAGTCCAGGTCGGCGCCGTCGCAGGATTGCAGCACGTGGTCGTGGTAGAGCTTCCAGTAGCCGCGCTCGAGGTGCGGCTTCGGCGCTTTCCACGCCTTTCTTCTCTTTGAAAGAACTTCTTCGGAAACGGCGAGCTCCAGTTTCCCCTTTGCCACGTCCAGCTCCACCATGTCCCCGTTCTCCACCAGCGCGAGCGTGCCGCCGGCGGCGGCCTCGGGGCAGACGTGAAGCACCACCGTGCCGTAGGCGGTGCCGCTCATGCGCGCGTCCGAGATGCGCACCATGTCGGTGACGCCTTTCTTCAGCAGCTTCGGCGGCAGCGGCATGTTGCCGACCTCGGCCATGCCCGGGTAGCCCTTCGGGCCGCAGTTCTTCAGCACCATGACGCAGCGCTCGTCGATGTCGAGCTTCGGGTCGTCGATGCGGCGGTGGAAGTCCTCGATGTTCTCGAACACGACCGCGCGGCCGCGGTGCTTCATCAGCGCGGGTGTTGCCGCCGATGGCTTGATGATCGCGCCGTCGGGTGCGAGGTTGCCGCGCAGCACGCTGATGCCGGTGTTTGCCTTGAACGGCTTCTTGAACGGGAAGATGACGTCGCGATTCCAGCAGGGCGCGTCCTTGACGTTCTCCCAGATGGTCTTGCCGTTGACTGTCAAAGAATTTCGATTCAATAAATCATTTTCTCCGAGCTCCCGCAGCACTGTCGGCAGTCCGCCCGCGTAGTAGAAGTCCTCCATCAGGTACTTCCCCGAGGGCATCAGGTTCACGAGCGTGTGCACGTCGCGACCGGCGCGCGCGAAGTCGTCGAGGTCGAGCTCGACGCCGATGCGCCGCGCGATGGCGGTGAGATGGATCACCGCGTTGGTCGAGCCGCCGATGGCGCCGAGCGCCCGAATGGCGTTCTCGAAGGCCTCTTTTTTCAATACTTTTGACAAAACCAGGCCTTCCTTCACCATCTCCACAATCCGCCTGCCCGCCATGCGCGCGAGCACGTTGCGCCGCGCGTCGACCGCCGGAATGGCCGCGTTGCCCGGCATGCCGACGCCGAGGGCCTCGACCATCGAGGCCATGGTGGAGGCGGTGCCCATGGTCATGCAGTGCCCGTGCGAGCGGTGCATGCACGACTCCGCCTCGTGGAACTCATCGAGCGAGATCTTGCCCGCGCGCAGGTCCTCCGACATCGACCACACGTTGGTGCCCGAGCCGATGTCGGTGCCGCGGTACTTGCCCGACAGCATGGGCCCGCCCGAGACGAGGATCGTGGGCAGGTCGATGCTCGCGGCGCCCATCAGCGTCGCCGGCGTCGTCTTGTCGCAGCCGGCGAGCAGCACCACGCCGTCGAGCGGGTTGCCGCGGATCGACTCCTCCACGTCCATGCTGGCGAGGTTGCGGTAGAGCATGGCGGTGGGGCGAAGCAGCGTCTCGCCGAGCGACATGACCGGGAACTCGAGCGGGAAGCCGCCGGCCTCGAGCACGCCGTTCCTCACGTGCTCGGCGAGCACGCGGAAGTGCGTGTTGCAGGGCGTGAGCTCCGACCAGGTATTGCAGATGCCGATCACCGGCCGGCCGTCGAACTGGTCGTGCGGCACGCCGCGGTTCTTCGTCCAGCTGCGGTAGAGGAAGCCGTAGATGTCCTGGCGCGAGAACCACTGGATCGAGCGCTGCTTGGGTTTCTTCGTCTTCATCAGTAGGTGGCCCGGCCCCCGGAGATGTCGAAGACGCCGGCGGTCGAGAAGCTGCATTCCTCGCTCGCCAGCCAGCACACCAGCGCGGCGATCTCGTCGACCTCGACGAAGCGCCCCATCGGGATCTTCGAGCGCATGTACTCGATGTGGCTCTCGGTCATCTGCGCGAAGATCGCCGTCTTGGCCGCCGCCGGGGTGACGCAGTTGACCAGCACGCCGGCCTGGGCGAGCTCCTTGCCCAGGGACTTGGTAAGGGCGATGACGCCCGCCTTGGAGGCGGAGTAGGCGACCGCGTTCGGGTTGCCTTCCTTGCCGGCGACCGAGGCGATGTTGACGATGCGCCCGTAGCCCGCCGCCACCATGCGCGGCGCCACGGCGCGGCAGCACAGGAACTGGCTGGTGAGGTTGATGCGCAGCACCCGCTCCCATTCCTCGACCGGGTAGTCGACGGTGGGCTTGTTCATGCCGGCGATGCCGGCGTTGTTGACCAGGATGTCGACCCGCTCGGCCTTCCGCAAGGCATTCTCTATTGAAGACAAATTACTGACGTCGACCTTGGGCGAGCCGTCGAGGTCCCACACGGTGACGCGTGCGCCCCCGGCCTGCAGGCGCTTCGCGATCGCGGCGCCGATGCCTTGCATGCCGCCGGTGACGATCGCGTGGCGGCCTGCGAAACGCGTTTCAGCCATGAGGACGCGAAGTATAATCGCTGCCCTCTATGCCCGGGCGCCTCGAAGGCAAGACCGCGTTCATCACCGCCGCTGCGCAGGGCATGGGACGCGGCGCCGCGCTCGCCTTCGCCCGCGAAGGCGCGCGCGTCTGGGCCACCGACATCAGCGCCAAGGTGGCGGAGCTCGAAGGGCAGGACGGCATCCGCACGCGCGTGCTGGACGCCACCGATGAGCGAGCCATTCAAGAAGCAGGCAAAGCGGTCGGCGATATCGACGTGCTCTTCAACTGCGCCGGCATCGTGCACCACGGCACGATCCTCGAGTGCACGCCCCAGGACTGGGCGAGCGCCTTCGACGTCAACGTCAAGTCGATGTACCTCGTTTCGCGCGCCTTCATCCCGGGCATGCTGAAGAAGGGGCGCGGCTCGATCATCAACATGGCCTCGGTCGCCTCGTCGATCCGGGGGCTGCCGAACCGCTTCGTCTACGGCGCGACCAAGGCCGCCGTCATCGGGCTAACCAAGGCGATCGCCGCGGACTACGTGAGCAAGGGCGTGCGCTGCAACGCGGTCTGCCCCGGCACGGTCGACACGCCTTCGCTGCAGGGCCGCATCAACGCGCAGCCAGACCCGGCGCAGGCGCGCAAGGACTTCGTCGCGCGCCAGCCCATGGGCCGCCTGGGCACCGTGGAGGACGTCACCGGCCTGCTGGTGTTCCTCGCTTCCGACGAGTCGCTCTTCGCGACCGGCAATGCTTATTCGATCGATGGGGGAATGACGATATGAAGCTGTGCCGCTACGGCAAGCCCGGCTACGAGAAGCCCGGGATGATCGACGGCGGGGGGAAGCTGCGCGACCTCTCCAAGGTCATCGACAACATCGGGCCGAACGAGCTCTCGCCGCGCGGCCTGAAGATGCTCACGCGGCAAAAGCCCGAGTCGCTGCCGCTCGTGAACGGCGGCCCCCGCTTCGGCGTGCCCTTCGTGGGCATCGGCAAGTTCGTCGCCATCGGCCTGAACTACTCCGACCATGCCAAGGAGGCCGGCATGGCGATCCCGACCGAGCCGATCGTCTTCATGAAGGCCACCACCTGCATCAACGGCCCCTCGGACGACATCGTGCAGCCGAGGAACTCGACCAAGCTCGACTGGGAGCTCGAGCTCGGCGTGGTCATCGGCACCCAGGCGCGCTACGTGAGCGAGGCGGCGGCACTCTCGCACGTGGCGGGCTACTGCATCGTCAACGACGTCTCGGAGCGCTCTTTCCAGATGGCCACCACGCAATGGGACAAGGGCAAGGGCTTCGACACCGCCGGGCCGATCGGCCCGTGGCTGGTGACCGCCGACGAGGTCCCGGACCCCCAGAACCTCGACATGGCGCTCGATCTCAACGGCAAGCGCATGCAGACCGGCAATACGCGCACCATGAGCTTCGGCGTGGCGAAGATCTACTCCCACGTGAGCCAGTACATGACGCTGCTGCCCGGCGCCATCATCGCCACCGGCACGCCGCCCGGCGTCGGCCTGGGCATCAAGCCGACGCCGATGTTCCTCAAGCCGGGGGACCAGCTCAGGCTGACCATCCAGGGCCTGGGCGAGCAGCGACAAAAAGTCGTCTCCTACCCGGGCTAGCGCGATGCGCCGCGACGCATTCTGGATGCCGTTCACCGCGAACCGCCAGTTCCGCACGGCGCCGCGGCTGCTCTCGCGCGCCGAAGGCATGTACTACTGGACGCCCGAGGGGCGCCAGGTGCTGGACGCCACCGCGGGCCTGTGGTGCGTGAACGCCGGCCACTGCCGGCCGCGGATCGTCGAGGCGGTGCGCCGCCAGGTGGGCGAGATGGACTTCGCGCCCACCTTCCAGATGGGCCACCCGATCGCCTTCGAGTTCGCCGAGCGGCTGGCCGCGATCGCGCCGCAGGGGTTCTCGCGCGTCTTCTTCACCAATTCGGGCTCGGAGTCCGCCGACACCGCGCTCAAGATCGCCCTTGCCTATCACCGCGCGCGCGGCGAGGGCCAGCGCTATCGCCTGATCGGGCGCGAGCGGGGCTACCACGGCGTCAACTTCGGCGGCATGGCGGTCGGCGGCATTCCCGCCAACCGCAAGGTGTTCGGGCCCGGTCTTTCCGGCGTCTATCACATCCGGCATACCCACGACCTTTCGCGGAACGCGTTCTCGAGGGGCCAGCCGCTGCACGGCGGGATCGAGCTCGCCGACGACCTCGAGCGCCTGTGCCTGTTCCACGACCCCTCGACCATCGCCGCGGTGATCGTCGAGCCGGTCGCCGGCTCCGCGGGCGTGCTGGTGCCCCCGCGCGGGTACCTCGAGCGCCTGCGCGAGATCTGCACGCGCCACGGCATCCTGCTCATCTTCGACGAGGTGATCACCGGCTTCGGCCGCCTGGGCAAGCCCTTCGGCTCCGAGCGCCTGGGCGTGATGCCCGATCTGTTCACCACCGCGAAGGCGCTCACCAACGCGACCATCCCGATGGGCGCGGTCTTCGCCAGGGAGGAGATCTTCGACGCGTTCATGCAGGGACCGCCGGGCATCGAGCTCTTCCACGGCTATACCTACTCCGGCCATCCGGTCGCCTGCGCAGCCGGCATCGCCATGCTCGACACCTGCGAAGAAGAAGGCCTCCTGGAACGGGCGGCCGGGTTGGAGAGCCATTGGGAAGCCGCGGCGCATGCGCTCAAGGGCGCGGCGCACGTGATCGATGTGCGTAACTTCGGGCTCATGGCCGCGATCGAGCTCGCGCCGCGGCCGGGGGCCCCGGGCGCGCGGGGCTACGAGGCGTTCGTGCGCGCCTTCGAAAGCGGCGTGCTGATCCGCGTCACCGCCGACATCATCGCCCTGTCGCCGCCGCTGATCGTGGACAAGCCGCAGATCGACCGCATCTTCCAGGCCATCCGCGAGGCCCTTACCTCGATCGCGTGAAAGAGGAGTAGGCTTCCCCGAAAGCCTGCAAAGGGGGGGCTATGGCCGAAGAGCACATGAAGACCCAGGTCCTGGGGGCTGCGTCGCCGGCCTACGGCGGCTTCTGGATCCGCTTTCTCGCCTATGTCGTCGACGTCCTGATCGTCGGCGCCGGCTGTTTCGTCGTCGCCGTGGCCGCCGGCCTGGCCGGAGAGGTGTTCGGCCTCCTCGCGACGCTCGTCATCCTGTTCGGGCCGATCCTCTACTTCGTCGCGATGCAGGCTTCGGCGCGCCAGGCCACCTACGGCAAGGCCCTGGTCGGCCTCAGGGTAGCCGACAGCGACGGCAACCGCATCTCCTTCCTGCGCTCGCTCGGTCGCGAGCTCGCGAAGCTCATCTCGGCATTCCCGCTGATGATCGGTTTCCTGCTCGCGGCTTTCACCCAGCGCAAGCAGGCGCTGCACGACATGGTCGCCTCGACCGTCGTGGTGCGCGACAGTCCCGGCCGCGTGCTCGCCGCCCTCGGCCTCGCCGTGGTCGGCATCGCCGCGCCGTTCGTCCTCATGGTGGTCTTCGGCGCGGCCCTGTTCACGGGCCTCATGGGCGGCATGCTGGGCGAGATCGCGGTGCAAGCGCCGCCCAAGCCGCCCCCAACGCGGGTAGCCCGGCCAGCGCCGCCCAAGCCAGCGCCGCCGCCGACGCAGGTCAAGCCTGCTCCTCCAGCTCCGGCCGCCGCGGTCGCCCTCTCTCCCGAGGACGAGAAGCTCTTCGGGGGCGGGGTCGCCGGCATGGACGCGCCTTCGATGACGCGCGTCGGGCCCGCATTGCTCGAGCTCTCCAGCTTCTTCGCCAGCGGCCCGAACGTCTGGGTCAAAGTGCATGTCCCGCCGGTGGCCGGCATGGGCCTGGGGCGCGGCCGCGCGACGGTGGCGGTGAAGAGCGTGACCGACCCCGGCAATCGCGACCTCTACGATGCCAAGAGCAACTTCGAGCAGCCCTTCTTCCACGCGATCGACCTCACGGAAACGAAGAGCGGCGTGCATCGCCTGCAGGGAATCCGCAGCGTGCGGCTGCTCAAGGGCACCACCGAGGCGCAGGTGCAAAAGGTCGAGGGGGTGCTGAGCCTCGCGCTGCCCCTCGACGTGCAGAGCGCCGTCTTCCGTGCCGCCGACACGGGCAAGCCGCAGACGGTGGCCGGGATGAAAGTCACCGCCACCAGGCTCGCGGGCGTCGAGGCCTCGGTGTCCCTCGAAGCGCCGATCGAGGCCCTGGTGGACGTGCGCGGCTTCGACGCGAAGGGCAGGGTCGCCCAGGAAAGCTCGAGCTATGGCACCAGCGCGGGCTCCGCCTCGCGCAGCCTGAGATTTCGCGGCCCGATCGAGCGGATCGAGGTCCTCGTCGCGCCCCGCTTCCTGAAGCGCGAGTATGCGTTCACGCTGGTGCGCGGCGCCATGCCGGCTCCCTTGCCCGCCAGTCTCGCCTCGGCGCCGCCGAAGCCTGCCGCGCCTGCGGTGGCGGTCGCGAAGGTGCCGGAGAAGCCCAAGCCGGTTCCCGTGGCGAAAGTCGAGCTGCCCCCGCCGCCGCCCGCGGTCAAGGCGCCGCCGCCTCCACCTCCGCCGCCTGCGGCAAAAGCGCCGCCGCCTCCCGTGGCAAAGGTCGCGTCTGCGCCGGTGACGCCATTCCGTGCCGGTCCGTCGACGCCCGGACCCCGGTACGCCGACCTGATGACCGCCGTCATGTATCGCGACGCCGCCGGCGTGGAGGAGCTCCTGGCCTTCGGCAAATGGCCCGACAGGCCCGACAGCCGCGGCCTCACGCCGCTCGCCGCCGCGGTCATGCTGGGGGATGCGGCGAGCGCCGAGGCGCTGCTCAAGGGCGGCGCCAACCCGGGCACCGCCTGGCGCGTCACCAACGAGCTGAACGATCCCGCGATGCGGGCGCTGCTGGAGCGCTACCGGAGGTAGCTACTTCGCGGCGGCGCGCACTACGCCCAGCCGGCGCCCGCGCGCCGGCTGCTTCAGGCGCGCCGGGGTCACCAGGTCGCGCACGAAGTTGGGCAGGGCGAAGACGCCTTCGTGGGTCTCGCCGTTGTAGTACTGCAGCGCCTGGAGCTTGCGCGCCTCGATGCGCCGGTCGATCTCGTCGGCGGTGAAGGCCTTCGGGTCGAGCTTGTCGGAGCACACCGCCATCGACCAGAGCGAGCCGTAGAGCGGGATGTACATGGTGTACACCCGCACGATGCGGAACACCCCGTTCAGGCGCTGGGCGAGGTCGGCCACCCGCTGCGGCTGCGCCACCGGCGAGCCCAGGTGCAGGGTAAGCGCGCCGCCGGGCGCGAGCGCCGTGCGCAGCTGCTGGAAGAACTCCGTCGAGTACAGCGCGGCCGCCGGCCCGACCGGGTCGTTCAGGTCGAGCGTGATCAGGTCGAAGCGCTCCTGCGTCTCGCGCACGAACTTCATCCCGTCGTCGATCAGTACCCGCAGCTTCGGGTTGTCGAAGACGCCGTTGTGGACCGCCTGGAAGTGCTGCTTGGCGACCTCGACCACGTCGGCGTCGATCTCGACCATGGTGAGCTCCTCCACCGAGGGGTGCTTGAGCACTTCCTCGGAGGAGCCGCCGTCGCCGCCGCCGATGATCAGCACGCGCCGGGGCGCGTTGTGGGCGGTGAGCGCCGGGTGCACCAGGTTCTCGTGGTAGACGAACTCCTCCTTCTCGGAGGTCATGTTGTACCCGTCGAGGCGGAAGATCTTGCCGTAGTGCGGCGTGTCATAGATCTGCAGCTTCTGGAAGCGCGTCTGCCACTCGCCGAGCTGCTTCGTCGCCTTGATGTGGAAGCCGGTGGAGGCGTTGAGCGGCTCCATGAGCAGGTGCTCGCCGCGGTCGACGTCCTGGCGCGCGATCTCGGTGGGCTGGAAGTACTCGACGATCGAGTCGAACAGCTTCCTCGCCTTGGCGGAGTTGTCGGCGCTGTAGTTGCAGACGTAGACGTCGAGCGTCAGCCCCTGGCGCTCGGGCCAGGTATGGATGGCGAGGTGCGACTCGGCCAGCACCACGCAGCCGGTGTAGCCCGAGCCTTCGAACTGGTGGAAGTTCACGCCCACCGTGGTCAAGCCCGAGGCGTCGACCAGCTCGAGACACTTGGCGCGGAACCGCTCGCCGTCCAGAAGGAGCTGCGGATCGCAGCGGCAGCCGGTGAGGTCACCGATGAGATGCAGGCCATTCATGTGCGTACCCTCCAAAACGCGAAGGCGT
>CBDDRQ010000139.1:0-25198 GCA_965233125.1 uncultured bacterium
ATGCTGCACATCGTCGAGCTCGCATCGCCGGAGCTGACCGGCGAGTGGGAGCACAAGCTCAAGCTGATCGAGCAGGGCAAGCTGACCCGCGACGAGTTCATGAAGGAGATCAGCGAGCTCGTGCGCAAGGTGGTCGGAACCATCAAGACCGGCGAGATTCCGGACGTCGTCTATGCGACGGTGCCGGCACCCTGCCCCAAGTGCGGCAAGGGACCGGTGCAGGAGAACTACCGCAAGTTCCAGTGCCAGAAGTGCGACTTCGCGATCTGGAAAGTCACCTCTGGCCGGGAATGGTCGCCCGAGGAGATCGCTGAACTGATCACCAAGCGAGCCGTCGGGCCTCTCACCGGGTTCCGCAGCCGCCAGGGCAAGCCGTTCAGCGCGGTGCTACGCCTGACCGATGAGCTGAAGGTGGAGTTCGACTTCGGCCAGACGTCGGGCGAGGGCGAGGAAGCGCCCGACTTCAGCAGCCAGGAGCCGCTGGGCGCCTGCCCAAAGTGCGGCGCCCGGGTCTACGAGCACGGCATGGCTTACACGTGCGAGAAAGCCGTCGGTCCGCAGCGCAGCTGCGATTTCCGCTCCGGCCGGATGATCCTGCAACAGCCGATCGAGCGCGAACAAATGAGGAAATTGCTGGCCACGGGGCGAACGGACTTGCTGACGGCGTTCGTATCGAAGAAGGGGCGCCGCTTCAAGGCCTTCCTCGTGAAGCAACCCGACGGCAAGATCGGTTTCGAGTTCCAGCCGCGTCCTGCGAAGGACAAGCCGGCGGAGGACAAGCCTACACGTCGAGGTTCCGAACGCCGAGCGCGTTCGACTCGATGAAGGCACGGCGAGGCTCCACCTCGTCGCCCATCAGCTTGGTGAAGATCTCGTCGGCGGCAATGCCATCGTCGATCTGCACCTTGAGCAGGCGCCGAGTCTGCGGATCCATAGTGGTTTCCCATAGTTGTTCGGGGTTCATTTCCCCGAGACCCTTGTAGCGCTGCAGGGACATCGACTTCTCGACCTCGCCGAGCAGCCATTTCATGGCGTCGGCGAAATCCCGCACGGGCTGCCTGCGCTCGCCGCGCTGCACGTACGCGCCCTCGCCGACGAGCCCCCGCAGCATTTCCGCCGTCTGCCGGATCTGCGCGTAGTCGCCGGAATGGACGAACTCGGTGTCGATCGCGCTCATGCGCACATTGCCGTGGCGCGTGCGCTCGATGCGCACCTGGTAGCGCTCGGTCTTCTGGTCAAAGTGCGGCGCCACCGCAATGCCGCTGCCGCCGATTGCTTTCTCGAGAGCCTCGGCAGCCGCCTCCGCGCTGTCGCGGCGCGACAGGTCGATCTGCACGCCGCGCAGAATGGCTTGCAGGATCTCGCGGTCGATGAGGCGCGATACGCGCTCGATGACTGCCTCGGAGAGCAGATAAGACTTGGCGAGCTCGGCAAGCACGTCACCGGTAATGGCCTCGCGCCCGTCGCCCGGGTGGAGTGCGGCGTCGACCAGCGCTTGTTTCAGCATGAACGCGTTGAGCTCATGCTCGTCCTTGAGGTAGCGCTCCTCCTTGCCGATTTTCGCGCGGTAAAGCGGCGGCTGCGCTATATAGATATGGCCGCGCTCCACGAGCTCGAACATCTGGCGGTAAAAGAAAGTGAGCAGCAACGTGCGGATATGCGAGCCGTCGACGTCGGCGTCGGTCATGATGATGATGCGGTGATAGCGCAGCTTCTCGATGTTGTACTCTTCCTTGCCGATGCCGCAGCCGAGCGCGGTAATAAGAGTCGCGATCTCCGTCGAGGAGAGCAGCTTGTCGAAGCGCGCGCGCTCGACGTTGAGGATCTTCCCCTTGAGCGGCAGGATGGCCTGGAAGCGCCGGTCGCGCCCCTGCTTGGCTGAGCCGCCGGCCGAGTCTCCTTCCACGAGGTAGAGCTCGCACTTCGCCGGATCGCGCTCCTGGCAGTCGGCGAGCTTGCCGGGCAGCCCCATGGAATCGAGCACGCCCTTGCGGCGCGTCATCTCCCGGGCCTTGCGTGCCGCTTCGCGGGCGCGTGCCGCGTCGACGATCTTCGACGTGAGCAACCGCGCGTCGGCCGGTCGTTCCGCGAGGTACTCGCGCAGCCGCTCGGCCACGATCTCCTCGACCACCGGACGAACCTCGGAGGACACGAGCTTCTCCTTGGTCTGCGAGGAGAACTTCGGTTCGGGGACCTTGACGGAGAGCACGCAGGCAAGTCCCTCGCGCATGTCGTCCCCGGTGGTCTCCACCTTGGCCTTCTTGGCGAGCTCGGTCTCTTCGATGTACTTGTTCAGGACGCGCGTCATGGCCGCGCGCAGCCCTGTCAAGTGCGTGCCGCCGTCCTTCTGCGGAATGTTGTTGGTGAAGCACAGGACGCTCTCCTGGTAGGAGTCGTTCCACTGCATCGCCACTTCGACGGTGATCCCGTCCTTCGCGCCATGCCCGATGAAGACGTTGGGGTGCAGGATGTTCTTCGCGCGGTTCATGTACTCGACGAAGCCCTTCACGCCGCCGGAGAAGGCGAAGTTCTCCTCCTTCGCGACGCGCTGGTCGATGAGGACGATCTTGACGCCGTTGTTGAGGAACGAGAGCTCGCGCAGCCGCCGCGCCAGGATGTCGTAGTGATAGTCGACGTTGCCGAACACCTCTTTGGACGCTAGAAAGTGCACCTCCGTGCCGCGGCGCTCGCTTGCCCCGGCCACCTTGAGCGGCGCGACGGCGACGCCGTCGCGGAACTCCATCTGATGGACATGCCCGTCCCGCCACACAGTGAGACGCAGCCATTCCGACAGCGCGTTCACCACCGACACGCCGACGCCGTGAAGGCCGCCGGATACCTTGTAACTGTTCGAATCGAACTTCCCGCCGGCGTGGAGCTCGGTCAGGACGATCTCGGCCGCGGAGCGCTTGAGTTCGTCGTCCTCCATGATGCCCGTCGGGATGCCGCGTCCGTTGTCACGCACCGAGATCGAGTTGTCGGTATGGATCGTCGCCACGATCTCGTCGCAGAAGCCCGCCAGGGCTTCGTCCACGGAATTGTCGACCACCTCAAACACCATGTGATGCAGCCCGGTACCGTCCGAGGTGTCACCGATGTACATGCCCGGACGCTTGCGCACCGCCTCGAGGCCCTTCAGGACCTTGATCGCGTCCGAGCCGTAGCCGTTGGTCTCGGGGGACTGGCGTTCCGATTCTCCCACCTCAGATCCTCATCGGCATGACGACATACTTGAAATCCTTTTCCGTGGCGTAGCTGATCAGCGCGCTCGACGATGAATCGCCGAAGGCACATTCCACATCCGCGCCGGAGACGTTGTTGAGCACGTCCAGCAGGTAGTTCACGTTGAAGCCAATGTCGAGCGCGTCGCCGGCGTACTTCACCTCAAGCTCCTCATGCGCCTCCTCCTGCTCGGCGTTAGAGGAAACAATCCTCAGCGCGCCGTCGGCCAGCACCCAGCGCACGCCGCGAAACTTCTCGTTGGATAGGATGGCCGCGCGCAGCAGGGCCTGGCGCAGGGGTTCGCGGCCCACCTGCAGGCGGTTCTTGTGCTGGGTTGGAATGACGCGCGTGTAGTCCGGAAACTTGCCATCGATGAGCTTGGACACCAGCTCTACCGTACCGAAGGTGAACGAGGCCTGCGTGGCGGACAGTTCGATGCTCACCTCGTCATCCACGTCGGCAAGAAGCTTGGTCAGCTCCAGCACCGTCTTGCGCGGCACGATTACTTCCTGGCGCGGCAACTGTTCGCCAAGCTTCACCGATGCGAAGGCAAGCCGGTGCCCGTCGGTCGCGACGAGCTTGAGCTGGCCGTCTTCCACGACCGTAAGCAATCCGTTCAGGTAGTAGCGAATGTCCTGCTGCGCCATCGAGTACTGGACGAGGCCCAGCAGCCGCCGCAATGCCTTCTGGCTCAGACTGAAGCGCGCGGTCTGCCCGCTCGGCTTCGCCAGCCGTGGGAAATCCTCGGCCGGCAGCGTCTGGAGGGTGAACCGGCTTCTGCCTGCTTTGACCACCAGACGCTTGTCCTGCTGCTGCAGCGTCACTTCCGAGCCGTCCGGAAGAGCGCGCAGGATATCGAGGAGCTTCCTCGCTCCCACGGTCAGCGCGCGCGCTTCGCCGTCCATCGCCACAGGCGTGCGTGCGGTGATCTGGATCTCGATATCGGTGGCGAGGAACGAAAGTACCTCTCCCGCGCTGTCGAGGAGCACATTCGACAGTATCGGCAACGTGTGACGTCGCTCGATGATGCCGCTCACCGCGGACAACGGCTCCAGAATCTCGTCTCGCTTTGCTTTGATCATTTGTTATTTACCTTAATACTTAGTAGTAGCTAATAAGGCTGGCCGCAACACGGGATAAGTCGGAAAAGCCTTTGGCGCCCGCGCCCTGTGCCGCTATGAGACGCGGGAAAACCTGTGGAGCGTTTGTGTACCGCTGTGGACAGTTGCGCGCCGCCGTCCAGGTCTGCACCTTACCCACAGCTTGCTCGTCGGCGACGCACAGCTTGCTCACCCGTCACCCTTTCAGCACCTGCTCGAGCACGAGGTAGTCGCGATTGAGCGCGCTGTCATGCTTGCGCAGGCTGGCAATGGTCCGGCAGGCGTGCAGCACCGTCGTGTGGTCGCGGTTGCCGAACGCCTCGCCGATCTCCGGCAGGCTCATCTGGGTGAGATCCTTGGCAAGCGCCATGGCAACCTGGCGCGGCCGCGCGAGATTGCGGCTGCGCTTCTTCGAATGCATGTCCGAGACCTTGATCTTGAAGTACTCGGCAACCGTCTTCTGGATGCCTTCCACGCTCACTTGCCGGCTGTTGAGATTGAGAATATCGCGCAGCGCCTCCTTGGCGAGGTCCAGGGACAGTTCGCGCCCGGTGAAGCGCGCAAAGGCGAGCACCTTCTTCAGGGCACCCTCGAGTTCGCGCACGTTGGAGCGGATGTGCTTAGCAATGAAGAACGCGATCTCCTCGGACAGGGCGACCGATTCCGCTTCCGCCTTTTTCAGCACGATCGCGACTCGCATCTCCAGCTCGGGCGGCTCGATCGCCACAGTCAACCCCCAGCCGAAGCGCGAGATCAGGCGCTCTTCCATTCCTGCGATCTCCTTCGGGTACGTGTCGCAGGTGATTACGATCTGCTTGTGCGCCTCGACCAAGGCGTTGAAGGCGTAGAAGAACTCCTCCTGCGTGCGCCCCTTGTTCGAGAAGAACTGGATATCGTCGATAAGCAGGAGGTCGAGAGAATGGTAGTAGCGCTTGAACTCGTCGAAGGACTTCTGCTGATAGGCGCGCACGACGTCCGTCACATACTGCTCGGCATGGATATAGCGTATGCGTGCCTGAGGCCTCTGGTCTGCGACCTGGTTTCCGATCGCTTGCACGAGGTGCGTTTTTCCGAGCCCGACGCCGCCGTAGACAAACAGCGGGTTGTAGGAGATACCGGGATTCTCCGCGACTTGCAGCGCCGCGGCGCGCGCCAGCTGATTGGCCTTGCCGGTCACGAAGCTGTCGAAGGAGAAACCGCGGTTCAGCCGTGCGCGCTCGAGCAGCGTCGGCGGGTCGTTTGCGGGCCGCTGCATCGAGGTAGCGGGCCGAATGGCCGGCTCGGCGCCGCGCGCGAGCACCAAACGCAATCCCAGCTCCCGGCCGCACGCCTCGGTAGCAAGCTTTTCGATGCGCGTCGCAAAGCGTTCCCGCACCAGCTCGAGCACGAAACGGTTGGGGGCTGCGAGAGTCAGCGTGTCCGTGCTCGCGCCCGTCTCGGGTGCGAGCGGGCGGATCCAAGTGTTGAACTGCTGCGCGGGCAGCTCCTGCTCGAGCCGACGCAGGCAAGCGTCCCAGAGGTTCTGCATCTTGTCGTTGGCCTAGACGAGCACGAATTTTACCTTCTTCGACATGGGTTATCCACAGTCGAGAACAGGTTCTGCTCGCACCGCGCTACATTTGACAACGCGTTCAAGCGCGCGCTCTAATACCGCCCTTTTTCGGGTCGGCCATGAAGCGCACCTACCAACCATCCAAGACGCGGCGCGCGCGGCGCCACGGTTTCCTCGTGCGGAGCCGGACGCGAGGGGGTCGCGCCGTGCTGCGCAATCGTCGCGCCCGCGGACGCCGCCGCCTAGGGTTGTAGCCGCGAGCGGCAAGCGCTTCGGACTGGATGCCGGGCGCCGACTGAGGCGAAGAGCGCAATTCGAACGACTGCTGAAGGCGGGCGCGCGGCGCAGCTCCGCAGGCTACACTTTCTACCTTGAGCGGCGCGAATCGGGCCAGCCCCGGCTTGGGATACTGGTGTCAAAAAAGCACTCCGCGGCCGCTACCGAGCGCAACCGCATTAAGCGATGCATCCGCGAAGCTTTCCGGCTGGAGCAGGATCGGCTCGGCCCGATTGATCTGCTGGTGCGCCCGCCCTATCGCGCCGAGCCCTCGGCCCAGATGATCCGACGCCTGCGCGCGCTGCTCGGCGCCCTCTCCGGATGATGGCGGCCGCGCTTCGCGTCCTTGTGCGCGCCTATCGCTGGGGCATTAGCCCAATGCTGCCGCGCGCCTGCCGCTTTCATCCGAGCTGTTCCGAGTACGCCGAGGAGGCCCTGACGCGCCATGGGGCCTGGAGCGGCGGTTTGCTTGCGGTGCGTCGCCTATGCCGTTGCGGGCCCTGGCACCCGGGCGGATACGACCCGGTTCCGTAGCATGGACACGCAGCGTCTTATCTTGCTTTTCATTTTCAGCTTCTCGCTGCTCATGCTGTGGGAAGCGTGGGAGCGCGAGAGTCGACCTAAGCCGGCGCCGGCTCCCCAGGCGCAGCAGGGAGTGCCTGCGCCCACGAAGCCCGCGGCGCCGGACCAGACTCCGGCCGCGTCGCCTGCGGTCTCCCCGGGCGCCGACCCCAATGCTCAAGGCGAGGTAGTGCGCGTCAGCACCGATTTCATCGTCGCCGAGGTCGACAGCCTTGGCGGCACCCTGCGGAGGGTAGAGCTCATCCGGCACAAGGACTCACGGGACCGGAGCAAGAACTTCGTGCTGCTCGGCCCGGAGCATCGGTATGTCGCGCAAAGTGGCATCACGGGCGATGCCGGCCCGAATCACCGTACGCCTTGGCGGATCCTGCCCGGCGAGCGTGCCCTCGCGCCGGGCAGGGAGACGGTGGAATTGCGGCTCGTCGCGCAGGGGCGCGAAGGGCTGCAGGTCGAGAAAATCTATACCTTCAAGCGCAGCAGCTACGTCATCGACGTTTCCCTCGAGCTGCGCAACCAGTCTGCGGCTCCGATTGCCACGTTTGGCTACTTTCAGCTTACGCACGATGGCAAGCCGGACGCGGACGCCGACACCCTGGCCCAGCAGTTCGGTGCCCAAAGCTTCACGGGGTTCGCAGTATTCAGCGAGGCGCGCAAGTTCGAGAAGGTGCATCCCTCCGATCTGGACGAGGGCCGGCCGGAACACGTCACGCAGGCCGACAACGGCTGGCTCGCTTTCGTGCAGCACTATTTCGTGTCGGCATGGCTGCCGGCGCAGGGCGTGACCCGTGACTACGTCATGGAGAAACGTCAGGACGGCACGTACGCAGGACGAGTGCTCCTTCCCGCTACCGTCGCCCCCGGTGCGAGTACGCGCCTCAATGCACCCTTGTACGCTGGGCCGCAGGAGCAGAGCCGGCTTCGCGCGGCGGCACCTGGCCTCGACTTGGTCGTCGACTACGGATTTCTCGCGATCATCGCCTGGCCCCTGTTCTGGCTTCTCGAGAAGTTCCACGCGCTGAGCGGAAACTGGGGAGTGGCGATCATCCTGCTGACGGTCTTGATCAAGCTGGTGTTCTTTCCGCTATCGGCGGCGAGCTACAAGTCGATGGCGAAGATGAAGCTGGTCACGCCGCGGCTCACCAAGATCCGCGAAATGTACGGCAACGACCGCCAGAAAATGAACCAAGCGATGATGGAGCTGTACCGGACGGAGAAGATCAACCCGCTTGGCGGCTGCTTTCCGATACTCGTGCAGATCCCGGTGTTCATCGCGCTCTACTGGGTGCTGCTGGCTGCAATCGAGCTGCGCCACGCGCCGTTCATGCTCTGGATCACGGATCTCTCCGCCCTCGATCCCTACTACGTGCTGCCCATCCTGATGGCCGCGACCATGGTGCTGCAGACCCGCATGAACCCCGTGCCGCCGGATCCGGTCCAGGCCAAGGTGATGAAGTTCATGCCATACGTGTTCAGCGTGTTCTTCTTCTTCTTCCCGGCCGGGCTCGTCCTGTACTGGCTCGTCAACAACGTCCTCTCGATCCTCCAGCAGTGGCAGATCCAGCGCATGTTCGACCGCGGCAAACCTGCCCATGCCAAGCGGTGAGATAGCGCGCGATACCATCGCCGCCGTTGCCACCGCGCCTGGAAAAGGCGGCATCGGCGTCGTTCGCGTCTCGGGGCCCCTCGTCCCCACCGTCGGGCAGGCTATCTTGGGCAGCCTGCCCAACCCCCGTCATGCGACCCTGGCCTGGTTTCGGAATTCCGGAGGAGACGCCATCGACCAGGGAATCGCTGTTTACTTTCCCGCGCCGGGCTCCTACACGGGCGAACCGGTCCTCGAGCTCCAAGGGCACGGCGGACCGGTCGTGATGCAGCAGTTGTTGCGCGCCTGCCTGGATGCGGGCGCGCGGCTCGCCGAGCCGGGCGAGTTCACGCGCCGCGCGTTTCTGGAAGGCAAGCTCGACCTCGCGCAAGCCGAGGCGGTCGCAGACCTGATCGACGCCGCCAGCAGCGAGGCCGCGCGCTCCGCGCTGCGCTCGATCGGCGGCGAGTTCTCCGCCGCCATCGCCGCGCTCCTCGGCACCCTGGTGGAGCTGCGCGCCCTCACCGAGGCGATGCTGGATTTCCCCGAGGAGGAAGTGGACCGGCTGCATCGTGACGATGCGACTGGACGTCTCGCAACCGTCCGCGCCGCGCTCGATGAGGTCATCGCCAAGAGCCGGCAAGGCAGCCTGCTGCGCGCCGGCATCCACGCGGTGCTCGCCGGTGCGCCGAACGTCGGCAAGTCGAGCCTGCTGAACCGCCTGACGGGCGAGGAGCGGGCGATCGTCACCCCGACGCCGGGTACTACGCGCGATAGCTTGCGCGAGCCGATCCAGCTCGAGGGCGTGCCGCTCGTGCTGGTGGACACCGCGGGCATGCGCGCCGCGGGGGACGAAGTTGAACGCCGCGGCATCGAGCGGACAAAGTACGAGCTGGAGCGCGCCGACCTGGTGCTCGCGGTGGCCGAAGCGGGCGCCATACGACCACTGATCGCTGGCGCGCCTCCCGGTACAGCCCGCATCATCGTCTACAACAAAGCCGACCTGGTGCCCGGCTTCGAGGCGCCTCCAGGCTCGGTAGCGGTCTCCGCCAAGACCGGGGAAGGGTTGGACCAGCTTCGCCAGGCGATTCTGCGGGCGGCAGGCTGGTCGTCCACTGGAGAGTCGGTCTTTCTGGCTCGCGAGCGCCACTTGCGCGCTTTGCGGAGCGCGAGTGAACACTTGGAGGCTGCGACCGCGCAAAGCGAGTGGGAGTTCTTTGCCGAGGAGCTCCGCCTCGCCCAGGGCGCCCTCGCCAGCATCACCGGCGAGTTCAGCTCGGACGACTTGCTCGGCGAGATCTTCCGGCGCTTCTGCATCGGTAAATGAAAGCGCCTGCTGGCACCATAAGCCGTTGTAACTACATACCTTTGCCGGATGGCGGAGCGCCCGTCGGAACGCGCCGCGGGGCCTGCGGTGCTAGAATTCCCGTGCACAAGTTTCGCCCCCTTAGACCGGCCCAGCCTCGCTGGGCCGTTTGCCTTTCTGGAGTCAGACCGAATGAATGCTCCCGCGACTGCACCTGCTGACCGGTCCAAGGCGCCTGGCTGGGTGCGCCACCAGGGATTGCGCCAATGGGTGGCAGAGGTCGCGGGCCTTGCAAAGCCGGACCGCGTCGTCTGGTGCGACGGGTCTCGGGCGGAGTACGACCGGCTGTGCGGAGAACTCGTTGCCGCCGGAACCTTCCTGCGCCTGAGCGAGCGCTTGCGGCCCAACTCGTACCTCGCGCGCTCGCACCCCAGCGACGTCGCGCGGATGGAGGACCGCACCTTCATCTGCAGCCGCTCCAAGGAGGACGCTGGACCCACCAATAACTGGATGGATCCGCGCGAGATGCGCGCGACGCTGAACCGTCTGTTCGACGGCTGCATGCGCGGGCGGACAATGTATGTCATGCCCTTCTCGATGGGGCCGATCGGCTCACCCATCGCGCAGGTCGGCGTCGAGATCTCGGACTCGGCCTACGTGGCGGTCAGCATGGCGGTCATGACCCGCATGGGACGCGCGGTCGCGGATTGGCTGGGCGAGAGCGGCACGTTCATCCCTTGCGTGCATTCGGTCGGCGCGCCGCTGGCGCCCGGCGCGAAGGATGTGCCCTGGCCTTGCAACGAAGCCGAGAAATGGATCGTGCATTTCCCGGAGACGCGTGAGATCTGGTCTTACGGCTCCGGCTACGGCGGCAATGCGCTGCTTGGCAAGAAATGCCTCGCTCTGCGCATCGCTTCCGTGATGGCGCGCGACGAAGGCTGGCTCGCCGAACATATGCTGATCCTCGGGGTCGAGTCGCCGACGGGGGCGAAAACCTACATCGCAGCCGCCTTCCCTTCCGCTTGCGGCAAGACGAACCTGGCGATGCTGATTCCGCCGGCGGCGTTCAAGGGCTGGAAAGTTACGACGATCGGCGAGGACATCGCGTGGATCAAACCGGGCAGCGATGGACGCTTTTACGCCATCAACCCGGAGTACGGCCTGTTTGGCGTCGCGCCCGGCACCTCGGAGGACACGAACCCCAACGCAATGCGGATGCTGCGCGAGAGCGTGATCTTCACCAATGTTGCCCTGACCCCGGAAGGCGATGTCTGGTGGGAGGGCATGACGGAGACGCCGCCGGCGCAGCTCACGGACTGGCAGGGAAACCCGTGGACGCCGAAGGACGGCAAGGCGGGAAGGCTCGCGGCGCATCCCAACGCGCGCTTCACGGTGCCTGCCGCGCAATGTCCTTCGATGGATCCGCAATGGGAAGATCCGCAGGGTGTGCCGATCTCGGCTTTCGTGTTCGGCGGGCGACGCTCCTCGACCGTGCCCTTGGTGGTGGAGGCGCCTAGCTGGGAGGATGGCGTGTACATGGCCGCCACCCTCGGCTCGGAGACCACGGCTGCGATCACGGGCAAGACCGGCGTGGTGCGCCGCGATCCGATGGCGATGCTCGCGTTTTGCGGATACAACATGGGCGACTACTTCGAGCACTGGCTGAAGATGGGGCGCGTGTCGCAGCACGCGCCGAAGATCTTCCGCGTGAACTGGTTCCGCCGGGACGCGAGCGGCCGGTTCATCTGGCCGGGGTTCGGCGAGAATATGCGCGTACTGCAATGGATCGTCGATCGCTGCCAGGGCCGGGCCGGCGGCGCCGAAACGCCGCTTGGCGTCATGCCGCGCTTCGAGGACCTCGACTGGACCGGGCTGGAGAAGGTCTCGTCATCGCAGTATGCGGAGCTGACGCGTATCGATACGTCGGCGTGGAAGGACGAGTTGCACTCGCACGACGAGCTGTTCGGCAAGCTCGGGTCGCACCTGCCCGCGCCGCTCGAAGTACGTCGCGGCCGCATGCACGAGCGGCTCGCAACCTGATCCGAAGCCTAGTGCGGCGCGAGCAGCACGCGCGCCGCAATCGCCGCGAGAAGCGCCGCTGCGCCGGCGCAGGCGAGCGCACCCGCAGCCGGCCAGATCTCGAGCAGGCCCCCCCCGGCCGCGATCCCGATGCCGACCCCGCCTAGAAGCGCGCTGGTGGACCATGTGAAGGCCTCCGTCGAATGCTCGGGGCGCGCTGTCTTCGCGACAAGGATCGATTGGATGATGAGCGCCGGCGCCATGATCACGCCGGCTGCCGCGCACCAGAGGGCGAACGTCCATGGGCCCCACGGCAGGGCAAGTAACGCGAGCCCCGCACCCATGATTGCGAGCGTCAACGCGAACTGGCGGACCAGCGGCACGTGCCAGCTTCGGCTGCCGTAGGCGAGGCCGCCCAGCGCACTGCCGGTACTCATCAGTCCAAGCAGCACGCCCGCGAGAGCCGCGTTCCCAGTTTCGGTTGCGTACGCGGCAATGCCGATTTCAACGAGCCCGAAAGCGATCGAGTAGAGCAGCACCACCGCGATCAGCGCGACGAAGCGGCGATTGGCGAGCGGTCCGAGCAAGCTGCCGCCCCGTTTCCATTCGATGCGCCACCCCCGTAGCGCAGGCGAGCGCAGGAAGAGCAGGGAGCCCAAGCCGCCGCACGCGGCGGCGAACCAGACTGCCGCAGCCGGGGAAGCGAAAGCGACGAATCCGGCCACCAGCATCGGACCGGCGATAAAGATGACCTCTATCAGGATCGATTCAAGCGAGTAGGCCGCCGCCAGCAGCGGATCGTCGCCCAAGCGCTGACGCAAGTAGGTACGCATACACACGGTGATAGGAGGGAAGCTCGCGCCCGCGGCGGCTGCCAGCAGCGGCGTCAGCCAACTCGGTGCATCCCTAGATGCCATGGCGACCAGGGCAATCAGAGCCGCCGGGAAAAGCACGCCCGAAGCGAGAAGCGCTGCGAGTGGCCCTCTACGATCGATCCAGCGGCCTAGCACCGGCGCCACGGCGGCGAGGCCGACCACATAGCCTGCCGTCGCCGCACCACCGCGCGCGAATGAACCGCTCTCGCCTTGCACGAGCAGCAGGATCGCCAGCCCGGTGATGCCGATCGGCAGCCGGCCGACCATCGACAAGCCGAACGTCAGCCTCGTTTCCCGCGCCTGCAGCACCGCCGCGTAGCGGGCCAGTGAAATCATCGCGACTCGAGCAAAAAGGGCGGCGATTGTCGCACGAGGGCCTGATGATGCTGCACCGCAGCATAGCGAGCGTTCCACGTGGAACAAAGAGTTGATCTGGTTTCACGTGGAACGCTCGCGTAAAATTCGCCACCCTGATGCAATCCCCTAGTGAATTCGACGTCCTGGTGGTCGGTGGAGGCCATGCCGGCACCGAGGCGGCGCTTGCTGCGGCGCGCATGGGGAGCCGCACTCTGCTTCTTACGCACAGCATCGAAACGCTCGGGCAGATGTCCTGCAACCCTTCGATTGGCGGCATCGGCAAAGGCCACCTGGTCAAGGAGATCGACGCCCTGGGCGGAGTCATGGCTCTCGCGACCGACGAGGCCGGAATCCAATTCCGCACGCTGAACTCCTCCAAAGGCCCGGCGGTACGCGCCACACGCGCGCAAGCCGACCGCATGCTCTATAGGCAGGCTATCCGGCAGCGTCTCGAGCATCAGGTCAATCTTTCTCTCTTCCAGCAAGCCGTTGACGATATCCTCATCGAAGGCGATCGCGTGGTCGGCGTAGTCACGCAGCTCGGGGTTCGTTTTCGAGCGAAGTCCGTCGTCCTCACCACCGGCACCTTCCTCGCCGGATTGATCCACGTCGGTCTTGAGCGTTACCAGGCGGGCCGTGCAGGGGACCCTTCAGCGATAACGCTTGCTGCGCGGTTGCGCGAGTTGAAGTTGCCGGTCGGTCGGCTGAAGACTGGTACGCCGCCACGTCTGGACGCGCGCACCATCGATTTCTCGGCTACCCAGGTTCAACCGGGGGACAGCCCCGAACCGGTCTTCTCGTTCCTCGGGCGCCGAGAGGTGCATCCCCGGCAGCTCCCCTGCTGGATCACTCATACCAACGGGCGAACGCACGAGCTGATCCGGAGCGCGCTCGATCGCTCCCCCCTCTTTACCGGCGTCATCGAAGGAATCGGGCCGCGCTACTGTCCGTCGATAGAGGACAAGGTGCACCGCTACGAGGGGAAATCGAGTCATCAGATCTTCCTCGAGCCCGAAGGCCTGACGAGCACCGAGATCTATCCCAACGGCATTTCGACCAGCCTGCCCTTCGATGTTCAACTGGAGCTGGTCCGCTCCATCCGCGGCCTGGAGGGCGCGCAGATTGTCCGTCCGGGATATGCCATCGAATACGACTACTTCGATCCTCGCAGCCTGCGGACTTCCCTCGAAACGAAGAGCCTGCGCGGCTTGTTCTTCGCCGGACAGATCAACGGCACTACGGGCTACGAAGAGGCTGCCGCACAAGGGCTGCTGGCAGGGATCAATGCCGCGCGCCTGGCGCAGGAGCGCGATTCCTGGGCTCCTGGACGCGACCAGGCATACCTGGGGGTGCTAGTCGACGACCTCGTCACGCGCGGTGTCTCGGAGCCCTACCGCATGTTTACCAGCCGTGCCGAGTACCGGCTGATGCTGCGCGAAGACAATGCAGATCTCCGGCTCACCGAGATTGGGCGCGATCTCGGGCTGATCGATGATGACCGCTGGTCGGCATTCAGCCGTAAGCGAGACGCGATCGCGCGTGAAACGGAGCGCCTCAAATCTACGTATGTGAGCGCTGGCTTTCGTCAAAAGCACTCTCTTCTAGAGCTTCTTCGCCGACCAGAGGTGACCTATGCGAGCCTCGGTCAGCCCGCCGATGTAGACCCGGCGGTCGCAAGCCAAGTCGAAATCGCTACCAAGTACCAAGGCTACGTAGAGCGACAGCGCGAAGAGGTGACGCGCAGGCGGGCTTTCGAGGAGCTCCGCCTACCCGAGTCCATCGACTACGGCGAGGTACGAGGTCTCTCGGTGGAAGTGCGCCAGACATTGGCACGGCATCGTCCGGAAACGATCGGGCAGGCGGCGCGCATCTCCGGTGTGACCCCGGCCGCGATCTCGTTGCTGCTGGTCCATTTGAAGAGAGGTGTCGCGAAGCAGCAGAAAAGGGCATGACGCCGCGCGCCGCGCTGGAGCGCGGGCTCGGCGAACTCGCCCTGCAACTACCCGAACTGACGCGCCACCAGCTGCTGCAGTACGTCGCGCTGCTCGCAAAATGGAACCGTACCTACAACCTGACCGCAATCCGCACCCAGGAGGAGATGATCAGTCACCATGTGCTGGATTCGCTCGCCATCCTTCCGCACCTGCCGATGCCGGGTGCCGAGCCCGCGCTCGCCGACGCCGGCTCCGGGGCCGGCCTGCCCGGAATCCCGATCGCGCTCGCGCGTCCGACCTGGCGTGTGACGCTCGTGGAATCGAGTGCGAAGAAGGCGGCTTTCCTCCGCCAGGCGGCGATCGAGCTCGGCACCGGGAACCTCGCGGTCCAGGAAGGTCGCGTCGAGCAGTGGCATCCGCCGAGCCGGTTCGCCGTGGTGGTCTCGCGCGCGTTCGCCGGCCTGGCCCAGTTCATCGCGGCCTGCCGCCACCTCGTCGCGCCTCACGGTGTGCTGGCGGCCATGAAAGGCCGCGACCCGCGCGCCGAGCTCGCGCGCATGCCCGGCGACTGCGCCTGCGACGCGCCGATCCGTGTCCGTGTCCCGCTACTCGCAGCCGAGCGCCATCTGGTGCTCTGTCGCCCGGAAGGCCAAGCGTGACGCGTGTCATCGCGGTGGTGAACCAGAAAGGCGGCGTCGGCAAGACCACGACCAGCGTCAATCTCGCTGCCGCGCTCGCCGGCGCCGGGCGCCGGGTGTTGCTGGTCGACCTCGATCCCCAAGGCAACGCCACCATGGGAAGCGGCGTGGACAAGCGCGCCACCACGCGAACGATCTACCACGTGCTGCTCGGGCTGGGCGAGCTTTCCACGATACGCACGCGCGCCGAGCAGGGGGGCTACGATCTGCTGCCGGCCAACCGCGAGCTCGCAGGAGCGGAGATCGAGCTGGTCGAGTTGCCGGGTCGCGAGACGCGGCTGAAAGCGTCGCTCGAGCGCGTATTGCCCGAGTACGACTTCATCCTGATCGACTGCCCCCCATCGCTCAGCCTTCTGACGGTCAATGCACTCGTCGCGGCGCAACGCGTGCTGATCCCCATGCAATGCGAGTACTACGCGCTCGAAGGACTTTCCGACCTCGTAGGCACGATCAAGCGCGTGCGCGCGCATCTCAATCCCGAGCTGGACATCGCCGGGCTGCTGCGCACCATGTACGACCCGAGGAACACCCTGTCGCAGCAGGTATCGCAGCAGCTCGAAGCGCACTTCGGCGAGAAGGTCTACCGCACCCTGGTGCCGCGCAACGTGCGGCTCGCGGAGGCGCCGAGCTACGGCGTGCCGGCGGTGCGCTGGGATGCGGCATCGAAGGGCGCGCAGGCCTACCTCGCGCTCGCCGACGAGATTCTTGCCCAGGGGCAGGCCGCATGAAGCCCAAGGGCCTCGGTCGCGGGCTCGACGCGCTCCTCGGCGCGGACGACACGGCGCCGCGCGAGGCGCTGCTCACGCTTCCCGTGGCGCGTATCCGTCCGGGACGCTACCAGCCGCGCACGAAGATGGACCAGCAGGCGCTCGCCGAGCTCGCCGGCTCGATCCGCGCGCAGGGCCTGATGCAGCCGCTGCTCGTGCGCCCGGTCGATCGCGACCGCTACGAGCTCATCGCCGGCGAGCGGCGCTGGCGCGCCGCGCAGATGGCAGGCCTCGAGGAGGTGCCGGCGCTGGTGCGCGAGGTTCCCGACGAGGCGGCGCTCGCGATGTCGCTGATCGAGAACATCCAGCGGGAGAACCTCAATCCGATGGAGGAAGCCGCCGGCCTCGCGCGCCTCATCGAGGAATTCAGGATGACGCACGAGCAAGCGGCCGATGCGGTGGGGCGCTCGCGCAGCGCCACCACCAATCTGCTGCGCCTGCTGAAACTGGCGAAGCCGGTGCAGGAGATGGTGATGGAAGGCGCGCTCGAGATGGGTCACGCCCGCGCCCTGCTCGCGCTCGACACAGCGCGGCAGATCGAGGCCGGCAACCGCATCGCGGCGCGCGGCCTGTCGGTGCGCGAGACCGAGGCCCTGGTGCAGACTCTGCTGCGCGGGCCCGCGCAGCAGCGGCGGCACAAGCCCGATCGCGATCTCGCGCGCCTTGAGGAGGAGGTCGCGGAGCGACTGGGCACTACCGTCGAGATCCGCCCCGGGCGCAAAGGCAGCGGCAGGCTGGTGCTGCATTACTCGGGGCTCGAGCATCTCGAGCAGCTGCTGAAGAAGCTCAAATGACACGACAGTTACGCTATACTTCGCCCGCTTTGCCGGGTGCGGTTCGATTCAGCAAGCCGATACGCACGGTCCTGCTGTGGCAGATCGTGGCGACCGCGATCCTGACCGGGGCCGGCGCGCTGCTCGCGGACGCGCACGGTGCGGTATCGGCGATGGCCGGTGGCGTGGTCAGCATCATCGCAGGCCTGGTGTCCGCGCTGGTGGCCGCGTTGGGCAAAGCGAGGTCTGCAGGGGGGGTTCTGGTAGGCGCGTTGCGGGCCGAGGCGGTCAAGATCGGCGTGGCGCTGCTCCTGCTGTGGCTCGTGCTGACGAACTACGGAGAGGCGGTGGTTGGCGTCTTTCTCGGCGCGTTCGTCGTGACGATGCTGATTTTTTCAATGGCGTTTTTTGTCCGCGACTACTGACGTTACGACGATGGCCGCAGCAACAGAGCTCACGCCTTCACAGTACATCCAGCACCATCTAACTTTCCTGGCCCAGCCGGTCGGCGACGGCGGCTTCTGGACGCTGAATGTCGACTCCCTTTCCGTGTCCATCCTGCTCGGGGTCGTCGGCCTGGGGGTGGTCTGGTGGATCGTGCGCGGCGCGACCCCGGGCGTTCCGGGCAGGCGCCAAGCCTTTCTCGAGCTGCTGTTCGAGTTCATCGACGATCAGGTAAAGGGGATCTTCCACCACGGCGATCGCAATCGATTCATCGCGCCGCTCGCCCTGACCGTGTTCGTTTGGGTAGTGCTCATGAACGCCATGGACTTCCTGCCGGCCGATCTGGTCGGCCTGATCACCCACAACGTTTCCGATCATGGCTTCCGGTACGTGCCCACCGCCGACGTCAACACCACCTTCGCGCTCGCCCTGTCGGTCTGGCTGCTGATGATCTTCTTCGCCATCTCCTCGAAAGGCCTCGGCGGCTGGATCCACGAACTGTTCTGCGCGCCATTCGGCTCGAATCCGCTGCTGTGGCCGGCGAACCTGCTCTTCAACCTCGTCGAGTACATCTCCAAGCCGCTGTCGCACTCGCTGCGGCTGTTCGGCAACATGTATGCGGGCGAGATACTGTTCCTGCTGCTGTGGATGTGGGCCGCGACGGGCCTCGCCGGCGTGTTCTTCGGCTTCTGGCTCGGCCTGGGCTGGGCCATCTTTCACATCCTGATCGTGCTGCTGCAGGCGTACATCTTCATGATGCTCACCGTCGTGTACATCTCGATGGCGCACGAGCACCACTAACGTCATCCCCTTTTCGCTCTAGAAAGGAACAACACGATGGAAAAACTTCAGATGCTGGCAATGGTTCAGGCCTACACCGGAATCGGCATCGGCCTGATGGTGGGCCTCGGTGCGGCCGGCGCGTGCATCGGGGTGGGGATCATGTGCAGCCGCTTCCTCGAAGCCGCGGCGCGCCAGCCCGAGCTCACCAACTCGCTGCAGGGACGTGTGTTCCTGCTGCTCGGCCTGATCGACGCCTCGTTCATCATCGGCCTGGGCATCGCGATGTTCTTCGCCTTCGCCAACCCGCTCGCCACGGCGTTCCAGTAGCCGCGGGCAATCGCGAGAGGGCGCCATGAACATCAATCTGACGCTGTTCGCGCAAGCGCTGGTCTTCGCGGCATTCATCTGGTTCACGGTCAAGCTCATCTGGCCGCACATGCTGCGCGCCATCGAGGCGCGGCAGAAGACCATCGCCGACGGCCTCGCCGCGGCAGAGCAGGGGCGCCGCTCGCTCGAGACCTCGACCAAGCAGGCGGACGCGGCCGTGACCCAGGCGCGCAGCCGCGCGGCGGAGATCCTCGCGCAGGCGGAGAAGCGCGCCGCGCAGCTCGTCGACGAGGCGCGCGGCGCCGCGAAGGAAGAAGGCAATCGAGAGAAGGCCGCTGCCAAGGCAGAGATCGAGCAGGAAGTGACGCGCGCGCGCGAGCAGCTGCGCGGCCAGGTGGCCTCGCTCGCCGTCGCGGGCGCGGAGCGGATCCTGAAGCGGGAGGTCGACGCGAAAGCGCACGCCGACCTGCTCGAATCGATCAAGCGGCAGCTGTAGATGGCCGAGCCGAGCACCGTCGCGCGCCCGTACGCCGAAGCCGCCTTCAGGCTGGCGGATTCCACGGGCGCACTCCCCAAGTGGTCGGAGATGCTCGGCGCACTCGCGCTCGTGGCACGGGACGAGCGCGTGCAGCGAGCGGTTGCCGACCCGAACCTGTCGGACGCCCAGGTGGCGGGGCTGTTCATTTCCATTCTGAGCGGCAAGCTCAGCGGTGAGGCGGAGAACTTTTTACGCGTGCTCGCGGAGAACAAGCGCATCGAGCTGCTGCCCGAGATCCGCGGGCAGTTCGAGGCGCTGAAGAACGAGCGCCAGGGTGTGGTGGAGGCCGAGGTGCACTCGGCCTTCGAGCTCTCCGAGTCGCAGCTCGCCGAGCTCGTGCAGCGTCTCGAGAAGAGGACCGGGCGAAAGGTAAGAACGCAGGTCCGCGTCGACCGGGAGCTGATCGGCGGCGTCAGGGTGGTACTGGGCGACAAGGTCATCGACGGCTCGGCGCGCGCGCAGCTCGCCGCGCTCGAGACCGCACTGAAAGCTTAAGGAGCGTCAATGCAACTGAATCCGTCCGAAATCTCGGAGCTCATCAAGAGCCGCATCCAGAACCTCGATGCCGGCGCGCAGATGCGCACGCAGGGCACGGTGGTGTCGGTGACCGACGGCATCTGCCGCATCCACGGCCTCTCGGACGTCATGCAGGGCGAGATGCTCGAGTTCCCGAAGAACACCTTCGGCCTCGCGCTCAACCTCGAGCGCGACTCCGTGGGCGCGGTGATCCTCGGCGAGTACACCCACATCACCGAGGGCGACATCGTCAAGACCACCGGCAAGATCCTCTCGGTGCCGATTGGCCCGGAGCTGCTCGGGCGCGTGGTCAACTCCCTCGGCCAGCCGATCGACGGCAAGGGCCCGATCAACGCCAAGCTCACCGACGTGATCGAGAAGGTGGCGCCCGGCGTGATCGCGCGCCAGTCTGTCTCGCAGCCGGTGCAGACCGGCCTGAAGGCCATCGACGCGATGGTGCCGATCGGCCGCGGTCAGCGCGAGCTGATCATCGGCGACCGGCAGACGGGCAAGACGGCGGTGGCGATCGACACCATCATCAACCAGAAGGGCAAGGACCTCTTCTGTGTGTACGTCGCCATAGGGCAGAAGGCCTCGACCATCGTCAACGTGGTGCGCAAGCTCGAGGAGCATGGCGCGATGGCCTACACCATCGTCGTTGCCGCCTCGGCTTCGGAGTCCGCGGCGATGCAATACATCGCGCCTTACTCGGGCTGCACCATGGGCGAGTATTTCCGCGACCGCGGCCAGGACGCGCTCATCATCTATGACGACCTGACCAAGCAGGCCTGGGCCTATCGACAGGTCTCGCTGCTGCTGCGCCGACCGCCGGGACGCGAGGCCTATCCCGGCGACGTGTTCTACCTGCATTCGAGGCTGCTCGAGCGCGCCGCGCGGGTCAACCCCGAGTACGTCGAGAAGTTCACCAAGGGCGCGGTCAAGGGCAAGACCGGCTCCCTGACCGCACTACCCGTGATCGAGACGCAGGCAGGGGACGTCACCGCCTTCGTCCCCACCAACGTGATCTCGATCACCGATGGCCAGATCTTCCTCGAGACCGATCTCTTCAATGCCGGCATCCGGCCCGCGATCAACGCCGGCGTCTCGGTGTCGCGGGTCGGCGGCGCGGCGCAGACCAAGATCATGAAGCGCCGGGACACCGGCGGCGGCGTGCGCCTCGCGCTCGCGCAGTATCGCGAGCTCGCCGCCTTCGCGCAGTTCGCGAGCGACCTGGACGAAGCCACGCGCAAGCAGCTCGAGCGCGGCCGCATGGTGACCGAGCTGATGAAACAGCCGCAATACCAGCCGCTGCAGGTCTGGGAGATGGCGCTCACGCTGTTCGCGGTGAACAACGGCTACTTCGATGACGTCGACGTGAAGAAAGCACTCGCGGCCGAGAAGTCGATGCGCGACTACCTGAAGGGCAAGTACGCCAGCCTGGTCGGCGGCATGGAGGAGAAGAAGGACCTCCCGGCCGAAGACGAAAAGGCGCTGCACGAAGCCATCAGGGACTGGAAGAAGAACGGATCGTACTAAGGGATAGACGCCTCGATGCCCGGCACGAAGGAAATCAGGGTCAAGATCAAGAGTGTGCAGAACACTCGCAAGATCACCAAGGCGATGGAGATGGTCGCCGCCTCGAAGATGCGCAAGGCGCAGGAGCGCATGCGCATGGCACGGCCCTACGGGGAAAAGATCCGCACCGTGGCGGCGCACATCTCGCACGCCAACCCCGAGTACCGGCATCCCTTCCTGGTGAACCGCGATTCGGTGAAGCGCGTCGGGATCATCGTCATCACCACCGACAAGGGACTGTGCGGCGCGCTCAATACCAACCTGCTGCGCCTGGTGCTTGCCCAGTACAAGCAGTGGCAGACGGAGGGCGAGGAGGTCGAGGTTTGCGCCATCGGCAACAAGGGCCTGGGCTTCATGCAGCGGCTGGGCGCCAAGGTGGTCTCCCAGGTCACCCAGCTGGGCGACCGCCCGTTGATGGACAAGCTGATCGGAGCAGTAAAGGTCATGCTCGACGGCTACACCAGCGACCGTTTCGACCGGCTGATGCTGGCCTACACGCGCTTCATCAATACGATGAAGCAGGAGCCGGTGATCGAGCAGCTCCTGCCGCTGTCGGGCGAGCGGCTGGGCGCGCCCGAAACCGTCTGGGACTACCTGTACGAGCCCGAGGCGCGGGCCGTCCTCGACCAGGTGATGACGCGCTACATCGAGGCGCTGATCTTCCAGGCGGTCTCGGAGAACATGGCGTCCGAGCAGTCGGCGCGCATGGTGGCGATGAAAGCCGCCTCCGACAATGCCGCCACCCTGATCGACGAGCTGACCCTGATCTACAACAAGAACCGCCAGGCAGCCATTACCAAGGAACTATCCGAAATCGTGGGCGGCGCAGCCGCCGTTTAGAAAGCTAGGAACCCATGGCACAGGTACAAGGCACCATCGTTCAATGCATCGGCGCGGTTACCGACATCGAGTTTCCGCGCGAGGCGATGCCCAATATTTACGACGCCCTTGTCCTGGAGGAAACGGCGCAGGGCGGCCTGGTGGAGAAGGGCCTGACCTTCGAAGTCGAGCAGCAGTTGGGCGACGGCGTCGTGCGCTGCATCGCGCTGGGGTCCTCCGACGGCTTGCGCCGCGGCATGAAAGTGACGGGGACGGGCGCGCCGATTTCAGTGCCCGTCGGGAAGGGAACCCTGGGGCGCATCATGGATGTCCTCGGCCGCCCGATCGACGAAGTCGGCCCGATCAAGTCCGACACGCGCCGCTCGATCCACCAGCTGGCGCCGAAGTTCGACGAGCTCTCGCCTTCGGTCGAGCTGCTCGAAACCGGCATCAAGGTGATCGACCTGATCTGCCCGTTCGCCAAGGGTGGCAAGATCGGCCTGTTCGGCGGCGCCGGCGTCGGCAAGACCGTGAACATGCTGGAGCTGATCAACAACATCGCGACCCAGCATTCGGGCCTCTCGGTGTTCGCCGGCGTCGGCGAGCGCACGCGCGAGGGCAACGACTTCTATCACGAGATGATCGAGGCCGGGGTGGTGAAGCTCGACAACCTCGAGGAATCGAAGGTAGCGATGGTGTTCGGGCAGATGAACGAGCCGCCCGGAAACCGGCTGCGCGTCGCGCTCACCGGCCTTTCCATGGCCGAGAGCTTCCGCGACGAGGGCCGGGATATCCTGTTCTTCGTCGACAACATCTATCGCTTCACGCTGGCGGGCACCGAAGTATCGGCGCTGCTCGGCAGGATGCCTTCCGCCGTGGGCTACCAGCCGACGCTGGCCGAGGAAATGGGCCGCCTGCAGGAACGCATCACCTCGACCAAGACCGGGTCGATCACCTCCATCCAGGCGGTGTACGTGCCCGCGGACGACCTGACCGACCCTTCCCCTGCGACGACGTTCGGACACCTCGACGCGACGGTCGTGCTGTCGCGGGATATCGCCTCGCTCGGCATCTATCCCGCGGTCGATCCCCTGGACTCGACCTCCCGCCAGGTAGACCCGAACACGATCGGCGAGGATCACTACAACACGACGCGTTCGGTGCAGGCCACGCTGCAGCGCTACAAGGAGCTGCGCGACATCATCGCGATTCTCGGCATGGACGAGCTTTCTCCGGAAGACAAGCTGGCGGTGGCGCGGGCCCGCAAGATCCAGCGCTTCCTGTCCCAGCCTTTCACGGTGGCCCAGAACTTCACCGGCACGCCCGGCAAGTATGTCTCGCTCAAGGACACCATCAAGGGCTTCAAGATGATCGTCGCCGGGGAATGCGACGCGCTTCCCGAGCAGGCGTTCTACATGGTCGGGGCGATCGAGGAAGCGTTCGCGAAAGCCGAAGAGATGAAAAAAGAGGCCGCGAAAAAATAATGGCGGAGGCCACCATCCACGTTGACGTCGTGAGCGCCGAAGCTTCCATCTACTCCGGCGAGGCGACCTTCGTCGTGCTGCCCGGCGAAGCGGGCGAGCTGGGCATCTACCCGCGCCATGCGCCCCTCATCACGCGCATCCGCGCCGGCGCGGTGCGCATCACGCCGGCCGGTGGGGGCGAGGAGCAGCTCATCTTCGTCGCGGGCGGCATCCTCGAGGTGCAGCCGAAAGTCATCACGGTCCTCGCGGATACCGCGATCCGGGGAGCCGACCTGGACGAGGCGAAGGCCACCGAAGCCCTGCGCAAGGCGGAAGAGGCGCGCCGCAGCGCGCAGGACAAGCAGGAGATCGCCACGGTGGAAAGCGAAATGGCGATGCTCGCCGCGCAGCTCGCCGCGATCCGCAAGCTGCGGAAAAAATAGGCCGTTTGTCGTGCTGCGGCGACCGGGATAGTCCGGCGAGACTAAAGGGCGCAGCAAGCGGCTGCGGCCGGGCCCTGAAACAATCGGACCGCCAGCGTAGGAGATCCGATGAAACATATCCTCGATTCCGAGTTCCGCTACCGTCCGAGCTTCGACACCGATGTGCGCAGGACCTTCGAGCGCGTGCGGCGCAGCCAGCACGCCAGGGTTCGCGAGCAGGCGAAGGACGCCGCGGAGGTGCAGGTTAAGGTGCTGAAGCTCGATCAGCTCAAGAAAGTCAGCAGCACGTAGATCCAGCGCCCGAAGAGCTGCCAGGCGCCCAGGCACAGCAGCACCGCGGTGATGCCGAGCCAGAGCGGGCTCGGTGCCGGCGCCTCGGGCCGGGGCGCCCAGGCGCATTCCACTCCGAGCGCCTCGTCGCGCAGCGGTTTCATGTCTCGAGCCGCGGCGGCGGCGAGGGCACGCGCACCGGCACGCAGTTGAGTTCCACCGCACGGCGCGCGGCGGGCTCGTATGCATGCGCCGGGGCGGCAAGCAGCAGCGCCACGCCCCCGAGCACCATCCCGGCCGCAAGACCAAGCGCCGCGGCAAGCGCGATAAAGCGGATCATTTCGCTCATTCCAGGCCTCCCTTCGAATCGGCTGAAGGCGGATTGAGCGCCGTCGCGCGGTTCCCGGCGCGGCATGGCGAGGGCGCAACGCCGATCAATTCTGGCAAAGTGCTGACGCCGCCGCCGCGGCATTGCGTGTTCGGCTATAGTCGGCCGCGATGTCCCGCCGCATCGCCATCGTCGAAGACGACCCGGCCATCCGCGCCAACTACGCCGAAGCCTTGCGCAAGCACGGCTTCGAGGTGGCGGCCTACGCCGGGCGCGGCGAGGCGCTGGGTGCCCTGCGCACGCGGCTGCCCGACCTTGCCCTGATCGACATCGGCCTGGGCGCCGACGTGGACGGCGGCTTCGCCCTGTGCCGCGACCTGCGCGCGCTCTCGGCGGCGCTGCCGATCATCTTCCTCACCGCGCGCGACAGCGATTTCGACGTGGTGGCGGGTTTGAGGCTGGGCGCGGACGATTACCTGACCAAGGATGTGAGCCTGCCGCACCTGCTGGCGCGCATCGCGGCGCTCTTCCGCCGCGCCGAGCTTGCGGCCGAGCCGCACGCCGCCGAGGAGCGGCTCGAGCGCGGGCCGCTCGAGCTCGACGTCAAGCGCTTCAGCGTGCGCTGGCGCGGCGAGAGCGTCCCGCTCAC
>CBDDRQ010000140.1:0-49240 GCA_965233125.1 uncultured bacterium
ACGTCCACCTGAGCATCTACGAAAAGGTGCGCAGCGAGCTGGCGCCGGGCGACTGGGCGCGGATCACACGCAACGATCCGGCGCTCGATGTCTCGAACGGCGACCGCGTCCGCGTCATCGAGATCGACCAGAACCGCATCAAGCTCGAGAACGAACGCGGGCGGCAAATCGAGCTGGACGGCCGCCGGCCGGTGCACCTCGAGCACGCCTACGCCACCACGGTGCACAGCGCGCAGGGCCTCACGACCGACCGGATGATGGTGGATCTCGACACCCGCAGCCTTACGACGGGTAAGGACCTCTATTACGTCGCCATCAGCCGCGCGCGGTACGAGGCGACGATCTACACCAATTCGCGGGCCGAGCTGCCGGCCGCCATCAGCCGCGAGGCGGTTAAGACGGCCGCGCTCGATATTCAGCGGGAGCCGGCATGGGAAAGGTAATCAGCGTGCGGGTTTCTGATGCCGAGGAGGCCCGCATCAAAGGGGCGGCGGCGGTCACCGGCATGGCGGTGTCGGCCTACTTGAAGTGGCTCATCACCAACGGCCGGACCGGGTCGCAGAACGAAACCGAGATGATCCTGCGGCGCCTCGACGACATGGCCACGGCATTGGCAAACCTGGCGATCGTGGCACCGGCCGAGCGCCGCACGCCGCCGGCGGCCTTGCCACCTAGAAGCGCGATCGTCGGCCGGCTGAAGGAGCGGGGCCTGCCCACCAGCACCATCCGGCAAGTCGAGGCGGTTCTCGACGAGCTGGAAGGAAAAGCGGTTCGCCTGCCGAGTACCGCCTGAAGACAAACGTAAACAGTGAACGCCATGGAAAGCAAAGACTTGAAGCCCGAACGCCACACCTTCGTATACGCCCGTTTACAGGGAAACCGAGCGCCGGCGGGCGCTTATGTGCATCCAGTAGGTGCGTATGGTGTGGTGGGGTTTTCGGGCGTTAAAGACGCCCGAAGAGAGTCTTTCTTTGCCGACGCTTCAGCGTCGGCCGCTTTTTACGGGGCTTGCAGGCACAAAGGCGACAAAACGGATGCAGAACGACAGCATCCGTATAGCACCTCAATAGCGATCAGGAAGCATTCAGGCAGGAACGGACAGCGCCATGAAGCTTGAGGAAGCGCTGGCTGAGCTGCCCGTCGAGAAGAAGGCGAGGCGGCTAAAGGTCCTGTGGCCGCTCATTGAGGCAAAGCTGGCCGAAGGCGTCTCGCATGCCGTCGTGCTGGACTTCCTTAACCGGAACGGATTCGAGCTCACGGAAGGGACCTACAAGAGCTACCTGCACCGCTTTCGCAAGCTGCGTCGGGCGCCAGGCAGGCTAGAGCCGCAAGCGCCATGCATTGCGCCGGCACCTTCCACGAGGCCCGAGGGCGGCAACCGCCCAGCCACTTTCGACTATGACCCGCGCGGAATTCCTGACCTACTGAAATAAGGGCAAGACATGAAGAACACCATCCATTTCGTCCTGCAGGCAAAAGGGGGCATCGGCAAGTCATTCGTCAGCACGCTGCTTGCTCAGCACCTGCTCGCGGAAACCGGCGCCGTGCGCTGCTTCGATACGGACCAGGAGAACACCACCTTCACGCACTACGAGGCACTCGGCGTGCGCCACGTATCGGTCACCAATCAGTCCCGCCTCATCGACCCGAAGAAGTTCGACACCCTGATGGAGACCCTGCTCACGGAGGAAGGTAACTTCGTCATCGACACCGGCGCGAACACCTTCTCCAACTTCCTTGCCTACATGGTCGAGAACGAGGTGTTCCCCATGCTGGCGGACGCCGGCAAGACGACGTATGTCCATACCATCGTCGGCGGCGGCGACACCCTAGCGGACACAGCCAACCGATTCCACGCCATAGCGCAAAAGGTGAACGGCACGCGCGTCGTGCTCTGGTTCAACGAGCACTTCGGCGACATCAGGACTGCCGAAGGCAAGCCGTTCACCGAAACGCAGGCGTACCGGCAGAGCGTTGCGAAGCTCGCCGGCGTCGTGACCCTATACCGGCGCAACGCAGCGACGTACGGCGAGGACATCCGCAAGCTGAACACCAGGCGCCATACCGTCGCGCAAGCGCTTTCGTCGGTCGACTACACCTTGATGGAGAAGCAGCGGATCAAGACCTTCAGCCGCGACATATTCGGTCAGCTCGGGGCGCTCAAGTGGTAATGGACACGGGGCAGCTTCGCGCGATGATTTTCGAGCGCACCGGCATTGCCATCGACGAGCGTGATCCCATCATGGCGGTCCTGGTGGCCTCGGCCCATCAATCCGAAGAGATTGGCTCCCGCCTGCTGGCCCGCGTCAATGCAGTGCGAGTCGTCGCCGCGACTGCGGCCGCGGGCCTGATCTTCGCGCTCGCCGGCGCCGCAGCGGCTTGGTACGCGGCCCAAGGCGACATCGAAGACGCCCGCGCTAGCTGGGTGCGCGCCCAAAGCGATCCGCGCCTGGCCTCGCTTCTTTCCTCCGACCAAGGCCGCTCGGCAATTCGCCTTGCCGACCTCGGCGTCGCTCGCCTTCTCGAGAAGTGCGCCGGCCGCCGTTCGTGGCGTGTCCAGGACGGCTACTGCATCCCCATGACGCCAGACGGACGCCCGGACGGTTTTCGCGTCCAGGCAAGTGATTAAGGCCACGATATGAATAGAACCGAATCCGAGGTATTGACCTTCAACGCCCTGCTTTCGATGCTCGGTCGGAGATCCCGGCAATCGATCTACGACCTGATGAAGCGCGATCCTTCGTTTCCCCGTCCGCGGCAGATCGGCAGCGAGTTCTCCGTTGGCTGGCTCCGAGGGGAGGTGATGGAATGGTTGAACGCGCGCCCGCCCGTTGAACTCAACGGGCTCGACGCGGTGGAGCGGCGAAGGCGAGCGGGTGGAGCAAGGGCCGGGGCGGCCCCTAAACGCGGGTGACTGTTCTCGCTCATAGGCAAGGCCGGTAACGATTAAAAAGCGCCCCGCCGGTTTGGTTCGCTTTTGGACCCATGCGTAACCCATCCACCTGATCAGGCATCTAGGTCCTCTCAGTAACGGCATTCTGCCTCGGCGGGCGCCATTCTGCGCACCGGACAGTTTTTTCACCTTAGAAGCACCTAGCGGTTCCTGGTCACACGTTCGCGCTTTCCGCGGCCCGAAGTTTCCATGGTAGGGTCGCCGGAAATATTCGGCCATGTGGAAGACCAGATGCGATCTACGAGTGCTGAGTATGGGCATGTCACACGCCTACTCTTACGAGATGAGCGTCTTGCCGGCAAGGTGCTGGAGTCGGGCGATTAGGGTTGTCGGCGAAGAGCGGACTGGCGAGGGCCTCTGTGACGGGATTGCCGCCAAGCCAATAGTGGGCCAGCAGCTTAGCGAGTATGAGTTGCACACAATGATTGATGTTCTCGTGCCGGGTAAAAGGCTTGAGAACCGGACACCCGGCAAGCCGAATCGTCAGTGGAGTTAGTTTTGCCTAATGGCAAGACGGTGCCGCCACTTCAAAAAGCCCGGCACGGATGAGGTGCTAACGAGGGATTGGCATGGACGACTTATTTCGGAACGGCAATGACAAGATGGAAACAGACCCAGCCGATTTGGGTCCCGCATTGGCTGCAGTCATGACAATCACCCTCGCGAAGCAGCTCGCCGGGCAGTACGAGAAGCCTTGGACCGACAAACTCGAATCGGAGCTGCAGGAGAAGATTTCTGCGCTTGTAGCCGCCGCCAACGAGCGTGGCCTGAAGACCATCCGTGTCATCGTCACTCGGCCAAGTGGTCAGAAGGTATCGCGAGAGTTGGACGTGGACCGAATCAGCAAGACTCGATCTCTCCAGTAGTCGGCGCTTGCCCTAACAGGGGGGAAGTGGAAAAGTATGAAAGCGCGCGCACGTGAGCTAGTGGACAAAGGTGTGTCTGCAATGATCTCTGCCATCGAGGTCTACAACAAGCCCGACTTCAAGTACCGCGAAGAAACGTTCGCAATCCTAGCCATTAACGCATGGGAGCTGCTGTTGAAAGGGAAATGGCTACGGGACAACAACAATCAGATTCGCTCTCTGTATGTGATGGAGAAACGACTGAACCTAAGCAAGAAGCCGTACAGGAAGTTGAAGGTCAAGCTTACGGAGAGCGGAAACCCGCTAACCCACAGCCTTCAATTCTTAGTAAAGAAAATGGTAGAGAAAGACGCGCTTCCGGACCCCGTACACCGGAATTTGCGAGCACTCAGTGAAATACGAGATTCATCTGTCCACTTTTACAACCGAAGCAATCTACTGGCACTAAGGCTTCAAGAGGTAGGGAGTGCTGCCGTTAAGAACTTTGTGAAGCTGGCGCAAGATTGGTTTCGCGTCGATCTCTCAAAGTACAGCTTCTACCTAATGCCGCTCGCCTTTGTCGGCCACCCGCGGCGCGTTCAGGGCGTATCGCTCACAAGAGAAGAAATGAACGTTGCCCAGTTCATTGCGGCAGAAGAGGCGGCTGCACCCGCAACAGACAATTACGCTGTAGCCGTCAATATCGACGTCGTGTTCTCGCGCTCGAAAGCGAACGACGCTCTAAAGGTGCAGCTAACCAACGATCCCGATGCGCCTAGACTTCAGCTTTCCGAAGAGCAGATCACAGATCGATACCCGCTGAACTATGCGAAGCTAACCGCGGAGTGCCAACGAAGGTATTCAGACTTCTTGGCTAATCAGAAATACCACGACATTCGCCAGCCGTTGAAAGGCGACAGAAAGTACTGTCTCGTTCGTCGGCTTGACCCTGACAATCCGAATAGCGCGAAGCAGGAATGGTTTAGTCGCGCAGTATTTACGGAACTAGATAAACACTATGAAAAGCGTACATAGCTGAAGGCTTCCTGCGGGCGCTACTTCGGATTTTGTAGCCTGTATGCCGCTGCCCATCAGGTTGAAATGCTGAAGGGCCGCTCTTCGGCGATTATCGTCGCCTGCGCTGAGGCATGGTTACCGCGTTGATGGTCAAGACTGGACGCTTTCATTCGGACGTTTTCAGGACCTACGGAGCACCGCCCCCGGCTGGTATCGGGAAACCTTCGATCAGCGGCTGCGCACGCTGAACGCAAGGCAGCTACGCCGCTGGCTCGACGATTCAGACTACGCATACCGTTAGCTGGAAACTGGAGCTTTTGTGCTAGGACTGAAACGCGCAGCAACTTGTCGGCCTAATCTTTGCGTGAGAACGTAGAGCCATATATGACACTGACGCGCGGAGAGCGTATCTGCTTGTATGGACGAACTGTTGCGTCGGCCGAGCGCATTCAACTCGCGTGCTTTCCAAAGCCATCGGTGGCAGCGGTTGGGACAAGAACGTCGCGAATCTTGGCTTTAAGACGGCTGAACGAGGACCAAGGGACCAATCCTCGATGTTGCAACTGACCTATGACGATTCCTGGATGGATCTGTAGATTGGCAGCGAAGTTGAGGATTGCCGCATCCGAATAGAAGGGATTGACTCTCGAGATAAAGCGTTCCATTTCCTCGGTTGGTATCAATCTAGAGGCAGCCGTTTGGTTTGCGCGTTTCTCGGATCGTGTTCCATGAGAGCAATCGCTCAGCAGATCTGAATCCACGATTGGTTCTGTCTTACCCTCTTCATGTTCGATATGGTCAAGTTCGTGGAAGAGCGCGTGCCAGAAAATGTCGTGCTTGTCATATCTAAGCGTTAGCGCGATCAATGGCTGGTTGTTGAACCACATGCAGGCCGCATCAATCTTGGACCCAGGCAACGGCGCGATGACCACAAGTCGTATCCCGGCTTTCGATAGGAGCTCTGGGACTTTGGCAGCATCGCCTGGTTGAGCGACACAATTCCGTAGGGCCACGTAAAGAGGCTGTAGATTAGCTGCTGCGTACTTGGACACCGATACGCTCGGAGCTAGCTGCAGCGCACGCAGCAGCCAAGCGGCCTGCAGCATGCTGACCCTGTCGTATGACGTCTTCTTCGCCGCGTGAGGAATCTTGACTCCCTCATCAAGCGACGATATTTGAAAGTACCTCTTCAATTCACTCTCTAAGGCGTCTAGACCGGTTACCGGCTTCATCCATCCGCGCTTCTGCATGTCCTTAACTGGGAATTGTCCGTAAATCTGGGTGCGTCGGACTAGCGCGTGGTTGGCGATCGGCGTCCGCGACAGTTGGTAGTGGCTCTCTAGGTTCATCCATAGTTCGGCGCCGGTACCGAGCGCTTGTCCGAGACCGCGGGCCGTTTCCGGCGTGATAGCGCGCTTGCCAGTGATGATCTCGCTGACAAGCCGAGGTGGACGACCAAGAATGTCTGCTAGGTCGGCCTGCGTCCATCCTCGGGCGTCTAGTTCTTCCTTGAGGCGGTCACCCGGCGGGAACACTTCTGCGGGCGATTTATCTGTCATGAGGGTTGCTCCATCTTTGCTTTTGTTCTCTCGACCATTGCCTCCACCACAGCTACTCGGCCGTCCTCGCCGTCTTCGAACGCGACAATCAAATCCCAGTCGTCCGTTACTCGCATCGAGTGCTGACTCGTTCCATTTCCGCGCGGCTCTAGCCGGAACGACCTGAGCGGCAAGACCGAGCGTTCCTGCGGAGCGGCGCGAAGAACCTGAATTCGGCCGCGATACGCGCTTACCACGGCGGATGGATACCCGCCGTTGAAGGCCAGCTCCGAATCCATTCGCGCCAGCGTATTTTCCTTAAAAGTCACCCGCATCTGGGAGACTATCCTATAAATCAATGCGTTACAAATGCCGCTTTACGCCTAGTGTAAAGATGGTATTATGGAAACTGCCGGAACTACCCCTCCATCCTAGCGCACCCGTAAGTCGCCAGCTTCGGAGTCGTCAATTCGGAAAAAAGCTCGGGCGCCTAGCGCCCTGTAGCAACTTTGACTGCGAGGCATCACATGAACGGCAAAGCGCATGCAGCAACCAGCGGAATCGGAGTGGCGTGTATCTTGGTTTGCCTGCAGCACCGCAATCCTCAGGCGCGCCTTCCGCATCCAGTCTTCGGCGGCGTTGTCGCTGCACTAACGGCGAGCTTGCCGGACGTCCTGGAGCCCGCCACGTCGCCGAACCACCGGCAGTTCTGTCACAGCGTCGTGAATTTCAGTCGCGTTGCGCGAGGCGTACGACTGGGCGCCCGCGTATCTGATGCACCGCGGCGTGGATGCGACGACGGCGAAGAGCGTTCCCTGACTTGGGAAATTCGAATGAACGCCGGTTCGCCGGCAATAACTTGACGAGATAACCAACATGAACAAAGTAATTTTCTACCCGGTCGGAAACGGCGACACCACTCAGATCATCCTCGAAAACAAGAAACGGCTGCTGTTCGACTACTGCCACCGGCAAAAGGGCGAAGATCCCAAAGACCCGCTTATCGATCTGAAAAAGCGGCTTACCGAGGAGCTGAACGCCGCCGGACGCGATCACTACGACGTGGTGGCGTTCACGCACGGCGACGACGACCACATCTGCGGCAGCACGGATTTCTTCGAGCTGCTACACGCGGAGAAGTATCAAGGAAAGGGCCGAATCAAGATCAAGGAGCTGTGGGTTCCGGCCGCCATGATTCTCGAGCCGGGAACGCAGGAAAACAAGGACAGCGAAGTGATCATCTGGCGGCAGGAGGCGCGGCATCGCCTGAAGCAGAACAAGGGAATCCGTGTTTTCTCGAAACCGGACGCGTTGAAGGGTTGGCTCGAGGCGAACGGCATGTCGGTGGAGTCCCGCAAGCATCTGATCGTCGATGCCGGGCAACTGGTCCCCGGCTTCACGCTCGCCGCTGACGAGGTCGAGTTCTTCGTGCACTCGCCGTTCGTCAAGCACATGGAGGGCGGGCCGGACATCCTGCGCAATGACTGCACCCTTATTTTCCAGGTGCGCTTCGAGGTGAAGGGTACGCGGACGGACTACTTTGCCGTCGGCGATGCTAACTACGAAGTGTTCGAGGACATCGTCTCCATCACGAAGTATCACAAGCGCGACGACCGCCTCGACTGGCAACTCTTCAACATCGCCCATCACTGCAGTTACAAGGCGCTGGCCCCGGAGAAGGGGCAGAAGGAGACGATTCCGACGCCGAAAGTTAAGGAACTGCTCAAGCACGGCAAGCCGGACGCCTACATGGTGAGCTCGAGCAACCCGATTTCCGATGATGTGGAGGCGTACAAGCAGGACCAACCGCCGCATATTCAGGCTCGTAAAGCTTACGAGCGGCATCTCGATGACGTCGGCGGAAGGAAGCTCCTCGTCACCATGGAGGAGCCGAACGGGTTTCACCCGGAGCCGGTCGAGTTCGAGATCACCGACAGGGGTTTGCGCCGCGCGGGCAAGGACAGCACTGGGGCTGCCGTCGCCGTGGGAAGCGTTACGCCGCGAGCGGGATAGATGCCAGACGGCATTGTCGAGTTCGGCGAGCTGCTTCCGGACCAGGACCCCGAACACCTGACGATCCCGGCGGCGCGTCGGACCGCCCTCGCGGTAGTAAGCCTCCGCGACTTCAAGTTGAAGGAGTTGCGCGAGCTCAAGGACGTGTTGGGCGATTCGGAGATCCTGGTCGTTGAGGCCTCGACCGACAAGATCTGGTCGCAGCCGCCGGTGAACATCCGTTTCAGGGAGCCCCTTGCTCTGAGGTTCTTTAGGAACCCCGCGCTCACCCCGGAGGTGCGCGCTTTGCGCGAGGATTTTCCGGTAACTCTGCATCAGAACCACATCACCCCTGGCGAACCGGCATCCCTCTGCCTCTACTTCGGTCCATGGTCCGCGACATCGCGCAACTGGACGCCGGCGCGTCACCTCGCACGAGTCCAATGGTGGCTTGCCGAAACTGCCAACGGAACGCTGCATCGTTCTGATCAACCTCCGGAGCAGCTCTACTTCGAGAGCCGGCACACGCTTGTCCTGCCGCCGGACTTCGAGCAGAAGATCGGTCAAAGGGATTGGGTCCTGTCTGTGCAGCCGAGGACCGCTGAAGGATACAAGCGCGTGCTCGTGTGCACGTTCAAGCAGCTCACGCAGCGCGACGACGCGCCCAAGCTGAGCTGCGTCGTGGTGACGCTGCCTGAGGTGCGCCATGGGCCTATCGAGCGATCTCCGGCAACGCTTGGTGAGCTGCACGACCAGTTTGAGAAGCGGGGCGCGGCGTTCATCGAGACCCTCTTTGCCGAGATTCAGCGGGTGGCAGACGGCTTGGGGCTGCAGGCTGGGCCCGACCTCGCAACATTGCTTGTATTGCGCGTGCCGGTCATACGGCAGGCGGGCGACACGCCAAGATTCGAAACGCGAGGATTCCTCGTGGCTCATGGCATCGGACCGCTGGGCGAGCTTGTGCAGGTACTCCATAAACTGAACAACAGGTACTACAAGGTCACTCTGCTCAACGGCGGCGCGCCGTCATCGGCGTGGCGCGACGTAGCCGTCGAACTCGTCGAGGTAGTGCCCGCGTTTACGGCCGAACTCGCCAGGCGTTATAGCGGCGTGGCGAACGTAGGTCCCGGGGGCGTTCTCGCTGGGCTGGGAGCACTTGGCAGCGCGATCGCAAATATCTGGGCTCGGCAGGGATGGGGACGGTGGACGTACATCGACCCCGATCTGCTGATGCCTCACAACCTGGCGCGCCACTCCGCGTACGAACCCTTTGTCGGTTTGCCGAAGGTGGAGGCCTTGGGTCGACTCAACCGCCTGCTGTATCCGAATGTGGAGCCCGGACCCGGCATTCGTGCTTCCGCGAGAGACTTCGGCAACGCGGACGTAGCCGCCGCAGCACGGTCGGCAGAGTTAATCGTGGACGCCAGCACGACCTTCGAGGTTCCCCGCGATTTGAGCGCCCGCGACGACGCGGGCCGTTCAGTGTCCGCGTTCATTACGCCATCGGGAAGGCACAGCGTGCTCCTGATGGAAAACGCCTCGCGCACGATCCGGCTCGACGTGCTCGAATCGCAGTATTACCGCTTCGTGCTCGGAGCACCTTGGGGCGCAAACCATCTCGCGGGTCATGCGGGTGATCTATGGGTCGGTGCGGGTTGCCGCGACGTGTCGTCTGTCATTTCGACGGACTTAGTTGAAACGCAAGCCGCGGTTCTCGCCCGTCAGATACGCATTCGTTCCGAAGCGCTGGATGCCGCAATCCAGGTGTGGCGCCTGAATCCGCAAACAGGCGCCATGGAAACCTCGGAATTTGGCGTCTCGCTGCCGCTATACAGTGGCGTGGAGGGACTAAGGGTTGCATGGGATGACGGGCTGAGGACGAAGATCCGCGATATGCGGGAAAAAGGCCTCCCGAAGGAAACAGGCGGTGTGCTGCTCGGTTACTTCGACATGCCCAACGAGACCGTCTACGTAGTTGATGCCATGGCCGCGCCGCCCGACAGTGAGCGCGGCGCCGGCGAGTTCATTCGCGGCGTTGAGGGACTGGAGGCAGCGGTCGAAGAAGTGGGCCGCCGCACCGGCAAGGTCGTCAACTATGTTGGGGAGTGGCATAGCCATCCACGGGGTGTCGCGCCTTTGCCGAGCTCCTGGGACATCGATCTGATGGTCCATCTCGCAACGCTTCTGCATCAGGACGGATTGCCCGCGCTGATGCTGATCGTCGGCGACAGTCGCGAGCAGTGGCTGATCGGCAGCATGGAATAGCACGGCTCCATGTCTCGGCAGCATGCAATCGGACTTGCGTTATCGGGCGGCGGTATCCGTGCCATGGCGTTCCACTGCGGCGTGCTCCGTTGGCTGGGGGAGAACGGCAAGCTTGAAAGAGTTGGGCAACTATCCACAGTGTCCGGGGGAACGCTCGCCTGCGGCCTCGTGCTAGCGCTGAATGAATGGCGATGGCCGACGTCCAGCCAGTATTTGAAGAAAGTGTCCCCGCAAGTAAGAACGGCACTCACGGGCAAGAACATCGTCCTGGTGGCCGTTCGTCTCCTGCTCCAGCCGGAAAACTGGAGGTATGCGCTTTCTCGGGCCAATGTCCTCGCACAAGGTATAGAGGCTTGCTGGGGCGTATCTGCGCGATTGTCAGACTTGCCCCGCACTCCGGTCTGGACTATCAACGGCAGTACGGCGGAAACAGGTCGGCGATTCCGATTCAAGAGCGACCGATGCGGGGACTATGAGCTCGGATACGCCGAGGCTCGTGACTTCCGCGTTTCCGATGCCATGGCCATGTCCGCGGCGCTCCCAGGTCTTGTCGGGCCGCTGGCGTTGGTTACGAAACACTACGTGTGGAAAAGGCGTCCTGCTTGGGGCAATCCGCCGGAGAGTGAGAAGGTAGTAACGCTGCCGTACAGTCGACTGCATCTGTATGACGGCGGCGTTTACGACAATCTCGCACTTGAGCCGTTGATGGACCCGGGTTCGCAGGAGTTCAAGAACGGCATCGATTACCTGGTGTGCTCGGATGCGGGCGCGCCCCTAGCACGCACTTCACCCGGTCCATCCCTCAGTCCTTTCCGGGTGAAGCGAATACTTGATATCGCGCTCGATCAGACCCGCTCCTTGAGGGTTCGTGCACTGGCGCACTTGCTGGAGCATCGGCCGGAGCGCGGTGCCTATGCTCAGATTGGTGCAGATCCCGTTCAGCGAGTTCGCGCTTACGCTGACCGTCGTCCGGAGGTAGCAGAGGTGCTTTCTCGGCATGCTTGGTTGCCGCCTGATGAGATCAGCCGTGCAGTTACCCATCCGACGACCCTGTGGCCGCTTACCCCCGGCGAGTTCGACCGGCTTGAGCGCCACGGATACGAAAGCATCCGCTGGAACGAACTGCTTTTCGGGAATCAATCGCTAGGGACGAGTGCTTCGGGATAGCACCATGCCCGATGCGTGTGCACGTATTCGATGTCGAGCATCCGCCGCGTTCTCACGACCCGCAGTGACGAAGATAACGATCGAAGTGCCGGATGCCGGACACTACGTCGTGCACATCAATCAGTCGTACTGAGGGAGCTTTCTGTCTTGGCCTACCGAGGAACGCCAAACTTGTCCAGATAATGTCTTTGGCGTCTTTCATCGGCGGTATAGGTGGCAGTGTAGGTCGCGCTAGGGCGCGCCATTTCCCATAGGGAAAAAACGCTGCTGCCTCAGAGCCGAGGTACCCGGAAGGTCTGCTGAAGGTCGTGGACTTACGCTTGCGGTTCCGGGGCTTGCGGCATTTTGACGATAATTTTGGCTCATCAGTGTTTGCTGACCCTTGCGGCCGACATGTTCCAGCAGCGGAGAGTGCGATGCAAGGGAAGGCGGCAAAATAGCGGGCATGCGGAAGATACTTAAGAGAGCCGGAAGCGTTCAGACTTCTTGCTTGACATCATCGCACCGCGAAGCGGTCGTTCGGGTGGGGTACCGCTTGGGTGATGGCAGCGCTCGAGCGAAGGAGCGGACATGGTGTCCAAGTTACGGACGTGCAGTGCTTACTGGAGCGATAGGTCGGCTCGCCCTTGCAACGTTATGCTCTTCTAGCCCTAGTATCCGCGGCGCTTTTCGGTGCCGCGGCGCCTGCGCTCAAGCCCGTCATTCGGGATCTCCCCCCGATCCTTCTGGCGGGTCTGCTCTATGTCGGCTCATTTGTCGGCTTGCTCGCAGCGCGGGCCATGCGGCAGAAGGTGCGCGAGGAAGCAAGGCTTGAGCGACGTCATCTTCCGGCCCTCGGCGGAGCCATAGTCGCGGGCGGGCTTGTAGCGCCCGTGTTGCTCGTTTGGGGTTTGAGTGGGCTTGCGGCGTCTACAACCTCGCTTCTGTTGTCAGCTGAAGCCATTCTCACGATGCTGCTTGCTGCATTGCTGTTTCGGGAGCCCGTCGCCCCGCGGGTGTGGCTGGCCGCGCTTTTGGTTCTCGGTGCCGGAGCGCTGCTCGCTTGGACGCCGACCCTTGCAGTTCCAGTCTCGCTTCACGCCGTCGCGGTGCTCGGCGCCTGCCTACTCTGGGGCTTGGACAACAACCTTACCGGCCGCATATCGCTCGTCGATCCATATGCCATCGCGATGTGGAAAGGCCTCGTCGCAGGGAGTGTCAATACCGCACTCGGCTTTGCGCTGGCGCCGGTCATGCCGGACGGATCCTGGCTGGTCGCGCTGGCGGTCGGGGCGATCGGGTACGGCGCCAGCCTGGTTTTGTATGTGCGTGCGCTGCGGCATCTTGGGACGGCGCGTACTGCGGCGCATTTCGGAACCGCGCCGTTTTTCGGTGCGGCACTCGCAATCGCCGTCCTCGGGGAGCCGCTTACCTGGGTCGTAGGTGCGGCATTTGCGCTCGCGGCCTGCGGTACCTGGCTTGCGCTGAGCGAGCGGCATCTCCACGAGCATGAGCACGAGGAGATGGAGCACGAGCACCGCCATGTCCACGACGAGCACCACCGGCACTACCACGCCGGCAACGAGGGGCCGGAGCCCCACTCGCATGCCCACCGCCATGGGCGGCTTCGGCATCGCCACGCCCATTTTCCGGATGCGCATCATCGGCATCGGCATTGAAGGTTGTGGATATAATCGGCGCATGCGGCGATTGGCGGTATTCCTGCTTATGCTGGCGCTTCCCCTGCAGTATTCGTGGGCGGCGGTCGGCGCGTATTGCCAGCACGAAGGGAATGCCGCCCAATGGCACTTCGGCCACCATGTACACAAGCATGATGAAGGGGATCAAAAGCAGAAGCCCGGTACCCTGATCACCCATGCCGACTGCGCGAGCTGCCATTACAGTCATGCGAGCATGCCGTTGCAGTGTTCCTCCCCGCTTTTGTGCCCGGCATTCGCAGTCCATGTGCCATTCGATCAGCAGTTCCTGCTGACTGACGTTTCCTCAGAGCCCGAAAAGCCCAACTGGGTCGCCGCCGGCTGAGCCGGCGGACGGCTTTCCTGCGCTTTTGTCCTAAGACACGCGTCGCGTAAACCGTCGCGCCGGATTTCCTTGGTTTTCATTCGAGGAGCATCCGTTGATACGACGCATTTATTCGTTCGGGCCGACGCTGATCCTGGCCCTTTCACTGACACACGGCTTGGCGGCGGAGCCGCCCGAAGAGCCCGCCGGCGAGCTGTCGCTGCGCCAGGCGCTCGCCCTGACGCTCGCGCGCAATCCGGAGCTGGCTGCCTTCTCGCACGAAGTGCGGGCGAACGAGGCGGCCGTCCTGCAGGCCGAGGTGCTGCCCAATCCGGTGCTGGAGCTCGGCGCAGAGAATCTGGCGAACAACCGCCTTCGCGAGGAAGGCGACCGCACCCTGTCCCTGGGCTTCGGCCAGCTCATCGAGCTCGGCGGCAAGCGGGCAGCACGTGTTCGCCTCGCGGAAAGTGGCCGGGATGTAGCGAATTGGGAATACGAGGCAAAGCGGCTGGAGGTTCTGTCGGCGACTTCTCAGCGCTTCGTGGACGTGGTGGCGGCCCAACAGGGGCTCGCACTCGCAGCCGAGTCGCTGCAGCTCGCTGCGCAGGTAGCTGACGCGGTCGGAAAGCGCGTCCAGGCCGGCAAGGTATCGCCGGTCGAAGAAACGAAGGCACAGCTCGCCCATGCGGCCGCGCGCGTCGAATCCGAGCAGGCAAAGCGCCAGCTGGCCGCCGCCCGGCAGCGCTTGTCCGCGATGTGGGCGGTCGCCGCGCCACGCTTCAGCGAAGCGGCAGGCGATCTGGAGCGCCTTCCGGTCCTGCCGCCTTACGAGCAGCTCGTCGAGCGCGTGCGCCGAAATCCGGAGCTCGTCCGCTGGGACGCCGAGGCCGCCCGGAGGCGGGCGGGGATCGATGCGGAGCGCGCCAAGGCGGTGGGCGACATCACGGTCAGCGCGGGCGTGCGCCGCTTCAGCCAGTTCGACGACAACGCGCTGGTGCTGGGACTATCGATTCCGCTGCCGATCTTCGACCAGAACCGAGGCGGCATCCTGGAGGCGAATCGTCGCCTGGATAAAGCCTTGGACGAGCAGCGGGCGGCACAAAGCCGGCTGACCGCGGAACTGGCCGAGGTCTATCAGCGGCTCGGCGCAGTGAGCAGTGAGATCGACGCGTTGCGCACGAGCATCCTCCCGGGCGCGCGGAGCGCCTACGACGCGGCTACGAAAGGCTACCAGCTCGGCCGCTTCGGCATTCTCGACGTCCTCGATGCGCAGAGGACATTGTTCCAGGCGCGCGCTCAGTTCGTGCGGGCGCTATCCGAGTACCACCGCGGCGCGGCCGAGCTGGAACGTCTGGCCGGTGCTGATCTCGTACATCCAAGGAATTCCCGATGAGAAGCAAGAGTTTTCTGGCCACAGTGGTGATCCTGGCGATCGGCGTGGTGTTAGGCGCGTGGATCGTGCTCGGAGAGCAGTCGCACGGACCTGAGGATGAGCATGGCCATGGCCACGGCGCCGAGGAGTCCGCAGAGGCAGCCGCGGAAAAGGGCCCGCACGGGGGGCGCATGCTGCGCGAAGGCGACTTCGCTGTCGAGATGACCATCTTCGAGCGCGGCGTGCCGCCGGAGCTGCGGATCTATGCGTTCGAGAACGGCAAGCCTCTGGCGCCCGGCGAGGCAAAACTGCAAGTACAGCTCGAGCGGCTGGGCGCGCCGCCGGAGACGATTCCATTGCGCGCCCGCCAGGACTTCCTTCAGAGCGAGGGGGAGATCGAGGAGCCGCATTCCTTTAACGTCACTGTGCTCGCGGAACGCGGCGGGCGGTCTTACCGCTGGGCTTATGAGCAGGAGGAAGGCCGCGTGCGGATGGATGACCAGACCGCGACCAAAGCGGGGATAAGCGTGCGCGCCGCCGGTCCGGCGAAGATCCGCTCCACGCTCGAGCTGCAGGGAGAAATCCAGTTCAATCGCGACCGCATGGCGCACGTCGTCCCGCAGCTCGCCGGCGTGGTGGTCCAGTCGGCGAAGAACCTCGGCGACCAGGTGAAGAAAGGCGAAGTGCTGGCCGTCATTCAGAGCAAGGCGCTCGCCGACCTGAGGAGCGAGTACCTCGCGGCGCAGACACGCCTCGAACTCGCCAAGGGCACTCATGACCGCGAGAAGCAGCTCTGGGAAGAGAAGATCTCCGCGCAGCAGGATTACCTCGCCGCGCGCAATGCCCTGGCCGAGGCGCAGATCGCACACCGGGCGGTGGAGCAGAAGCTGCTCGCGCTGGGCCTGAGCCAGGAAGCCGCCAAACGCGGCGGCGCCGATACGCTCACGCGCTACGAAATCCGGGCGCCGATCGACGGGGTCGTGATCGAGAAGCACATCGCCGCCGGGGAAGCGGTCAAGGAAGACGCCACGATTTTTGCCATCGCAGACCTCTCGAGCGTTTGGGCGGAGATGAACGTCTATCCGAAGGACCTCGACCGCGTGAAGGTCGGCCAGAAGGCTACGGTACGCGCCAGCACGTTGAAGACGGAAGCCGAGGGGCGCATCTCCTATGTCGGCTCTCTGGTCGGCGAGCAGACCCGCTCGGCCAAGGCGCGCGTCACGTTGCCCAATCCCGAGCGCAGCTGGCGGCCCGGCCTCTTCGTAACCGTGGAACTGGTCCAGGAGGAGACCGAAGTACCGGTCGCTGTCCCGGTGGGCGCCATCCAGACCTACCGCGACTGGAAAGTCGTGTTCGGCCGCTTCGGCGATGTGTTCGAGGCCCGGCCGGTCGAGCTGGGGCGCAGCGACGGGAAGCATGTGGAGGTGGTGAAGGGGCTGGGACCCGGAACGCGCTACGCCACTTCCAATACGTTCGTCCTTAAGGCCGACCTGGGCAAGGCCGGCGCCCAGCACAGCCACTGAGCGCCAGCCATGATCGACGCAATTCTGCGGTTCGCGATTCACCAGCGCTGGCTCGTCATGGCGGCGGTGGCGGCCATGGCGGCGCTCGGCATCTACAACTACCAGCGCTTGCCGATCGACGCGGTACCGGACATCACCAACGTCCAGGTGCAGATCAACACCGAAGCGCCGGGGTACTCGCCGCTCGAAGCCGAGCAGCGCATTACGTATCCCATCGAAACCGCGATGGCCGGCCTGCCGGACCTGGAGCAGACGCGGTCGCTGTCTCGTTACGGACTATCCCAGGTGACGGTGGTCTTCAAGGACGGCACGGACATCTACTTCGCGCGCCAGCTGGTGAACGAGCGCGTCCAGGAAGTGCGGGGGAACCTGCCGCCCGGCATACAGCCGGCGATGGGGCCTATCGCCACCGGGCTGGGCGAGATCTTCATGTGGACGGTAGAGCCCAAAGAGGGCGCGACGAAGCCGGACGGCACGGAATACACGCCCACCGACCTTCGCACCATCCAGGCCTGGATCGTGCGGCCCCAGCTTCGCATCGTGCCGGGGGTCACCGCGATCAACACCATCGGCGGCTACGTCAAGCAGTTCCACGTAACGCCCGATCCAGCGCGCCTCATCGCCTATGGCTTTTCGTTCCGAGACATTCTCGAGGCGCTGGCAAGGAACAACGCCAACGTCGGCGCCGGCTACATCGAGCGCAGCGGCGAGCAGTACCTGATCCGGGCCCCGGGACAGGTGTCGACGCTGGAGGAAATCCGCGACATCGTGGTGCGCACAGAGCGCGGTGTGCCGGTCCGAATAAGGGACGTGGCGGAAGTGCTCAACGGCAAGGAGCTGCGCACCGGCGCGGCCACGGAGAACGGCCGTGAGGTTGTTCTCGGCACGGTGTTCATGCTGATGGGCGAGAACAGCCGCACGGTCTCCCAGCGGGTGGCGGCGAAGCTCGATGAGGTCAACCGCTCGCTGCCGGAAGGCGTGGTAGCGAAAACCGTTTACGACCGCACTGCGCTGGTCGAACGGACCATCGAGACCGTCGCAACCAACCTTGCCGAGGGTGCCCTGCTCGTCGTGGCGGTGCTGCTCGCCATGCTGGGCAATTGGCGCGCTGCATTGCTGACGGCTGCGGTCATCCCGCTTTCCATGCTGTTCCTCATCACCGGGATGGTGCAGAACAAGGTCAGCGCCAACCTCATGAGCCTCGGTGCGCTCGACTTCGGCTTGATCGTCGACGGCGCGGTCATCATTGTGGAGAACTGCCTGCGGCGGCTCGCGCTGGAGCAACACCGGCTCGGCCGGCTGCTCGAGCACAGCGAGCGGCTCGAGGTGGTGTTCGCGGCGACACGCGAGGTTTTCAAGCCCAGCCTGGTCAGCGTGCTGGTCGTCGCGCTGGTCAACATTCCGATCTTCACGCTCACCGGCGTCGAGGGAAAGATGTTCCATCCGATGGCATTTACGGTGGTCGTGGCGCTTTTCGGCGCGCTGATTCTCTCGGTGACCTTTGTTCCCGCGGCAGTGGCGATTTTCGTCACCGGCCGCGTGAAAGAGAAGGAGAACCGCGCCATGGTGTGGGCGCGCAAGGGCTACCGCCCAGCCCTAGCCCTGGTACTGCGCAATCCCGCACCGACGCTTGCGGCGGCCGGGGTGGCCGTCGTGCTGAGCGTGCTCCTGGCAACGCGCATGGGTGCCGAGTTCATTCCCAGCCTGAACGAAGGCGACATCGCGATGCATGCGCTGCGCATTCCGGGCACCAGTCTGACGCAGGCCATCGAGATGCAGCAGGCGCTGGAGGAACGCATCAAGGCGTTCCCGGAAGTGGACAAGGTGTTCGCAAAAATCGGCACTGCCGAAATCGCCACTGATCCTATGCCGCCGAATGTCGCGGACAACTTCGTAATGCTCAAGCCGCGCGATCAGTGGCCGGACCCGACGCGCACGAAAGATGATGTAGTCGCCGCCATCCAGAAGGCGGTGGCCGAAATCCCGGGCAATAACTACGAATTCACCCAGCCGATCCAGATGCGCTTCAACGAGCTCATCTCGGGCGTGCGCAGCGATGTGGCGGTCAAGGTGTTCGGCGATGACCTCGACATGCTCCTCGAGACTGGCGAGCAGATCGCCGAGTTGCTAGAACGAATCCCCGGCGCGGCGGACGTCAAGGTCGAGCAGATTACCGGCCTTCCGGTGCTTACCGTGAAGATCGATCGCCAAAGGGTGTCTCGCTACGGCCTCAGCGTCGCGGAGGTGCAGGAAGTCATCGAGGTGGCCGTGGGCGGCAAGGAGGCGGGCGACGTTTTCGAAGGCGACCGGCGCTTCGAGCTGATCGTGCGCCTGCCCGAGCGCATGCGCGAGGACGTGGACGCTTTGGCGCGGCTGCCCATCTCCCTGCCGGGGAAGGGTTACGTCACGCTCGGCGAAGTGGCGCGCCTCGAAACGGCCCCCGGGCCCAACCAGGTGAGTCGCGAGAATGGCAAGCGGCGCGCCGTCGTCACGGCCAACGTGCGTGGCCGCGACCTGGGCTCGTTCGTCGGCGAAGCACGCGAACGGATAGACGCGGGCATCAAGGTGCCCGAGGGCTACTGGCTCGACTACGGCGGCACCTTCGAGCAGCTCGCCTCGGCAGCCGCGCGCCTGCAGGTCGTCGTGCCGGTGTCTCTGCTGCTGATCTTCGGGCTGCTGTTCATGACTTTCGGCTCAGCCAAGGATGCGGCACTGGTATTCAGCGGCGTACCCCTGGCGCTGACCGGTGGCGTGCTCGCGCTCTGGCTGCGGGACATTCCGTTGTCCATCTCTGCGGGCATCGGCTTCATTACCTTGTCCGGCGTGGCGGTCCTGACCGGCTTGGTGATCGTCGCTGCTATACGTGATTTGAGAAGGGAGGGTATGGGACTCGAGCCGGCCATCGTGGAAGGCACGCTTGTGCGCTTGCGCCCGGTCCTCATGATCGCGCTCGTCGCCAGCCTCGGCTTCCTGCCCATGGCCCTCAATACCGGCGCCGGGGCGGAGGTACAGAGGCCGCTCGCTACAGTCGTTATCGGCGGCATCCTTTCCTCCACGATTCTTACCCTATTGGTGCTGCCGGTTCTGTATCGATTGTTCCATCGCCAGGAATGATGCGTCCGGCGGTCCTGGGCGGCCTCCTACTCTCCTACGCGCTGGTCGCGTCGGCACAGCAACTTCGGCCGCTCCCGCCGTTGCTGCGCACGCTGAGCGATGAAGTGGGTGTTTTGTCGGGGGAGGAGGGCCGGGCGCTGTCGCGCTCGGCCGAGGAGACTTTCGACCGAACCGGTGTGCGCGTCATTGTGGTGATTGCAGAAACTACCAAGCCCGAAGAGATCGAGGACTATACGGAGCGATTGGGACAGCGCTGGAAGAGAGAACGGCACCTCGTACCCGAGCGCAGCATCTTCGTTGTGCTGGCAGTGCGCGATCGTGAATTCCAGGTCATGCCTGGCAAGGGCTTGGAATCCGTTGATCGTGAGCTTAAGAAGCCGGAAGCCTATGCCGGATTGGCGCCGCTCTTCCGCGAAGAGCGCTATTTTGAAGCGCTCATGACCGTCAACGCGCGGCTTCTGGACCTAATCGTGAAGCATAAGAACCGGACATGAGGGATTGCCGCCGCCCATGTAGGGCGACAGCGCGGTAACTACAGGCGCAGCAGGCCGCGGCGGGCGGCAAGGCAGAGCAGGAAGCCGGCGATGAACGCGATTCCCACGTTCCAGATCGCAAATCCCGCTGTAACCAGCGTGGCGAAGCGCTCGGCCTTGTCTTTCGAGAAATCGCACGAGCCGAGCGCGAGCTGCCCGCCGGTGATGAAAAGGATTACGCCAAGGATCGCCGGCGGGAAGAGTCCGAACAGCGCCACGACCGAGCCGCTGAAGAAGAACGCCAGTACGACAAGCACGATTCCGAGGATGACGAGCGCACCGCCGGTGCGCGCGCCGAACGCCACGTGGCCCGCCATGCCGCCGGCGCCGTGACACATGGGCACGCCGCCGACCGCGGCGCCCGCCACGTTCATGACGCCCGTGGAGACCGCCAGGCGCTTCTCGCTTACGGGCCGGTCCGGAAACAGGCGGTTGTTTTCGTCCCGGATGGCGATGATGGCGTTGCCGAGGGTAAGCGGCAGCTGCGGCAAGGCGAGGAACACTGCTCCGACCATCAGGTCATGCCACGTAAGCTGCCCTAGCGCAAACGAAGGCGCGCGAAACTCGGCCGACGTGGCCACAAGGAGCCGCAGCGCCTCGGGATCCTCTATCGCCCCGGCGACTGCGCCGAAGACGAGAAGCAGGAACATCGCCGGAATCGTCCGGTTCGTCAGCAGCAAAAGGGTCCCGGCCAGCGCGACGGCGCCCATGAGCCAGCCGCTCGACATCATGCGGATGCCTTCGAGCATGAAGCCCATGCCAAGTCCGAGCACGATCCCTACTACGACCGGCCGGGGTACCAGTCGAGCGACGCGGTGCGCGGCGCCTGTCATCCCGAGCACCAGCCAGATAAGACCAGTTACCAGGCCAGCGCCATAGATGGCTGCCGGGGTGATGACGAGGGACTGTGCGGCCTGCGTAGCGGCCACTGCGCCGATTGCCTTCATAGGCTGCACCGGCATCGGCGTGCGGTAGTAGAACCCGCATACGAGCATCGCGGCGCCAAAAGCAAGCAGCACGCCGAACGGGTCCATCTTGAGGACGCTCAGGTAGGCGACGACGAACGGGATGAGGGTGCCGAGATCGCCGAAGGCGCCGGCCCATTCCATACGGTCGAACCGGTTGCGCTGGGCAGGCTGTTCGGGTCGGAGGGCCTGGTCGGTGTCCACCCGGCAAGGCTACACTGCGCCGCGCAGCTCCGCGAATGCCTGCCGCATCACCACACGCCCGGACGTAAGACCAAGTACGGCGAGCAACCCGGCCACCGCTACGTCCGGCCACACGGTCCCGCTGCCGAACACGCCGGCCGCTGCCGCGATCACGGCGAAATTGGCGATGACATCGTTCCGCGTGCAGAGCCAAACCGAGCGCATGTTCGCGTCGCCATTGCGGTAGCGATACAGCATGACCGCCACGCCGGCGTTGACGAGAAGCGCGAGCAACCCGATGGCGCCCATCGTCCGGGCGTCCGGCGGTACGCCTAGCCAGGCGCGCCAGCCGGCGTAAGCCAGAACTCCAATGCCGTAGAGCGACATCGCGCCGCCCTTCAAAAGGGCCACGCGCGAAACCCATGCACCGCCGAGGGCGATGGCGCCCAGGCTGAAGGCATAGTTGGCCGAGTCGCCCAGGAAGTCGGCGGCATCCGCGGCGAGGGCGGAAGACCCGGACCACCAGCTGGCCGCGAGCTCCACGCCGAACATGGCAAGGTTGGCGACCAGCGCAATCCACAGCACGCGGCGGTAGGATAGGTTGCGCCCGGGAGGTGGAGGAACGTTGCAGCAGCTTGCGCTCATGGCGCCATTTGAAACCCTATAGGGACTACAGGGTCAACCTACGATGCGAATCGGTGATCTGGCCCGCCAGGCGGGCGTCGACGTTCAGACTGTGCGGTACTACGAGCGGGAAGGCCTTCTGGAGGCGCCGGCGCGTACCGCCTCGGGGTATCGCGCCTACAGCCCGCAGCACCTCGAGCGGCTCAATTTCGTGCGTCATTGCCGGTCGCTTGACATGCCGCTCGCGGAGATCAAGCGGTTGATCGATTTGTCAGAGGAGGCCTCCGTGTCCTGCGACGAAGTGGATTCCCTGGTTCGCGGGCACCTGGAGAAAGTGCGGGCGAAGCGGGCTGCCCTTGAGGCGCTCGAGGCGCGGCTTACAGCGCTCAGCGCACAATGTGCGAGCGGGCAGCGGGTCGCGGACTGCGGGATTCTCGGCGAGCTCATCCACGCCGCCCAGGCCGACAAATGAGCGCGCTCGCAACCGCCTTTGGCCTCTTCGTCGTGACAGCCGCCGCCGAGATCGGCGGCTGCTATCTCGTCTATCTGTGGGTCCGCAAAGGCGGCAGCGCCTGGCTGCTCGCCCCGGCTGCGGCGAGCCTCGCGCTCTTCGCGTTTCTCCTGACGCTGCATCCTTCGGCGGCCGGCCGCACCTATGCCGCCTATGGTGCCGTTTATATTGGTGCGGCGATCGCCCGGCTATGGGCGGTGGAGCGTATGCGGCCCAGCGTCTGGGATGTTGCGGGGGCGGGTATCGCGCTGGTTGGTATGGCAATCATCGCCTTGCAGCCGGCGCGCTGATCAGGCTTGGCCTTGGCGGTCCACCGGGAGGCCGGCAGCGCGCCATTCGGGCAGGCCGTTCTCGAGCCGCCGGGCGCGCAAGCCCTTCTTCCTTAGCTTTTCAACGGCCTCAAAAGACATCAGGCAGTAGGGGCCGCGGCAATACGCGACGACCTCCCGCTGCTTCGGCAGCTCCTTCATGCGCTTCTCCAGCTCGTGCACCGGGATATTGATGGCCCCCGGCACATGGCCCGCGGCGTATTCCTCCGGCGGGCGTACGTCCAGTACGGTGACCAGACCCTTGCGCGCGCGGTCGAGCAGTTCCTTGGCCGGGACCGGCTCGAGCTCGTCCCTGCGAGCAAAATAGATCCTGACGATCCGCTCCACCTCCGCCACATAGGTCTCGCCGACGCGGCTCATGGCCGAAAGCATCTCGACGACCTCGTCGCCGGCAAGCCGGTAAAACACATACAGACCCTCCTTGCGGCCGACGATGAGTCCTGCCTGGCGCAGTTTCTGTAGGTGCTGTGATGTGTTGGCGACTGTCGTACCGGTCATGGTGGCGAGTTGCTCGACGCTTCGCTCCGATTGCGCGAGCAGCTCGAGGTACTCGATGCGCGTAGGGCTCGACAGGGCCGTACCCACCCGGGCGAGGTTTGCAAACACGTCGCGCTTCGGATTGGTTGACACCGGCTTGGGGCTCGTTCTAGTATTCAAGCGAACAGTTGAATAGTAGCGGAATCCGTCCGCTACGTCCAGTCTGAGCACAGGAGCATTATCGTGGAAGGAGAAGCGCTCATACGGCTGGCGGCCTTCGCCGCGGTTTTCGGCGCAGTGGCGCTATGGGAGCTGGCCGCTCCGCGCAGGAAGGTGGTCTACGCGCGTCTCGCACGGTGGCCGCACAACCTAGGGCTGCTCCTCGTCGATGTGATCGTAGTGCGCCTGCTTGCGCCGGGGGCGGTGATCGGCGTGGCGCTGGCCGCCGAAGAGCGCGGCTGGGGCTTGCTCAATGCCGTGTCTCTGCCATGGTGGGCAGCTGTGCCGATCGGCGTCGTGCTCCTCGATCTCGTCATTTACTTCCAGCACGTCATGTTTCACGCGGTGCCGACGCTGTGGCGGCTCCATCGTGTGCATCACGCCGACCAGGACTTCGATGTCACCACCGGGACGCGCTTCCATCCGGTCGAGATCCTGATCTCGACCGTCATCAAGTGTGCCGCCGTCGCGGCCATCGGCGCGCCCGCCGTGGGGGTGCTGGTGTTCGAGGTGCTGCTCAACGCGACTGCGATGTTCAACCACGCGAACGCCTCGCTGCCGACGTGGGCGGAGCGGTGGGTCCGCGCGCTCGTCGTCACGCCGGACATGCACCGGGTTCACCACTCGGTGCTCTACGACGAGTCGTCGAGCAACTTCGGCTTCAACCTGCCGTGGTGGGATCGGCTTTTCGGCACCTACCGCGCGCAGCCGAGGCTCGGGCACGACGCCATGACCATCGGCGTCGACGCGTTCCGCGCGCCGGAGGATCTGCGGCTCGACCACCTGCTCATCCAGCCGTTTCAGAATACCCCGGGCCAGTACCCCATCAATCGGCGCAAGGCGGCCTAGTTTCATGAGCCGCGGCATTTTTTTGCGCAGCATGCTGCTCGCTGTCGTTCTCGCCGGGGCTGCGCTCGGCTGGTGGCTGTTCGGGGTGCCTCTGGACCCAGCCGCTATCGAGGCCACGATCGGGCAGCTCGGATGGCGCGGTCCCTTGATCTTCGTCGGCGCATTTGCGCTCGCGACGGTCCTGTTCTTCCCGGGGTCGATTTTCGGCCTCGCCGGCGGCATTCTGTTCGGACCGCTATGGGGAACCGTCTGGAATCTCGCGGGCGGTACCCTCGGTGCCACGGTGGCGTTTCTCTTCGCGCGATTTGTAGCCGGCGACTGGATTGCCGCAAGAGCGCAGGGCCGCCTCAAACGGATTCTTTCTGGCGTGGAGGCGGAAGGCTGGCGCTTCGTCGCCTTGACCCGCCTCGTGCCGCTCGTGCCGTTCAATCTGCTGAACTACGCCTTGGGCCTTACCCGCATCCCGCTTTCTCAGTACGTGCTTGCAACGCTCGCGTGCATGGTCCCCGGAACAGCCGCATACGCTTGGCTGGGCTATGCGGGAAGGGCGGCAATGGAAGGACATGGCGACGCACTTCGGTACGGGGCGCTCGGGCTCGCGGCGTTGGCGCTCGTCGTGTTCGTTCCGCGCCTCATACGACGGCTGAGGCAGCATCCCCAAGTATACGTATCTTTGCAGGATCTGAAGGCAAGCCTGGCGACCGGCCAGCGGCCCGTCATCGTGGACGTCCGGGAGCCAGACGAGTTCGATGGACCGTTGAAGCATATCGAGGGGGCGATCAATGTTCCTCTCGGGAAGCTGTCGGCCGTATGGCGCGACTTGGGCACTTGTACGCCGCCTGTGGTCATCGTCTGCAGGACGGACAAGAGGTCGGCCCAGGCGGCCGGCATCCTGCGCGCGAGAGGCGTTGACGACGTTAAGGTGCTCCGCGGAGGCATGGAGGCGTGGAGCAAGGAAGCAAACGCTCGATGATCTATCTCGACTACAACGCGACTACACCGGTCATGCCGGAAGTACTCGAATCAATGCTCCCGTTTCTACGGGAGTGTTACGGCAACCCGTCCAGCTCGCACGCGGCGGGACGCCGCGCGCACGAGGCCATTGAGGCTGGCCGCGGCCAAGTGGCGAATCTCATCGGCGCTGCTCCGAAGGAGATCGTGTTCACCTCGGGTGGGACGGAGGCGACGAACATGGCCCTCCGAGGCGTCGTGCTGGCACAGCCTGATCGCCGCCACATCGTCACCTCCACCTTCGAGCACCCTGCGACCGCCGAGACCTGCCTGCTGCTCGAACGGCAAGGACTACAGGTAACGCGCATTCCCGTCGCTACGGACGGCCGTGTCCGGCCGGAAGACGTAGATCGTGCGCTGGGAGAGGGGCCGGCATTGGTCACGGTCATGCACGCGAACAACGAAATTGGAACCGTGCAAGCTATCGCGGAGATCTCGCGGCTCGCAAAAAAGAAGGGGGCCGTTGTTCATACAGATGCCGCGCAGACGATTGGCAAGATCCCCGTGGATGTCGAGGCGCTCGGCGTCGATCTGCTCACCATTGCCGGCCACAAGGCTTACGCGCCAACGGGAATAGGTGCTCTCTATATTCGAAACGGCACGGCGTTTGAGAGACTGCTATCTGGGGCGGGACACGAGCGCGGACTGCGCCCGGGCACCGAGAATGTCGCCGGCATCGTCGCCCTAGGCAAGGCGTGCGAGATCGCCCAGCGCGATCTCGTGTCCCTTCAGATGCAGCTTCGCGGACTGCGGGACCACCTGCTGGAGAAGCTGCGGATAGGTGTCGAAGGTCTTATCCTCCACGGTCACCCGACGGAGCGGCTGCCCAATACGCTGTTTGTCAGTTTTCCCAGCGTGCATGGTGGCCGATTGTTGGATGCGATACCGCAGATCGCCGCGTCTACGGGGTCTGCGTGCCACTCTGGGTCGGACGCCCCATGCGCTTCGCTTCTCGCCATCGGAGTTGATCCGGTCCATGCGGTAGGCCCGGTCCGTTTGTCGCTCGGCCGCAATACGACCGTTCAACATGTCGAGCAAGCAGCCGAATTGCTTACTGAGCGATGGAAGCAGCTCCACGCGCGGTACAGCGTGACAGTGGATTCCTCAGGGCCACCACAAGCCTTACGCTGACGAAGCCATGGTAAGGGGCGGCATGGATTCGCCGACCCTAGAATCCACAATTCCAATGCCAACGCCGCCGATACTCTCAAGCAAGCAATACGACGAGCCGTCCGTCTTTACGCCCGAAAACCTCCTTCGGGAAGCCAGGCGGCAGAAAGCTCTTACACGAGCAAATGTTCCGCCAGTCTGCATACTCGATCCCGATGGGGACATCGTACGCTCGCTCGTCGCTGCGAATCGCGCAGAGCGCCTTCCGCAGTGGGCGTGCTACCACACCGAGCTTTTCACCTTCGGAGGCGATGAGGAGCGCTTTGGCATTGTCGGAGGCGCGGTGGGAGGCTCATTTGCCGTCCTTGTCGCCGAAGAGTTGTTCGCCTCCGGCTGTGAGCTGCTGATTAGCGTGACATCGGCAGGGCAGATTGCTGAAGTGGCCGAACCGCCTTATTTCATTCTCATCGACAAGGCGTTGCGCGACGAAGGGACTAGTTACCACTACCTTCCGCCGACAGACTTCAGCTACGCGTCGCCGAGTATTATGTCGGCCGTCGACGGCGCGTTCGCGGAGCTCGCCGAGGCGGTGTACCGCGGCGCCACCTGGACGACCGACGCGCCATTTCGGGAAACGGCATCGGCCGTGGCGCAATGCCGCGAGTTGGGCATCATGGCCGTCGAGATGGAGGCGGCTGCTCTTTATGCTTTCGCCGAAGCAAGACAGAAGCCGGTAGTCTGCCTTGCGCACGTAACGAACCGAATGGCGGTCGCCGAAGGCGATTTCGAGAAGGGCATTGCAGGCGGTAGTCAGGAGTCGCTGCAAATCATCACGCTGGTGGCCCGGTTATGGATGAGGGGCCAACGGACGGACTGATCGCGTTCCGGCCAGACCTACGTACTGGACGGTGGATTGATGATGAACATGGGGCAGGGCGCCTAGATCCGGCGGCTTATTGGCAGCAGCGGCCCCGCTCCTGGATAGGGGGACACGGCACGTCCCCATAGCTGCAGAAGACGCAGCAATCGCCGGCGCGTGGCGCGAGCCGGGTATTGCACGCGCTGCAGACATGGAAGAAGACGCATGCATCGGTCGGCATGGTTTCGGCTCGGGCGAACCCGCACTTCGGGCATGTGAGCACGGATTCGAGCACCGGTTGGCTCATCGGCCTGCGCTGGCTTTGCCGCTGCATCCGCATGTTCCGCTCGCGGCGAGTTTCGCTTTCCTTTGGCGACTGATGCCAATTGCAAGCGCGCTCAGCACGAAGAGCGCCCCCAGACCAAGGGGCAGCTCATAGTTTAGCCATGCGGCGCTGATGGCGCTGGCGCCGAGGATGGGCAGCAGCAGCGGCACCGCGCAGCATGCCGTGCAAGCGCCCGCGAGACCGATATAGGTCATTGCTTGTTTCATCCGTTAAAACCTCGTCGTGAGTTGAAGAAGCCAATCGGGCATCGCGTCTACAAGCGCCGCCTCGATTGCACGGTCGTAGCCAAGCAGGATCAATACCCCGAAGGACACGAGTACGGCACCGAGAACCGGATTGGCGATCCGGCCAATTGCCTCGAGACTCGCCCGGCGCGACTTCAAAGTCTGGCGTGAGCCATAGGCGACGGCCAGCAGCGGAACGCTCGCTCCGACGCTGAACATGGCCATGATGAGCGCCGACTTGGGCAGCGTGTCGCTGCTGGCGGCCAGCGTGATCGCGGCACCGAGCGTCGGACCAGAGCAGGGTGTCCAGACGGCACCGAGAAGTGCGCCCAGAAGAAACTGGCCCTGCAGGCCCTGCGGCGAGAAGCGCGACGAGATGTTGTTGAGGGCTCCCGAGAGCGGCGCCGTGAGCGTTGCGAACTGCTGCTTAAGCAGGGTGCTCAACAGGGTCAGGCCGAAGAGAATCAGCAGGACAGCGGCGGCCGTCCTCACCATGCCATCTGGAAGATTCAGCGCCCAGGCCGCTCCGGAGATCATCAGCCCCAGGCTCGTGAAAGCCAGGACGAGCCCTGCTACCAAGGCGAGCGGCGCATAGCGATGCTGGCCCATTGCGCCAACCAGCACGATCGGCAATATCGGCAAAATGCACGGCGAGAGCGTTGTCAGCGCTCCTGCCAGCAGCCCGAGCAGAGCGGCTCCCACGTGAGCTAGAGGGCCTTGTCAACCAGCGCGCGGAGCTTGTCCTCGCTGGTAATTGCTACCGCGCGGCCGAGTTCCTTGTCGCCCTTGAACACGACCAGGGTGCTTTGTCTTCTCGCCTTGAAGTGCTTTACGACGTCCTTTTGCTTGTCCCAATCGACGCGCAGGCGCACCAGAGCGTTGTAGGGTGCCTGGTCGCTCAGCTTGTTGAGGATTCGGTTCTGCATCTTGCACTCCGTGCACCAATCGGCGTGGATCTCCACGACGATTGGCTTGCCGGCCGCTTGGGCCGCTTTGAAGGTGTCGGCGTCGTAGGGCTTCGGCTGGCCAGCCAGTGCCAAGCCTGACGCCAGGAGAAGCGCCAGCGTCCACAGAGTTCTTGCTACGTAGGAGATTCGCATGACATGAGTCCATCGGGTTGAGATGCGCTAGACTGTAGAACCTCAAGTAACTTGAGATACAAGAGCCATGCACACCACCCTCCAGACGAGCGAGCCGGTCCGGATCGGCGCGCTGGCGAAGCAGACCGGCTGTTCGGTGCCGACGATCCGCTATTACGAAGAAATCGGCCTGATCCCGCGCGCCAGGCGCCGCTCGAGCGGCCATCGGCTCTACGATGCCTCCGCCACTCAGCTTATCGGCTTCATCCGACGCTGCCGGGAGTTCGGCTTTACCATCGAACAGATTCGGTCCCTCGCGGCGCTCAGCCGCAACAAGATGCGCGATTGCGCGGAGGCACGCGACATTGCCGCGGAACACCTGAAAGGCGTACGCGCGAAGATGCTCGAATTGATGACGCTGGAGCGGACGCTCGCCCGGTTCGTGGATGACTGCACCAGGACGTGCGCCGGCAATAAGGCGCCCGATTGCACCATCCTCAAGGATCTGACGCCGCTCGATGTGCGGGCAAAGCAATCGGCTTGCTGCGGCTAGCACGCCGAGAGCTCGGCGTCGAGGAATTCGCGCGTTCCTTCCGGGCCGGTCAGCTTCAGCGAGAGTCCGGCATCAGCCGGCTCGACACTCAACTCGAAGCTTAGAAAGGGGCAGCAGCGCCGCTCGTTGGATATGAAGCGCGTGAGCGCGTCGAACGACGACGCTGGAAAGCGAAACCTGTATCCGCCCGGCACCTCGGCCCTTTCCCGCCCCTCTTCCTCGAATAACCGCCGGATGAGCGCGAAGTGGGCGCCACGCTCGGCGGGAGGAATGGTGCCTGGCACGCATGCGAGCGGAGGAGTTTCGGTAGCAACTTGCTTCATGACAAAGTCCTTTCAAAAGCCAATAGTGAAGTCGCAGCAAGGCTAAATGTTCAAGTGGACTTGAAGTCAAGGGGATGCAAATGAGCGCAATGAGCATCGGTGAGGCGGCGCGAAGGGCGGGCGTCCGTACCTCGGCGCTGCGCTTCTACGAAGACGCCGGCATACTTCCCAAAGTCGCGCGCGTGAACGGCCGCCGGCGCTACGACGAAAAGACCGTGCGGATGATCGAGGTTCTCGGCTTCGCGCAGCGTGCCGGATTCTCGCTCGCCGAAATCAAAACGTTGTTTAGCACCGGCGATCCTGGCATCCAGCTGGGGGAGCGCTGGCGCGAGCTGGCTCAAACCAAGCTGCGCGAGCTCGAGCGACTCGTGGAGCACGCCGCGCAGATGCGTCGCGCAATCGAGCTTGGCCTCGCCTGCGGCTGCGTGCAGCTCGAAGACTGCCTGATCGGTCGCAAACCCGGGAAGAGGAAGTGAGTAGTACAGCGCGTGCCGCTCTCGAGGAGCGGCAGGTCGCGATCTATCTCGGTTCCATTGGCCTTGGGGTGCTTGCCGGCTTTGGCGTGCCGAACGCCGCCGCGTTGGAGGTTGCAATCAATCCCGCGCTCGCGTTCATGCTGTTCGTTACGTTCCTTCAGGTGCCGTTGATGGAACTCGGATCAGCCCTGCGCAATGTGCGTTTTCTCGGCGCTTTGCTGGCGACGAACTTTATCGTCATGCCGCTGTTTACGGCGATCCTGGTGCAGTTCCTTCCCGACGAGCCGATGCTGCGGCTGGCGGTGCTGTTCGTGCTGCTGACCCCGTGTGTCGACTATGTGGTGACGTTTACGCATCTCGGGCGCGGCGATGCCAAGCTGCTGCTCGCGGCGACCCCGGCGCTCCTCCTGTTGCAGATGGCGCTCCTGCCGATCTATCTGCGGCTGCTCCTGGGCGAAGAAGCGTCCGGTCTCGTCCATCCGGAGCCTTTCATCCACGCCTTTATGTGGCTGATCGCCGTGCCGCTTCTGGCGGCCGCGGCCTTGCAGCTCTACGCTGCCCGCGCCGCCGTCGGCAAGCGCGCATCGATGGCGCTCGGCGTGCTGCCCGTACCGGCGACGGCTCTGGTGCTCTTCCTCGCGCTGGCCGCTGTCATGCCGCAGATAGGAGAGGCGGCAGGCGCAGCGCTAATCGCAGCGCCGATTTACCTCATCTACGCCGTCGTCGCGCCCCTGCTCGGCTGGATCGTCGCGCGTGGCGCCCGCCTTGATACCGGCGGCGCAAGGGCTGTGGCGTTCAGCGCCGCCACTCGCAATTCGCTCGTGATTCTGCCGCTCGCCCTTGCGGTGCCCGGCGGGGTTCCGGTGGTTCCCGCCGTCGTGCTTACCCAGACGATCATCGAGCTGATGAGCGAATTGGTCTATATCCGCTGGATTCCACGGTTGCCAGCCAGCGCTTCGAGCTGACCGATTGCAGGCTGCTGGAAGTTGGAGCGTCGGCGGCCAATCTTGTCCATGTTTGTACGCCGCGCAGCAGTGTAGGTGGCAGTGTAGGTTGCGCTAAATCGCGCGATTTCTCATAGAGAAAAAACGCTGCTGCATCATCGGCGTATGCGCGGCGTCGTTCACCGTGAAATTATAGGTTCGGGTTAACATCGCGCGGATCGCCTTTCGCCAGAATCCGAGGACCGCCATGGGATACATCGACACTCAGCTTTTCATCGACGGAAAATGGCAGCCGCCCGCAGAGGGCAAAACGCTGCCGGTGGTGAACCCCGCGAGCGGAAAGGAGATCGGGCGCGTGGCGCACGCCGGGCGCCCGGACCTCGATCGCGCGCTCGAGGCGGCCCGCCGGGGCTTCGAAACCTGGCGCGACACGGTGCCCGCCGAGCGCAGCAAGATCATGCGCAAGGCCGCTGCGCTCGTGCGCGAGCGCGCGGGCGAGATCGCGCCGCTCCTGACCCAGGAGCAGGGAAAGCCCCTCGCGGAGGCGAAGGCCGAGACGCTGGCCGCCGCCGACATCATCGAATGGTTCGCCGAAGAGGGCTTTCGCGTCTACGGGCGCATCGTGCCCTCGCGAATGAACGTATCGATCCGCCAGATGGTGCTGAAAGACCCGGTCGGGCCGGTCGCCGCGTTCACGCCGTGGAACTTCCCGATCAACCAGGTGGTGCGCAAGGTTGGCGCCGCGCTCGCCGCGGGCTGCTCGATCCTCGTCAAGGCGCCGGAAGAGACGCCCGCGGCGCCGGCGGCGCTCGTCAAGGCGTTCGCCGATGCCGGCATCCCGCCCGGCGTGCTACAGCTCGTCTACGGCACGCCCGCGGAGATCTCGAGCTACCTCATCCCGCACCCGGTGATCCGCAAGGTCACCTTCACCGGCTCGATCCCGGTGGGCAAGCGGCTCGCGGCGCTCGCCGGCCAGCACATGAAGCGCGTCACGATGGAGCTGGGCGGCCATGCGCCGGTGATCGTGTGCGACGACGCCGACATCGCGCTTGACGTCAAGGCGGCGGGGGCGGCGAAGTTCCGCAACGCGGGGCAGGTCTGCATCTCGCCCACGCGCTTCCTCGTGCACAAGTCCATCGCCGGCGATTTCGCCCAGGCGCTGTCCGAGCACGCCAAGGCGCTGAAGGTCGGCGACGGCCTGGGGGAAGGCACGCAGATGGGCCCGCTCGCCAATCCGCGCCGCATCGACGCCATGAGCGCGTTCACCGAGGACGCGGTGAAGAAGGGCGCGAAGCTCCTCACCGGCGGGAGCCGCATCGGCAACGCCGGCAACTTCTGGCAGCCGACCATCCTTGTCGACGTGCCGAAGGACGCGAAGGTCTTCAACGACGAGCCTTTCGGCCCCATGGCCGCGATCCGGCCGTTCGACACGCTGGAGGAGGCGATCGCCGAGTCGAACCGGCTGCCCTACGGACTGGCCGGGTATGCGTTCACGAAGTCGCTCAAGAACTCGGATCTGCTCGCGCGCCGGCTGGAAGTGGGCATGCTCTGGATGAACATGCCCGCGATGCCTTCGGCCGAGATGCCTTTCGGCGGCGTCAAGGACTCGGGCTACGGCTCGGAGGGGGGACCCGAGGCGCTCGAGGCGTACCTCAACTCGCGCGCGGTGGCGATCCAGAACGCCTGAAGAACCGGGCGGGCCCGCGCCAGCCGCCGCCGGTCAATCGCGCGCTACGGGCAGGCCCGCTGCGCGCCATTCCGGAAGCCCGTTCTCGAGCCGGCGGGCGCGCCAGCCTTTCTTCCTGAGCTTCTCGACGGCGTCGAACGACATCAGGCAGTAGGGCCCGCGGCAATAGGCGACGACTTCCCGGCGCTTCGGGAGCTCCTTGATGCGCTTCTCGAGCTCGTGGATCGGAATGTTGACGGCGCCGGGCACGTGGCCGGCCGCGAACTCCTCGGGCGGGCGAACGTCGAGGACGGTCACGAGGCCCTTGCGCGCCCGGTCGAGGAGCTCGCGGGCGGGAACCGGCTCGAGCTCGTCCTTGCGGGCGAAGTAGAGCCGCACGATGCGCTCCACGTCGGCCACGTAGGCCTCGCCCACGCGGCTCATGGCCGAGAGCATGCCGACGACCTCGTCCCCGGCGAGCCGGTAGAAGACGTACAGGCCCTCCTTGCGGCCGACGATCAGCCCCGCCTGGCGCAGCTTCTGCAGGTGCTGCGAGGTGTTGGCGACGGTGGTGCCGGTCAGCCCGGCCAGCTGCTCGACGCTGCGCTCGGCCTGGGCGAGGAGCTCCAGGTACTCGATGCGCGTCGGGCTGGAGAGGGCCGTCCCCACCCGGGCGAGGCTCGCGAAGACATCGCGCTTCGGATTCGTTGACATGGCGCTCCCTTGATTCTACTATTCAATCGATTACTTGAATACTGTCGCCCACCGGCGGCGCGCGAAAGGGCATTATCGTGCAAGGCGAAGCATGGATCCGGCTGGGCGCCTTCGCCGCGGTGTTCGCGGCGGTGGCGCTCTGGGAGCTCGCAGCGCCCCGGCGCAGGAACGCGTACTCGCGCCGCGAGCGCTGGCCCCACAACCTCGGCCTGCTGGCGCTCGACGTGCTGCTCCTGCGCGTCTTCGCGCCCGGCGCCGTGGTCGGCGTCGCGGTCGCCGCCGAGGCGCACGGCTGGGGGTTCCTGAGCGTGGCGCCGCTGCCCGCGGGGCTCGCCTTCGCGATCGGCATCGTCCTGCTCGATCTCGTCGTCTATTTCCAGCACGTCATGTTCCACGCCGTGCCGACGCTGTGGCGGCTGCACCGCGTGCACCACGCCGACCAGGACTTCGACGTCACGACGGGCACGCGCTTCCATCCGGTCGAGATCCTGGTCTCCACGCTGCTCAAATGCGCCGCCGTGGCGGCCATCGGCGCGCCGCCGGTCGCCGTGCTCGTGTTCGAGGTGCTGCTGAACGCCACCGCGATGTTCAACCATGCCAATGCCTCGCTGCCCGCCGGCGCCGAGCGGTGGCTGCGCTGGCTCGTCGTCACGCCCGACATGCACCGGGTCCACCATTCCGTGGTCTACGACGAGTCCTCCAGCAACTTCGGCTTCAACCTGCCCTGCTGGGACCGGTTGTTCGGCACTTACCGGGCGCAGCCGCGCCTCGGGCACGACGCGATGGCGCTCGGCGTCGACGCCTTCCGCTCCGCGGAAGACCTGCGCCTCGACCAGCTGCTCGTCCAGCCCTTGCGTGATACGCCAGGGCAATACCCGATCAACCGGCGGCGGCCGGCGGGGCTGTAAGGATCTCCTCGAGAACCGGCCGCAGGTAGCCGAGGAAGGCCTGCGGGTTCTCGCTCATGGGGAAGTGGCCGAGCCCCTTCATCACCGTGAATTTCGCGCCTTTCACGCGCGCGGCCACGGCCTCGGTGTCGCGCGGGGAGGCGGAATAGTCGTACTCGCCGGTGAGGAGATACAGCGGGCAGGCGCGCGTGTCGATCGCCTCGATGCGCGCGCGGATGTCGCCGTCGACCTGGTAGAAGTAGAGATCGCCGGTGAACACGCCAGGCCCGCCTTGCATGTAGTGCCACGTCGTCTCCCACACTTCCGAGCTCGGGCTCAGCGGCGACATGAGGCCGTAGGCCACCGCGCCGCAGGCGCGCCCGCCGTGCACTTCGGGGTGGTCGAGCCAGCTCGCATCGTAGTAGCGCTCGACGAAGGCGCCCGACTGCAGTCCGATCAGCGCGCGGAACTCCCGCGGATGACGCAGCGCGAGCTCGAGCACGATGCGCCCCCCGATCGAGCAGCCCATCGCCACCGGGCGCTCGAGGCCCAGCGCCTTCGCCACATGCACGATCATTCCGGCGTACGAGGCGGTGGTGAGTCGGTAGTCCTCCTTTTCCCAGCCGGCGGGCGGCGAGGACTTGCCGTGCCAGGGCATGTCGAAGGCGATGACGCGGAAGCGCCGCGTGATCTCGGGATCGTTCAGCACCGCGCGGTACTGCCGGCCGTCGGAGCCGGCGGTGTGCAGGCACAGGAGCGGGATGCCTTGTCCCGCTTCCTCGAAGTAGAGGCGGTGCTCCCGGCCGTCGATCTCCAGGTGGGCGTAGCGCCCGGTGATCGGCTCGATCCTCATGCGTTCCTCGGCGAGGCGAGGACGAGCTTGAGGTACAGGAGATATGCCATCAGCACGCGCTGATCCCCCTCGAACGCCACGTCTCCCCGGCGCAGCAGCGCGAAGAGCTCGTGCCAGCCGGGCTCGGGCGGGTTGCGCCAGAACTTCTCCCAGCATTCGCGGCGCGCGCGCACGGCGAAGCGCCACGGGCGCATCACGAAAGGACCGGTCTCGTGCCGCTCGATGCGCCCGGCGCGCACGGTGAGCAGGTGCTGCGTGTCGCCGACCTCGACCATGAAGGTCTCGTTCATGTGCCGGCCCCAGCGCTGGATCGCCGGGTCGCGGTTCACGAGCTCCGCTATGCGCTCGATCATGGCTGCCTCCAACGTTCGGCTAGTCCTTCCACTCCCGGTAGGGCTGGCTCGGCTTCGGGGGCTTGTGCTTGCGGCGCAGCCACGCGAACCACCACAGGCCGGCGATGGCGACGACCATTCCCGCGCTTAGGGCGAGCCAGATCACCCGCCCATTATCCTCAGAAGCTGGTGCGGGTCTTGAACAGGAACTGCACCGACTCGATGCCCGGGCCGGTCTGCACCGGGAAGGCGAGGTCGGCGTGGATCACGTTGCCGAACGCGGAACGGGTGCTGAGGATGCGCAGGCCGATGCCGAAGTCGCTCAACCAGCCCGGGTTCGCGTCGCCCTGGCCGAAGACGCCGCCCCAGGCGCGCCCGACGTCGTAGAACATCGCGCCGCCGACCCGGAACAGGCGGAAGGGATACCAGTCGGTGTAGACGCGCTGCTCGAGGGTGAGCAGCACCCGCTGGTCGCCGGTCTGGTAGCGCAGGGGATAGCCGCGCAGCCCGCTGTCGCCGCCGAGCTGCAGCACGTCGGAGATGTCCGGGCTCTTCGAGACCGCCCCCGAGAGCGAGGCGTAGAACAGCGCGTCGCGCGCCTGGCGCCGGTAGTAGCGCACGCTGCCATTGATCTGCTGGCGGTGCGCGAGCTCGTCGCGCCGCCCGCTCACCGAAGCCGAGGCGAGCAGGATGTGCTCTTGCTTCCGGTGCGTGCCGTCGCTGACGCTGAAGTTGTAGAGCCACGCATCGCGCGTCGAGTCCAGTCCCTCCATCGCGCGGCCGACCTGGAGGCTCGTCTGCAGGCCGAGCGAGAAGAATTCGGGCCGCTCGATCAGGTCGAAGTTCTGCAGCTTGCGCACGTCGTCCTGGATGAGCTCGTAGCGCAGGAACGGGCCGGTGAGGGTCACGTCCTCGGGTAGCGCCTCCGGGGCGGTGCGCGTCGGGTCGAGCGCGTAGTCGTTGGCCTGGTGGCTGATGCCCGCCGAGAAACGGTTGGTCCAGCCCTCGACGAGGCCGGTCGACCAGCCCCCGAACGCCTCGAAGCTGTCGACCGTCTGCTGGTACTCGCCGACCACCGAGCCGGCACGGTATACCGACGCGATGCCCTTGTTGTGCCCGACGGAGAACCCGGCCGCCGAGCGCACGTCGAGCGCGTAGAACGGCTGGCTCAGCGAGAAGCTGTGGTTCTCGCCGGTGTCGAGGTCCGAGAACGCGTAGTCGACCCCGGTCCAGGGGCCGAGCGCGTGCTTGTCCGAGATATGGAACTGCGTGCCGGTGTGGTCGACCTCGCGCACGCGAGTCACGCTGAGGCTGATCCCCGTGCCGAGGAGGTTTTCCTCCTCGATGCCGAAGCTGCCGCTGGTGACGCCGCCTTCGCGCCCGATGCTGATGTCGGGCTTGAGCGACCAGGTGTCGCGCGTGACCACTTCCAGATCGACGACGCCGCCTTCGTAGGCGACCGGCCGGATCTCGGCGCTGTAGAGGTAGCGGTTTGCGAGCAGCAGGCGCTCGGTCTCGTCGATGCGACGCACCGAGAGCCAGTCGCCCTTCTTGAAGAGCAGCGCGCGCCGGATCGGGGTCTCGCGCGTGGTGATGTGCAGCAGGTTGGCGAAGCGGAAGAGGCGGTTGTTCTCCCTCGGGTCCTCGAGGTCGAAGATGTTCTGCGGCCGGATGTGGATCTCGCCGATCACCGCCCCGGCCGCCTCGAGCTCGGCGAGCGAGGGCAGCTTCGCCTGGGCGAGGACGGGGAGCGACGAAGCGGCGAGAACGGCGGCGAGGAGGGACTTGCGGAGCAAGCTAGCCGCGCAGCGCCTCGAGCAGCGCGGCGAACACCTTCGGCGTGGCCGCGCACACGTCGCCCGATTCCAGGTACGACTGCTCGCCTTCGAGATCGCCGACCAGCCCGCCGGCCTCCTGCACCAGGAGCGCGCCGGCGGCCATGTCCCAGGCCGACAGGCCCATTTCCCAGAACGCGTCGAGCCGTCCGCAGGCGACGTACGCGAAGTCGAGCGCCGCCGAACCCGCGCGGCGCACGCCGGCGCTGCCTTGCATCAAGGTTCTCAATTGCTTCGTATACAGGTCGAGCCGGGAGAGCTCCTTGAACGGGAATCCGGTGCCGACCAGCGCCTCGTCCAGGCGCGCGCACTTCGAGACGCGGATGCGACGGTCGTTGAGGAAGGCGCCGCCGCCCTTGGAGGCGGTGAAGAGCTCGTTGCGCGCGGGGTCGTAGACCACCGCGTGCGCGGCCGCGCCGCGGCGCTGCACGCCGATCGAGACGCAGTACTGCGGAAAGCCGTGGATGAAGTTGGTGGTGCCGTCGAGCGGATCGATGATCCAGACGTACTCCCCGTCGCCGGCGCTCGCGCCCGACTCCTCGGCGAGCACGCCGTGCGCCGGGTAGGCCTTGCGCACCACGTCGAGGATCGCCTGCTCGGCGGCGTCGTCGACCTGCGTGACGAAGTCCCGCGCCTGCTTCGAGCGCACCTTCAGGCCGCCGCCGTCGAGCGAGGCGCGGTTGATGATCGAGCCGGCGCGGCGCGCCGCGCGCACCGCGATGTTGAGCATGGGATGCATTGGCCGCGTATTCTAGTGCCCCATGATCAGGATCGTGCTGTGCCGGCCGAGTCATCCCGGCAACATCGGCGCCGCCGCGCGCGCGATGAAGGCCATGGGCCTGTCGGACCTGCGCCTCGTCGCGCCCGAGCGCTTCCCCGCGCCGGAGGCCGAGTGGATGGCGACCAACGCCGGGGATGTCCTGGAGAACGCAAAAATCTTCACGGATCTGAATGGCGCCATATCCGATTGCGTGGCCGCCTTCGCCCTGTCGGCGCGCCAGCGCGAGTGGTCGCCGCAGGTGCTCGACGTGCGCAGCGCCGCCCTGCGCGCGGTGGAGACCGAGGGCGACGTGGCGTTCGTGTTCGGCAACGAGGCCGCCGGCCTCACCAACGAGGAGATGTTCGCCTGCCAGTTCCTGGTGCACATCCCGGCGAGCCGCGAGTTCAGCTCGCTCAACCTCGCGCAGGCGGTGCAGGTGGTCGCCTACGAGCTGCACATGTGCGTCGATCCGACGATGCCGTTCTCGCGCGTGGAGAAGCGCGCCACGGTGGAGGACCTCGAGGGCCTGTACCGGCACCTGGAGGAGGCCGCCCTGGCGAGCGGGTTCATGGCCCCGGGCTCGCGGCTGCGCGAGCGCTGGCGGCGGCTCTTCTCCCGCGTCCCGGCGCTCGAGCGCGAGGAGGTGAACATCCTGCGCGGCCTGCTGAAAGCCTTACTAAAATAGTCGGAAACCCATAAAATCGCCTCCATGTTCAAGAAGCTGCGCGCCGACATCGCCTGCATCCTGGAGCGTGACCCGGCGGCCCGCTCGTCCTGGGAGGTGCTCACCTGCTATCCCGGGCTGCACGCCATCTACATGCACAAGCTCGCGCGCTGGTTCTGGCTGCGCGGCATGCGCTGGCTCGGCCGCGCAAGCTCGCACCTCGGGCGCTGGCTGACCGGGATCGAGATCCACCCGGGCGCGAAGATCGGCTGCTGCGTGTTCATCGACCACGGCATGGGCGTGGTGATCGGCGAGACCGCGGAGGTCGGCGACGGCTGCACGATCTACCAGGGCGTGACCCTTGGCGGCACCTCGCTCTACCGCGGCACGAAGCGCCATCCGACGCTCGGCGAGGGCGTGGTCGTCGGGGCGGGCGCGAAGGTGCTCGGCGGGTTCACCGTCGGCGCCGGCGCGCGGATCGGCTCCAACGCCGTGGTGGTGAAGGAAGTGCCCGCCGGGGCGACCGTGGTCGGCATCCCCGGCCGCATCGTCGAGGGCAAGGACGCGGAGAAGGACGCGCGCTTCGCCGCTTATGCCGTGGTGGCGGAGCAGGATGATCCCTATGCCAAGGCCATTCAGAGCCTGGTCGCGCATTCCGAGGAGCTCGAGCGCGCGCTCGCCGCGCTGAACGAGAAGCTCGCCCGCCTGGAGCGCGAATCCCAAGTAGTTGACTGATTAAGTCGGATTTAGGTATACTTGAGTCCGTTTATCGGGTATTCGAGGGCATCCAATGAAACTCACGACCAAGGGCCGGTTTGCGGTGACCGCGATGGTGGACCTCGCGCTGCGGCAGAGCCGCGGCCCGGTGACGCTCGCGGCCATCAGCGAGCGCCAGCACATCTCGCTCTCCTACCTGGAGCAGCTCTTCGGCAAGCTGCGCCGCGCCGGCCTCGTCTCGAGCGTGCGCGGCCCCGGCGGCGGCTACAACCTCGCCCGGCCGGCGCCGCAGATCACCGTCGCCACCATCGTCACGGCGGTCGACGAGCCGCTCGACGCGACGCAATGCGGCGGCAAGGAGAACTGCCACGACGACAAGCGCTGCATGACGCACGACCTTTGGGCGACGCTGAACGAGAAGATGTACGACTACCTCTCGTCCGTGACGCTGGCCGATCTGGTCGCCCACACGAGCGGCAAGCCTGTCGCGGTGATCAAGGACTTCCGGCCCGAGAAGGAAAAAGTGGCCGCATGAAGCTGCCCATCTACCTCGACTATTCCGCGACCACGCCGGTCGACCCGCGCGTGGCGCAGAAGATGATCCCCTACCTTACCGAGATCTTCGGCAACCCGGCGAGCCGTTCGCACGCGTTCGGCTGGAAGGCAGAGGAGGGCGTGGAGGAGGCGCGCGGGCACGTCGCGGCGCTGATCAACGCCGACCCGAAGGAGATCGTCTGGACTTCCGGCGCGACCGAGGGCAACAACCTCGCGATCAAGGGCGCGGCCCACTTCTACAAGACCAAGGGCAGGCACCTCATCACGCAGAAGACCGAGCACAAGGCGGTGCTCGACACCTTCCGCGAGCTCGAGCGCCAGGGCTTCGAGGCGACGTACCTCGAGGTCGGGGAGGACGGCATCGTCGACCTGGAGAAGTTCAAGGCGGCGATACGCCCCGACACCATCCTCGCCTCGATCATGATGGTGAACAACGAGATCGGCGTCATCCACCCGGTGTGGGAGATGGCCGAGATCTGCCGCGCGAAGGGCATCGTGTTCCACTGCGACGCGGTGCAGGGCGCCGGCCGGGTCGAGATCGACATGCAGAAGTTCAAGGCCGATCTGCTCACCATCACGGCGCACAAGATCTACGGCCCCAAGGGCATCGGCGCGCTCTACGTGAGGCGAAAGCCCCGCGTGCGCATCGAGGCGCAGATTCACGGCGGCGGCCACGAGCGGGGCTTCCGCTCCGGCACGCTCGCCACGCACCAGATCGTCGGCTTCGGCGAGGCGGCGCGGCTGGCGAAGCTCGAGATGGCGAAGGACAACGAGCACGTGCGGCGCCTGCGCGACCGGCTCTACGCCCGTCTGAAGGACATCGACGAGGTGTACGTGAACGGCAGCCTGGAGCGGCGCATCCCGCACAACCTCAACGTCTCGTTCAACTTCGTCGAGGGCGAGTCGCTCATCATGGCAGTGAAGGACATCGCCGTGTCCTCGGGCTCGGCCTGCACCTCGGCCTCGCTCGAGCCTTCTTACGTTCTGCGCGCGCTGGGTCGTTCCGACGAGCTGGCGCATAGCTCGGTCCGCCTCACGCTCGGGCGCTTCACCACCGAGGAAGAGGTGGACTACGCGGCGGACCTCCTGCGGCGCAAGGTGGAGAAGCTGAGGGAGCTCTCGCCCCTGTGGGAAATGCACCAGGAAGGCATCGATCTAAACTCCGTTCAATGGGCAGCACACTGAGGTAACGATATGGCATACAGCGACAAGGTTCTGGACCACTACGAAAACCCGCGCAACGTCGGCTCGTTCGACAAGGGCGACGAGGCGGTGGGCACCGGCATGGTCGGCGCGCCCGCCTGCGGCGACGTGATGAAGCTGCAGATCAAGGTCGGCGCCGACGGCCGCATCGAGGACGCGCGCTTCAAGACCTACGGCTGCGGCTCGGCGATCGCCTCGAGCTCGCTCGTCACCGAGTGGGTGAAGGGCAAGACCCTCGAGCAGGCGACCACCATCAAGAACACGCAGATCGCGCAGGAGCTCTCGCTGCCGCCGGTGAAGATCCACTGCTCGATACTCGCCGAGGACGCGATCAAGGCCGCGGTGTCCGATTACCGCAAGAAGCATGGTCTGGAAACGGATGAGAAGAAGGTAGCCTGATGATCACTCTGACCGAGAAGGCCGCGAGCCACGTGCAGTCCTTCCTCGCCAAGCGCGGCAAGGGCGTCGCGCTGCGCCTGGGCGTGCGCACTTCGGGCTGCTCGGGCATGGCCTACAAGCTCGAGTTCGCCGACGCGATCAACCCCGACGACCTGCAGTTCGAGAGCCACGGCGTCAAGGTGGTGATCGACCCGAAAAGCCTGCCCTACCTCGAGGGCACCGAGCTCGACTACGCGCGCGAGGGCCTGAACGAGGGCTTCAAGTTCCGCAACCCGAACGTCAAGGACGAGTGCGGTTGCGGCGAGAGCTTCAACATCTAGAGTGGCACGACGCTGCAGAACCATTTCGAACTTTTCGGCCTGCAGCCGAGCTTTGACCTAGACGCAGGAGCGCTCGAGCGCTCCTATCGCGAGATCCAGTCGCGGGTCCACCCGGACCGCTTCGCCAGCGCCGGCGACGCCGAGCGGCGCGCGTCGCTGCAATGGACCACGCGGGTGAATGAAGCGTTTCAGATACTCAAGCATCCCGTGGCGCGCGCGAAGCACTTGCTCGAGCTGCAGGGCGTCGACGTCGCCTTCGAGACCAACACCGCCATGCCCCCCGAGTTCCTGATGCAGCAGATGGCGCTGCGCGAGGCGCTGGAAGAGGCCACCGAAAAGAAGGATCCGCAGTCGCTCGACAGCCTGCGCAGCGACCTGCGGCGGGAGGAAGCCGTTCTCGAGAAGCAGATCGCCGATGCGATCGATGGCAGGAAGGACTACCAGGGGGCCGCCGGACTGGTGAGAAAGCTCATGTTCCTCGACCGGCTCGACGAAGAGATCGACCTCGCGTACGAGGCCACGGACTAGCCATGGCGCTGCTGCAGATCTCCGAGCCGGGGCAGTCGCCGGCGCCGCACGAGCAGCGGCTCGCGGTCGGCATCGACCTGGGGACCACCAACTCGCTGGTCGCGACGGTGCGCAGCGGCGCCGCCACGGTGCTGCCCGACGCTCTCGGCCGGGCGCTGCTGCCCTCGATCGTGCGCTACCTGCCCGAGGGCAAGGTCGAGGTCGGCTACCCCGCGCAGGCGCGCCAGGCCGAGGACCCGAAGAACACCGTCGCGTCGGTGAAGCGTTTCATGGGCCGCGGCCTGAAGGACGTGGCGCACGTGGAGGCCGCGCCCTACGACTTCGTCGACGCACCCGGCATGGTGCAGATCCGCACCATCGCCGGCGTGAAGAGCCCGGTCGAGATTTCCGCCGAGATCCTCAAGGTCCTGAAAGACAGGGCAGAAGCTTCTTTAGGTGGAAACCTTGCCGGCGCCGTGATTACCGTGCCCGCGTATTTCGACGACGCGCAGCGCCAGGCGACGAAGGACGCCGGCAGGCTCGCCGGGCTCAATGTCCTGCGCCTGCTGAACGAGCCGACCGCTGCGGCGATCGCCTACGGCCTGGACAACGCCGCGGAGGGCACCTACGCGGTGTACGACCTGGGCGGGGGCACCTTCGACCTTTCCATCCTGAAGCTCTCGAAAGGGGTCTTCGAGGTCGTGGCGACCAGTGGCGACTCGATGCTCGGCGGCGACGACTTCGACCAGCGCGTGTTCTGCTGGGCGGTGGAGCAGGCGAAGCTCGCGCCGCTGTCGGCGCGCGACATGCGCCTGCTGCAGGTGAAGTCCAGGGAGGCGAAGGAGCACCTCACCGCCCACGGCGAAGCGCCCATTACCGCGAGGCTCTCCTCGGGGGAGTTCGTCGACGTGACCATCGATACCGAGACCTTCTGCCGCATCACGCAGACCCTGGTGCACAAGACCCTCGGCCCGATGCGCAAGGCGCTGCGCGACGCGGGGCTCGCGCCCGAGGAGGTGAAGGGCGTGGTGATGGTGGGCGGCGCGACGCGCATGCCGCAGGTGCAGCGCGCGGTGGCCGAGTTCTTCCGCCGCGACCCGCTCAACAACCTCGACCCGGACAAGGTGGTGGCGCTGGGCGCGGCGATGCAGGCCGACGTCCTCGCCGGCAACAAGCCCCAGGGCGAGGACTGGCTGCTCCTCGACGTGATCCCGCTGTCGCTGGGCATCGAGACCATGGGCGGCCTCACCGAGAAGATCCTCCCGAGGAATACGACGATTCCCGCGGCGCGCGCCCAGGAGTTCACCACCTTCAAGGACGGCCAGACGGGCATGAGCTTCCACGTGGTGCAGGGCGAGCGCGAGCTCGTGTCCGACTGCCGCTCGCTCGCGCGCTTCGAGCTGAAGGGCATCCCGCCGATGGCTGCGGGCGCCGCGCGCGTGCGCGTCACGTTTCAGGTCGATGCGGACGGACTCCTATCCGTCAGCTCCAAGGAAACGACTTCCGGAGTGGAAGCGTCGGTGACCGTCAAGCCTTCCTACGGACTCGAGGATGCCGACATCGAGCGCATGCTGCGCGACTCGTTCCAGCACGCGAAGGAGGACGTCCACGCGCGCGCGCTGGCCGAGCACCGCGTCGATGGCCAGCGGCTGCTGGAGGCCACCCGATCCGCGCTCCAAGCCGACGCAGCGCTTTTGTCTCCCGAGGAAAGAACGTCCATCGACAGCGCGCTTGCTGCTCTGGAGCGGCTCATCCCCGGAAAAGACCACCGCGCGATCAAGCGCGCCACCGACGCCCTCAACCGTGCGACCGCGGACTTCGCCGCGCGGCGCATGGACGAAGGCGTGCGCCGGGCGCTCTCCGGGCGCAAGATCGGCAGCCTCTAGATGCCGAAGATCAAGGTCCTCCCGGGGCACGTCCTGTGCCCCCAGGGCGCGGAGATCGAGGCCCGCGAGGGCGTTTCCATTTGTGATTCCCTGCTCGAGAACCATATCGACATCGAGCACGCGTGCGAGAAGCAGGCGGCGTGCACGACCTGCCACGTCATCGTGCGCCAGGGCTTCGACTCGCTCGAGTCGGCGGAGGAGAAGGAAGAGGACATGCTCGACAAGGCCTGGGGCCTGGAAGCGAACTCGCGCCTGTCGTGCCAGGCGAAGGTCGCGGACGCGGACCTGACCATCGAGCTGCCGAAGTACACCATCAACTACGAGCGCGAGGGAGGGGCGAAGAAATGAAGTGGACCGACACGCGCGAGATCGCGATCGCGCTCGCGGACAGCCGGCCCGACGTCGATCCCAACGCGGTCCGTTTTACGGATCTCTACGAGTGGGTCCTGGCCCTGCCCGGGTTCGACGACGACCCGAAGCGCTGCGGCGAGAAGATCCTCGAGGCGATCCAGGCGGACTGGATCGACGAGGCCGGGTAGGCCGCTAGCAGAACACCTCGGTCCGGCTCCACGCGCCGTTGTTGCAGCGGAACTCGCGGCCTTCCTGGCACGAGATGCTGCCGTGGCTGAAGCTCTGGGAGGCGTAGGTGCAGGCCGGCGCCGTGGCGCCCAGTGCCGCCGGGCGCTCGATGACGCGCTCGGTGACCACGGGTCGCTCCACCACCGTTTCCTTCACCACGTCCTTGCCGCCGCAGCCGGCGAGCAGGAAGGGCAGGGCGGCGATCAACGCGATCTTGCGGTTCATGGCGTCTCCTTCTGCAAGGTGGAAGACGCCCCTCGCGCCGCAAGTTACGTTCCCGAGTTCAGGTGGCAGGCCGAGAGGTGCCCCGGGGCGACCTCGCGCAGCGCGGGCGCCTCTTCCCGGCAGCGCGGCATCGCGTGCGGGCAGCGCGGGTGGAAGTGGCAGCCCGGGGGCGGCGCGAGCGGCGAGGGGATCTCGCCGACGATCGGCTGGAACCTCGTCTTGCGCGTTTCCAGGCGCGGCACCTGGCGCAGCAGCGCCTGGGTGTACGGATGGTTCGCGCTGCTGAAGATCTCTTCCGCGGGGGCCGATTCGACGACGCGGCCGAGGTACATGATCACCACGCGGTCGGAGAGGTGCTCGACCACGCCCAGGTCGTGGCTGATGAAGAGGTAGGTCAGCCCCAGGTCGCGGCGCAGCGTCATGAATAGGTTCAGGATCTGCGCCTGGATGGAGACGTCGAGCGCGGCGACCGCCTCGTCGCACACCAGGAACTCCGGCTTCACCGCGAGCGCGCGCGCGATGCCGATGCGGCTGCGCTGCCCGCCGGAGAACTGGTGCGGGTAGCGGCGCTTGTAGCCCGGGTCGAGCCCGCAGCGCACGAGCAGCTCGTCGAGGTAGCCCTCGAGCGCATCGCGCTTGACGATGCCGTGCACGAGCGGCGCCTCGCCGACGATGTCGGCCACTCGCATGCGCGGGTTGAGCGAGGCGAACGGGTCCTGGAAGATCATCTGTACCTTCAGGCCCGGCTTCTCCCGGCCGCGATAGCGGATCGCGCCCTCGCTCGGCTGCAGGATGCCTGCGGCCATGCGCCCCAGCGTCGACTTCCCGCACCCCGACTCGCCGACGAGCCCCACCACTTCGCCCTCGTTCACGGCAAAGGAAACGTCGTCTACGGCCTGGACGATCTCAGGCTTGTACCCGGCAATCCTTTCCGCCAGGTCGAGGGGCTTGACGAAGCGCTTGGAGACGCGCTCGAGCTCGAGGAGCTTCACAGGGGATTGAAGCAGCGGACCTGCCGGCCGCTCCGGTCCTGAAGAAAAGGCTCTTCTTTGCAAACCGATGATGCCCGGCTGCAGCGGGCGCGGAAGGCGCAGCCGGGCGGCAGCTCGGCGAGGGCCGGCATCATGCCGGGGATCTGCGCGAGCGGCGTGCCGCGGCGGTTGCGGCTGGGCACCGAGCCGATGAGGCCCTGGGTGTACGGGTGCAGCGGCGCGTCGAGCACCTCGTCGACCGTGCCCGCCTCGACGATGCGCCCGGCGTACATGACGCAGATGCGGTCGGCGAGGCCTGCCACCACCGACAGGTCGTGCGTGATCCAGACCAGCGCGGTGCCCGACTCGCGGCAGAGCTTCTGCGCCTCGTGCAGGATCTGCGCCTGGATGGTGACGTCGAGCGCGGTGGTCGGCTCGTCGGCGATGATGAGGCGCGGGCGGTTCAGCATGGCGATCGCGATGGCGACGCGCTGGCGCATGCCGCCGGAGAACTGGTGCGGGTAGGAGCGCAGCCGCTCCTCGGGCGAAGCGATGCCCACCCTTTGCAGGGCTTCCTTTGCCAGCTGAAAGGCTTTCTCTTTGTCGACGTCCTGGTGCGCGCGCACCGCCTCGACCATCTGCGTGTCGATGCGCAGCACCGGGTTGAGCGTCATCATCGGGTCCTGGAACACCATCGCCACGCGCGCGCCGCGGATCCGCCGCAGTTCCTCCTCCTTCAATTTCAGAAGATCCTTCCCGTCGAGGAGGACCCGGCCGCCGACGACGCGCCCGGGCGGGTCGACCAGGCCGAGGATGGAGAAGCCGGTGACCGTCTTGCCGCAGCCCGACTCGCCCACCAGCCCCAGCACCTCGCCCGGCTTCACCTCGAAGCTCACGCCGTCCACCGCGCGCACCACGCCCGCGCGCGTGAAGAAATGGGTTCTCAGGTCTTCGACGACGAGGGTCTTATCGCTCAAGGCGGGGATTCAGCACGTCCCGCAGGCGATCGCCCACGAGGTTGATGCTCATGATGGTCGCGAGCAGCGCGACGCCCGGGTAGAAGCTGATCCAGTACCTGCCCGAGAGCATGTAGTCGAAGCCGTTCGCGATCAGCAGGCCGAGCGAGGGCTCGGTGAGCGGCAGGCCCACGCCCAGGAACGAGAGCGTCGCCTCGAGCGAGATGGCGTGCGCGGTCTGCAGCGTCCCCACCACGATCATCGGCGCGAGCACGTTGGGCAGCAGGTGGCGGAAGACGATGCGCGAGGAGGGCAGCGCCAGGCACTGCGCCGCCTCGACGTACTCCTTGCGCCGCTCGACCAGCGCGCTGCCGCGCACGGTGCGCGCGTAGTAGGCCCACTGCACGAGGATGAGCGCGATCATCACCTTGTCCGCGCCGCGGCCGAGGATGGCGACCAGGATCAGCGCCACCAGGATCGCCGGGAAGGAGAGCTGCAGGTCGACGATGCGCATGATGAGCGCGTCGATCCAGCCGCCGCGGTACGCCGCGAGCAGGCCGAGCGCGGTGCCGATGGCGAGCGCGACGACGCCCGAGGCGACGCCCACCCCCAGGCTGATGCGCAGGCCGTAGAGGATCGCGCTCCACATGTCGCGCCCCGCGCCGTCGGCGCCGAGCCACATCAGGAACCCCGCCGAACCGCGCTCCCCCGGCGCGAGGCGCGCGTCCATCACCGTCACCGTGGCGAGGTCGTAGGGATTCTGCGGCGCGAGCCAGGGCGCGAACACCGCGAGAAAAATGATGAACGCGAGAGAGAAGAAGGCAGCCGCCGCGACGCGGCTGGCGAAGAACTCCGATGTCAGCCGCCGGAAGGGCGTCTCCGGCTTCTGGACGATCGGCAGCGCTTCGGCCGGCGCGCTCATCTTATGAAATGGGTACGATCGTACCCATTATCGCCTCTCCAGCCTCTTTCACCATGGCCGGTATGCGCCGTCACGCTTTCATCTCCCTCAATCTCACTCTCGGGTCGAGCGCCGCATACAGCAGGTCGACGATCAGGTTGATGACCACGAACATCAGCACCGTGATCACCAGGTAGGCGACGATCACCGGCCGGTCGAGGCGCTGGATGGAGTCGATGAGGAGCTTGCCCATGCCGGGCCAGGCGAACACGGTCTCGGTGACCACCGAGAAGGCGATCAGGCCGCCGAGCTCGAGGCCGAGCACGGTGACCACGGGAATGAGGATGTTCTTCAGCACGTGCACCAGCACCACGCGCGAGGGCGAGAGCCCCTTGGCGCGCGCGAACTTCACGTAGTCCTGGAGCGCCGCTTCGCGCGTGCCGGCGCGCGCGAGGCGCGTCACGAGCGCCATCTTGAAGAGCGCGAGGTTGATCGCGGGAAGCGCGAGGTGGCGCAGGCCGTCCCAGGTCAGAAAATCGCCGCGCCCGGTCGAGGGCAGCCAGCCGAGCATCACCGCGAACACCATGATGAGCATCAGCCCGACCCAGAACGTGGGCAGCGAGAAGCCGAGGATGGAGCCCGCCATGATGGCGCGGCTCGCGGGCGCCTCGGGCTTGAGGCCCGCGTACATGCCCAGCGGGATGCCGACGATGACGGCGAGCAGGAACGCGGCGAAGGCGAGCTCGAGGGTCGCCGGCATGCGCTCCAGGATCAGCTTCAGCGCCGGCTCGCCGTGCACGAAGGAGTTGCCGAGGTCGCCGCGCGCCGCGTTGGCGAGAAAGTGCAGGTACTGCTCGTGCAGCGGCCGGTCCAGGCCGAGCTGGCGCACGAAGCGGTCGACCTCCTCC
>CBDDRQ010000141.1:0-13465 GCA_965233125.1 uncultured bacterium
CGGCCGCGGGCGGCGCGGCGGGGGCCGGCGCCGCCGGGGGCTCGGCCGCCGGCGGCTGCACGATCACCGGCGCGAGCGACGCCGGCGCGGCGGCGCCGGCGCGGCCCACCTCGAGCTCGGTGCCGGAGTTGAACTCCTCGATGCGCGCCGCCGGCCGCTCGATGTTGCGGATCACGCGCGGGGTGATGAGGAGCACGATCTCGGTGCGGTTCACCGTGTCGTTGTCGTTGCGGAACAGGCGCCCGAGCAGCGGCAGGCGCGAAAGACCCGGCACCTGGCCGGCGCTGCGCCGGTCCTCGTCGCTGATGAGGCCCGCGAGCACCTGCGTCTCGCCGTCGTGCAGGCGCAGCGTGGTGGCGGTGTTGCGCGTGCCCACCTGGTAGGCGAGCGTGCCGCTGCCGGTCTTGGTCTCCCCGGAGATGTTGCTCACCTCCAGGCCCATCTTGATCGACACGTCGTCCTCCAGCCCGACCTGCGGCTCGACCTCGAGCTTGAGGCCGACGTCGAGGTAGTTGACCGACTCGGAGACGAAGCCGGTGGCGCCGGCGGTGGTGGTGATCACCGGCACGCGCTCGCCGATGTGGATGCGCGCCTTCTCCCGGCTCTTCACGCGGATGCGCGGGTTGGCGAGCACGTTGGTGCGGCCCGCCTGCTGGCGCAGGTTCACCGCGAGCAGCGGGTCGCTCACGTTGACGCGCCAGTTGTTGCCGTTCAGGTTCTGCGCCTCGCGGCCGGTGACCTGGCCGGGCACCCCGGCGCCGCCGATGAGCGACAGGCTCGCCGCGCCGGGCCACTGGATGCCCAGCTGCGTGAGCTGCGAGTGGCCGACCTCGAGCACCTCGACTTCCAGCATCACCTCGGCGTCGCCCAGGTCCTGGCTCGCGATCAGCTTCTCGGCGATGCGGATCGCCTCGGGCGTGTCGCGGATCACCAGCAGGTTGAGCTTCTCGTCGACGTACACGTCGCGCGTCTTCACCAGCTGGCGCACCATGTTGGCGGTCTGCTTCACGTCGGCGTTGGCGAGGTAGAAGCTCCTCACCGTCAGCTCCTTGTAGGCCTGCGCCTTCTCGGGCGTGTTGGGGTAGATGAGCAGCGTGTTCGGGTTGAGCACGCGCTTCTCGAGCTGGCTGGTCATCAGCACCGTCTTCATCACTTCCTCGATGCTGGTGTCGCGCACGAACACCGAGGTGCGCAGGTCCGCCGGGATGTCCTTGTCGTAGACGAAGTTGAGGCCGCTCCGCTTGGCGATCATCTCGAACACGCTCTTCACCGGCGCGTCGCGCAGCTCGATGGTGATGGTGCTCTTCAGCGCCGCGGAGAGCTGCGGCGGCGCGCTCTCGGCGCGCAGGCGGCCTTCCTCGACCTTGCGCACGATGGCGCGCGCCTCGCGCTGCGAGGGGTTGGCGGCGAGGACCTGCCGCGCCTTCTCGAGCGCCGCCTGGGGCTCGCCGCGCTTGAGCGCGGACTGCGCCTCGGCGAGCTGCGCCGCGGTGCCGCGGTCGGCCTCGAGCGCCGCGAGGCCCGCCTTGGCGCGCGCGTTGTCCTCGTCGAAGCGCAGCGCCTGCTGGTAGGCCTGCGCGGCGCGCTCGAGCTGGCCCACGCTGCGCGCGTTGTCGCCGGCCTGCAGGTAGCGCTGCACCGCGATGGCGCGGTGGCGCTGGTAGTAGTTGCGCAGCTCCGTGTCGCGGGGGTTTTCCCGCACGAGCTGCGCCATGCGCTCGAGGCCTTCGTCGGTCTGCTCGGATTCCATGAGCGAGCGCGCCTCGCGGAAGCTCGAGTCGGTGGCGCAGCCGGCGAGCGCCAGCGCGCCCAGGAGGAGAAGCAAAAGGGATTTTTTCATCGGTTCACCGCGAAGGTAGGTCCAGGGTCTGCCGCAGCTTGAGCGGCAGGTAGGTGAAGGCGAGCGTGTCGCCCTCGGCGGCTTCGAGCCGGTAGTCCGTGCCGATCTTCGCGCCGGGGACGACGGCGAGCAGCTCGCCGCCGCGCTCCAGCCAGATCTCGGTCTTGCCGCCCTCGATCACCTTGCCGATGTAGGCGAAGGGAAGGGGCGGGGCGGCGCGCGCCTTTCCAGAAGCTTTCTTTTTGTCTTCCACGGCAAACGCCCGGCTGGCGAAGAGATCCGCCTGCGGGCCCTCGTCGGCGCGGCGCTCGAGGCGCGAGAGGTCGAGCGCCTCGCCCACGCGGATGCGCGTGTCGATGCGCGCCGCGGGCTCGACCAGCTCGGCGGCGGGCTTCTCGCGCCCGGCGACGACGGAGGCCACCAGCCCGGCCGCCGCTAGCACGATCAAGATTTTTCTTTTTCTCACTTTTTCACCCCGTGCAGCGTCAGGCGCAATTCCGCCTGCACCGTGCCGGCGGTGCGCTTCTCGCGCTTGAGCGACACCTGGTCGAGCGAGAGCACCGGGATCTCGGCGAGCGCGCGCTTCATGAACTCGCGGATCTGGGCGTAGCTGCCGCTCACCGGCAGCAGGATCTCGTAGCGCTCCAGGCGCGCGCCCGCGGCCTGGGTGCGGTAGGTCGCCGAGCGCGCCTGCACGCCGGTGGCGCGGCCGATGGCGTGCAGCTTGGCGAGCCAGTCGGTGCGCTCCTCCTTGCGCTCGAGGTAGGCGTAGAGCTCCTCGAGCTTGCCCGCGGCCTGCGCGGGCCGCGCGCTGCGCTCGCCGCGCTCGAGCGCGGCGTCCAGAGCGCGGCCGCGCTCCTGCAGCGGCTGCAGCGCGAGGGTGAAGAACAGGCCCGTCGCCGCGAGCAGCGCGAGGGCGGCGAGGCCGAGCGGGCCGAGGTCTTCCTTCAGGCGGTCGATCGTTTTCATCATGGCGAGCCCCACGAGGCGGAAACCGAGAAAGCGACCCCGCCCGCCGCCTGCTCGTGGCGCACCATCTCCACGTTGGCGAGGCCTTCGGCGCGGCGCAGGTTGAGGACATAGGTGAGGGCGGCGAGGTAGTCCTTGCTGTCGCCCGAGACGGTCACCTTGCCCGAGCGCGGGTCGGGCTCGATCGCGAGCAGCGCCACCTGCGGGCTGGCCGCGGACTCGAGCGCGCCGAAGAGCTGCGTCCAGGGCAGCGACAGGCGCTGCACCGTCTCGCGCGCGGCGGCGAGCTCCTCGGCGGCCACCTTGCGCGCGGCGCGCGGCTGCGCGGCGAGGCGGTCCTGGCCGTCGTGCAGCGCCTCGCGCAGGCGCGCGTAGGTCCAGCCGGCGTCGGCCGCCACCGCCACCGCGATCGCGAACAGCAGCCGGCCCGCCCAGGCGGTGCGCCGGCGCCGGCGGATGAAGTCGATGTCGAGGGAGACCATCGCTAGTCCGCCGCGAGCGCCAGGTCGCGATAGCTCAGGGCTTGCGCGCGCCACTCGCCGAGCATCTTCGTGTCGAAGCCGTTCTGCGCGCAGACGATGACCCGCGTGCAGGGCTCCGAGACGCCCAGGAAGGCGCTCTCGCGCTCGAGGATCTCGGGCAGCACGATGCGCCAGCGCTCGTCGCAGCGACGGCTGCGGATCGCGAGCCAGGCGCCGCGCTGGATCAGCACCAGCGTGAGCCGCCCGCGCTCCTCCACCACCACCCAGCACGAGCCCTTGTCCACCGTCCTGTGGATGCGGTTGTACGCCGCCACGAGGAACGGCTGGACGGAAACAAGCTTGGTATTGTTCCCCGTGAATACAGAGGAGAGTTTTTCGATAAGAGCTCTGTCCACCGCACAGGCGAGGCGCGGGCCCTGGGGCGCGGTCTCGGAGACCTTCACCTCCCATTCCGCGGCGCGCGCGCCGTGCAGGCCGGCGAAGCGGTGCCGCGCGAGCGCGAGCCACTGCTCGGGCGTCTTCAGCGCCTCGTTCCAGGGCAGCAGCACGTAGCGCACGAACTGGTCGGCCAGGACGATGCTGGCCTCGCCGGTTTTTTCCTTCAACACTCCGGAGAGAAGGCCGACAGGGGCTTCCCATCCGCCGTCCGCGTTGGGCACGTCGACCGCCTTCGCGCCCGCGACCATGATGCGGTCGGGGCCGAGGCCGATGCGCAGGTGTTTCCTAGGCCACAAAAGTGACACGGTTGATCTCCTCCAGAGTGGTTTCGCCGGCGTCGACGAGGCCCATCGCGGCCTCGCGCAGCGGGACGGTTCCCGCGGCGCGCGCCGCTTCCTTGAGCTTCCTCGCCGGGGCGCGGGCGACGATCAGCTCGCGCAGCTCGTCGTTCAGCACCAGCAGCTCGCCGATGGCCTTGCGGCCGCGGAAGCCGGTGTTTCGACAATCTTTACAACCCTTCGAAAGGCAACTTTTGCAGATGACCCGCACGAGCCTTTGCGCCATGACCGCGTTGAGCGCCGACACCAGGTTGTAGGGGTCGACGCCCATGTGCATGAAGCGCCCGAGCACGTCGAAGGCGTTGTTGGCGTGCACGGTGGTGTAGACGAGGTGGCCGGTGAGCGCCGACTGCACCGCGATCTCGGCGGTCTCCGGGTCGCGGATCTCGCCGACCATGATCCGGTCGGGGTCGTGGCGCAGGATCGAGCGCAGGCCGCGCGCGAAGGACAGGCCCTTCTGCTCGTTCACCGGGATCTGCAGCACCCCGGGCAGCTGGTACTCGACCGGGTCCTCGATGGTGATGATCTTGTCGCGGCCGTGGTTCGACTCGCTGATCATCGCGTACAAGGTGGTGGTCTTGCCGCTGCCGGTGGGGCCGGTGACCAGAAGCATGCCGTAGGGGTTGGCGGACAGTTCCCTGAGCCGGTGTTTCAGTTGTTTTTCGAAACCTAATGCGTCCAGCGTCAACCCTTGCAGCTGATCGGAAAGCGCGCGCCGGTCGAGGATGCGCAGCACCGCGTCCTCGCCGAACACGCTGGGCATCACCGACACCCGGAAGTCGATCTCCCGGCCTTCCTTGCGTGCCTTGAAGCGGCCATCCTGGGGAACGCGCCGCTCGGCGATGTCGAGCTCCGACATCACCTTGATGCGCGAGATGACCTGCTCGGCGAGCTCCGCCCCGGGCATGGTGTCGGCCGCGGTGAGCACGCCGTCGATGCGGTACTTGATGGCGAGGCCGGCGCCGGTGCACTCGAGATGCACGTCGCTCGCGCCCGCCTTGAGCGCGTCGTAGAGCGTCGAGGCGACGAGCTTCACCACCGTGCTGCCGGCCTCGGCGGCCGCTTCGAAGGAAATTTCGTGCGTGTTGGAGGGGTCTGAGCTTTGGTTCTTGTCTTTTTCAATTCCATCGAGTGCCTTCAGCCCGCTCTCCTGCTCGGCGAGGTAGGCGGCGACGTCCTCGGCGAGCGCGACGCGGTAGAGGAAAGGCGCGGCGAGGCGCTCCTCGATCCAGTCCTGCGTGTCGAGGTCGTAGGGGTTGCCGAGCACCACCGTCACCTCGCCGGCGGCATCGCGCGCGGCGAGGCAGCTGCGGCGCGAGGCCTCGGCGAAGGCGATGAGGTCGAAGGCGGGCGCGAGCGCGCGCAGCGCCTCGAGGTCGGCCGCCGGCATGAGCAGGCGCTGCGAAAGCTGGGATAAGGCTTCGGTCACTTGATGTTCCCCGCGAGCTCGAAGATCGGCATGTACATCAGCACCACCACCAGGCCGACGGCGATGCCCAGCACCGCCATCAGCACCGGCTCGAAGGCGCGCGTGAACCAGTCCACGTAGCGCGCCACCTCCTCGTCGTGGAAGCGCGCGATCTCGCCGAGCATCGCGCCCATGTCGCCGGAGCGCTCGCCCACGGCCATCATGCGCGAGGCGACCGGCGTGGCGAGCCCGGCGGCAGCGAACGCGGCCGACATGGTGCGTCCCTCCTCGATCAGCCGCTTCGCCAGGGCGAGCTGGGGGCGAAGGTGGGCCGAGAGCAGGCCGGGCACCATGTCGAGCGTTCGCACCGCCGGGATGCCTGCGCGCAGCAGCATGCCCGCCGTGCGATAAAGGCGCGCGAGCTGGTAGACCTTCATGCGGCTGCCCACGCCGGGCAGGCTCCAGATTTTCCGATTCAGGGCGGAGCGGAAGGCGGCGGACGAGAAGGCCCACACTAATCCGCTCACAAGGCTGAAAATTCCAATTCCAAGAAGAAGCATGTTGTTGCTCACGAACCGGCCGAAGCCGAGCAGCAGCTGCGAGAAGAAGGGCAGCGTGCCCGCCATGTCCTCGTACACGCCGGCGAAGCGCGGCACGACGTAGAGCATGAGGAAGCCCATCACCAGCACGCCGACGGCGAGCAGGATCGCCGGGTAGATGCTCGCCGAGACGATCTTCTTCTTCACCCGCTCGAGCTCTTCCTGGTAGGCGATGAAGCGCCCGAGGGCCTCGGCGACGCCGCCGGTGCGCTCGGCCGCTTTCACCGTCGCCACGTAGAGCGGCGAGAACGCCGCGGGCAGGCCGGCGAGCGCCTGCGAGAAGGGCTCGCCGCGATGCAGCGCCGCGACGATGGCCGAGAGCACCTGCGAGCGCTCGCCCGCGGCCTCCTTCTCCGCCAGGGTCTGCAGCGCCTCGACCAGGTTGAGCCCCGCCTCGAGCAGCGACTTCAGCTCCTTCGAGAACAGAAGGCTGTTGAAAGACGAACGCTGTGGCAGCCGCAGGCCCAGGGACGTCGAGGCGACTGAAAAAACCTCGAGTCCCTTGACCCGCGCGGCGTCCCTGGCGGCAGCCTCCGAGGCTGCCTCCAGGGTGAGCGCGACCACCTGCTGCCGCGCATCGACGGCATGCACTTCAAAGCGCATCGAGTCTCCCTATCTGAGGACGATGTCCGCGTCGTCGCCGGCGCCGCCGGGCTTGCCGTCGCGCCCGAGCGAGGCGAGCTCGAATTCGCCCTTCTCGCCCGGCACGCGGTACACGAACGGCCGGCCCCAGGGGTCGTTCGGCACGGCCTTCTTCAGGTACGGGCCGTTCCATCCCTTGACGCTCCCCGGCTGCGCGACCAGCGCCTCGAGCCCTTCCTCGGCGCTGGGGTAGCGGCGCAGGTCGAGCCGGTACTGGTCGAGCGCCTTCTCGAGCGAGTCGATCTGGGCGCGGGCCACCTGGATCTCGGACCTGCCCACCTGGGAGAAGTAGCGCGGGGCTACGTACCCGGCGAGCAGGCCGATGATCACGATGACGACCAGCAGCTCGAGCAGCGTGAAGCCGCGGGCCTTCATTGGCTGCCTGCCTTGAGGTGCGCGCGCAGGTCGGCCGCGCCGTACTTGCTGCCGGTGGGGTCGGCGACGATGACCGGCGAGCGCAGCATCACCTTGCGGGGCGAGTTGAAGCTCGACCAGTTGTAGTAGCCGAACTTGGCGTAGTCCTTATAGCCGGGCGTGTTGAAGCCCAGCGGACCCTGGTAGTTGGCGATCTGCGTGCCGTCCATCCACGCCTGCAGGAAGCCCGAGCTGGTGCTGTGGCGGAACTTGACCACGAAGTCCACCCAGCGGCCGAAGGGAATCGGGTGCTCGGCGTGGCGGATGGTGGTGGTGTTGCCCTGGCTGGGGCTCGAGCTCGTGCTGTAGCGCGTCTGCACCTGCAGGCTGCGGCCGTTGGAGCCCGCCGTGTAGATGCCGAACGAGGGGCTCAGGCCGCGGCTGTTGTCGCCCGAGTGCATCTGCGTGCCGAACAGCGCCTTGTCGGTGCTCTTCAGGCTGCCCCAGTCCTCGATGAACACGCTCAGCGCGATCCAGTAGGTCTTGTTGAGCTCGACGTTGTTGCTGAACTTGAGCTCCGAGCGCTTGGAGCCCGAGGTCGTCGGGTCGCTGGGCGAGACCTGGAAGGCGAGCGCCTTGCGCGCCGAGCTGGTCGGGTCGGTGGCCTTGCCCAGGCGCAGCGACTCGCCGTTCGAGAGCACCGAGCCGTGGATGCCGGACTCGGGGATCGACGGGGCGCTGGTAAAGGTGCCGATCACCTGCGCGGTGTAGCCGTCCTGGCTGGAGAAGGGCGCGTCCTGGTGCGCCCAGCCGATGATGTCGGCGCTCGAGATCGGCGAGCTGCCGCCGCCGTCGCCCGGGTCGGTGCTGACCGAGTTGTCGATCTTCACCGCACGCTGCGTGGTGGCCTTGGCGCCGCCGTCGTCGGTCGCCACCGCCATCAGCGTGTGGTCGCCGTCCGAGAACTTGGTGGTGTCGATGGCGCACTGCCAGGGCGAGGCGGTCTTGGTGTTGACCAGCGTCGTGCCGACGAAGAAGTCGACCTTGGAGACCTTGCCGTCGGTGTCGGCGGCGGCCGCTTCACAGGTGGTGCTGTTCACCAGGCCCTTCAGGGTCGCGCCGACGACGGGCGTCTTGAAGGCCACGGTGGGCGGCGTGTTGCCGGAGGCGGTGTTGTTCGCGATGACGATCGAGCGCGTCGCCGTGGCGGTCCTGCCCTCGGCGTCGTAGGCCACCGCCTTCACGGTGTAGGGGCCGTCGGCGTACTTGGTGGTATCGATCCAGCAGCCCAGGCCGTTGTCGAGGTTGCCGTCGGTGTTGGTCCACTGGTCGTTCAGGTAGAACATCACGCGGGTGATGTTCGAGCCCGTGACGATGCAGTTCGGCGGGCCCTGCACGTTGCCCTTGAGCGGGCCGCCCTCGGCGGGCGCGGTGAACTGCACCGTGGGGCCTTCGGCGGCCGGCGGCGGCGGCGTGCTGGTGGTGCTGTTGGCGATGACGATCGAGCGCGTCGCGGTCGCGGTCTTGCCGGCCGCGTCGTAGGCCACCGCCTTCACGGTGTACGGCCCATCCTTGTACTGGGTGGTGTCCAGCCAGCAGCCCAGGCCGTTGCTGAGGTTGCCGTCGGTGTTGATCCACACATCGTTCAGATAGAACATCACGCGGGCGATGTTGCTGCCCTCGACGATGCAGTTCGGCGGGCCCTGCACGTTGCCCTTGAGCGGGCCGCCCTCAGCCGGCGCGGTGAACTGCACCGTCGGGCCGCTCACGGGGTCGCTCGGCGCCGGCGCGGGCTCGCTCGGCGGCGGCGTGGGCGCAGGCTGGCTCGCGCTGTTGGCGATGGTCACGCTGATCTTCGTCATGGTCGCGTCGCCGCGCCGGTCATAGGCGGTCGCCTTGAGCGTGTGCGCGCCGTCGGGCCACTTGGTGCTGTCGAACCCGCAGTTCCACGGGCTGCCCGTGTCGGTGCCGATCTCGGTGTTGTTGAGCCGGAATACGACGCGGCGGATGTCGCTCGTGCCCTTGACCTCGCAGGTGCCGCCGTTGACGGTGCCCGAGAGGGTCGCCCCGTCGCCGGGCGAGGTGAAGGCGACCTTGGGTGCCGCCTGCGCGGCGAACGGCAGCGCCGAGCACAGCGCGAATGCGATGGGTGTAAGACGGTATTTCATGATGCCTCCCTTTCTAGTTTCAGCAGCCAGACTTTCGCTTCCTGGTCATGGCCCGCGAGCGCCCGCGCGATCACGTGCAGCGCGGGCAGGCTCTCGGGCCATGCCTTGTTGAATAAGGTGGCGGCGCGCGCGCGCAGCGGCGCCACCAGCAGGTGCCTCGTCTGCGCGTCGAGGCGCGGCGCGAGCCATTCGGCCGCCAGCGCGAGCGCCCAGGCGACGGTGAGGGAATCCTCGAGGCTCGACTCGCGCGGCGCGAAGCCGGCGAGATGGCGCGCGCGGCGCAGCGCATCGCGGAAGAGCAGCTCGTCGCGCGTCGCGGCGTAAGCGCGCAGCACGGCGATCGTGCGGCGGCTCTCCTCCACCGCGTGCTCCGCGGGGAGCAGCGCGCCGTCGCGGCGCAGCTCGGCTTCGCGCATGACTTGCGCGCCCGGCATCTCCTGCGCGAGGGCGCTCGCCGCGAAGCAAAGCGCCAGCAGCGCTATGCGTAGTGCGTACATGGACTCTCCCTTCGTGTTTCTACTTGGCGGGGAGCGTTGAGCACGAGCTATGCCAGCGATTAAAATCAACGACTTACCTCGAGCTTGTAGGGCAAACCACCACAGTTCTGTAGTGAGTGAACGACGGCCTGTCACCGGAAAACCTCAAGTCACTGTTTCGCCACGGCATCGCGATGTCGCCCCGAAACGACTTGCGCTATGAGGATGGCGGCTTTGCGTTTTGCGGGTCTATCGCGCGGCCCTGGTCCTGTCGGGTGATGTCCTACACCCTTGTCGCGTAAGCGCTACTTGCGAAAAAGAATTCCGTGAGGGCGATGGCCAAGCGCGCGTTGCATGCCTATACTTTTCGCTCTCAGGGAAGCGCAGGAAGGGGACAGAAATGAAAATTCTCATTGCCGATGATCATCCGATCGTGCGTCACGGGTTGAAGCAGGTGCTTGCCGCCGATCCCAGCTCGGTGGTGGTCGGCGAGGCCACGAACGGCGACGAGGCGCTCGAGATGGCGCGCAAGGTCGAATGGGACATGGCGATCTTCGACTTCTCCATGCCCGGACGCAGCGGCCTCGACCTGCTGGGCGACATCAAGAAGGAATTCCCGGGGCGGCCGGTGCTCATCCTGTCGATGCACTCCGAGGACGTGCACGGCTCGCGCGTGCTGCGCGCCGGCGGCGCCGGCTACATCACCAAGGAAAGCGCGCCGCAGGAGCTCACCAACGCGGTGCGCAAGGTGTCGAACGGCGGCAAGTACGTTTCCTCCTCCCTGGCGGAAATCCTGGCGAGCGAATGCTCCAGCGACCCGCAGAAAGCGCTGCACGAGAAGCTCTCCGACCGCGAGTACCGCGTCATGTGGCTGCTCGCCACCGGCAAGCAGATCAGCGAGATCGCCAAGGAGATGGGCCTGTCGCCCTCGACGGTGAGCACCTACCGCACGCGCATCCTGAGGAAGCTCGGGCTCGCCAGCAACGCCGCCCTCGTGCACTACGCGGTTCGCCACCAGCTTGTGGGTTGAGACGGCAGGTCGGGTGAACGGTCTCGCCGAAATCGCCGAGTTGAAGCCCGAGCCGGCCGGCGTGGCCGCCGCGCGGGCGAAGATCCTGCTCGTCGACGACGAGCCGAAGAGCCTGTTCGCCCTGCAGCAGCTGCTCGCCACGCTCGAGCAGGATCTGATGATCGCGCAGTCGGGCGAGGAGGCGCTGCGCCTCGCGCTGAAGAACGATTTCGCGGTGATCCTGCTCGACGTGCGCATGCCGGGCATCGACGGCTTCGAGACCGCGCGACTGATCCGCTCGCGCGAGCGCTCGCGCCTCACGCCGATCATCTTCCTCACCGCCGCCGCCGACGAGATGGGCTCGATGTTCCGCGGCTACGAGGTGGGCGGGGTCGACTCCCTGATGAAGCCGGTGGTGCCCGACGTCCTGAAGTCGAAGGTCTCGGTGTTCGTCGAGCTGCACCGCAAGAGCGAGCGCCTGCGCGAGACCGAGGACAAGCTGCGGCGGCTGGCGGCGCATCTGATTTCGATCAGAGAAGAGGAAAGAGCGCACATCGCGCGCGAGATCCACGACGAGCTCGGCCAGGTGCTGACCGGCCTGAAGATGGAGGTGACCTGGCTCGCGCGCCGCCTCAAGGATGCGGCGCTCATCGAGAAGACCGACTCGATGTGCAGGCTCATCGATTCCAGCGTGCAGACGGTGCGCAAGATCGCCACCGGCCTGCGCCCCGAGATGCTCGACGACATGGGCCTGGTGGCCGCGGTCGGCTGGCAGGCGAAGGAGTTCCAGAAGCGCACCGGCATCCGCGTGCGCATCAAGCTGCCGCCGGAGAGCGCCAAGCCCGACATCGACGTCGCCACGACGATGTTCCGCATCTTCCAGGAGATCCTCACCAACGTCGCGCGCCATTCGCGCGCCACGCGCATCGACGTCGACCTCGGCATCGCCGAGGACCGGGTCAGCCTCGAGGTGCTCGACAACGGCGTGGGCATCGCGCAGGCCGACCTCCACGGCAAGAAGTCGCTCGGCCTGCTCGGCATGCACGAGCGCGCGCTGCTCTTCGGCGGCGAGGTGAAGATCACCGGCGCGGGCGGCGAAGGCACGCGCGTGCTCGTTTCCATTCCCACCAAGGCCAGGTCATGAAAGTCATCATCGCCGACGACCATCCGGTCGTGCGCCAGGGCCTGCGCCAGATGCTCGCGGTCGAGTCCGACCTCGACGTGGTCGGCGAGGCGAAGAACGGCCAGGAGGTGGTCGAGCTCTCGCGCAAGGTGCCCTGGGAGGTGGCCGTGCTCGACTACAACATGCCGGGCAAGAACGGCCTGGAGCTGATCAAGGAGCTGCGCCAGCGCTACCCCGGCCGCGCGGTGCTGATCCTCAGCATGTACCCCGAGGACCGCTACGCGGTGCGCGCCCTCAAGGCGGGGGCGGCGGGCTACCTGACGAAGGAGAGCGCCCCCGAGGAGCTGGTGAGCGCCATCCGCAAGGTCGCCGGCGGCGGCCGCTACGTCACGCCGAGCCTGGGCGAGAAGCTCGCGCTCGAGCTCGAGGACAACCGCGGCAAGCCGCTGCACGAGACGCTTTCCGACCGCGAGTACCAGGTGATGTGGATGATCGCTTCCGGCAAGACCGTCCGCCAGATCGCCGATGAGCTCTTCCTCTCGCCCAACACCGTCAGCACCCACCGCACCCGCATCCTCCGCAAGATGAACATGAAGTCGAACGCGGAGCTCATGCACTACGCCATCGCCCACCACCTGGTGGACTGATAAATGGGGACGTACCCCATTTTCCGTTGCTTCGCGTAGCGCGCAGGAAAATGGGGTACGTCCCCATTTATCTGTAGTAAAACAACTACAAACGCATGGGGTGTTTCCCGATACCCCGCGTCGTTCATCCCCCGTAGGATGCATCCATTCTTAGTTCTTAAGAACTAATCACTTTTCGGCTTCGGGGACCACATGGAATCCATGCACGCTGGCCTGCAGATGATGCTCGACCGAGGGGAGCTGCTGAAGGCGCTGCGCGCCTTCCGGCGCGGCGACTTCACGGTGCGCATGCCGCTCCACCTGACCGGGGTGGACGGCGAGATCGCGCAGGCGTTCAACGACTGCGTCGAGCTCGAGGAAACCAAGGCGGCGGAAATCGCGCGCATCGCCGAGCAGGTCGGCAAGGAAGGCCAGACCAGCGCACGCATGAACCTGCCCAACGCCTCGGGCGCCTGGACCGACGTCATCCAGTCGATCAACACGCTGATCGGCGACGTGGTCTACCCGATGACCGAGGTGGCGCGGGTGATCGGCTCGGTGGCGAAGGGCGACCTGTCGCAGACGATGGTGCTGGAGGTCGACGGCCGGCCGCTGCGCGGCGAGGCGCTGCGCCTGGGCACGGTGGTGAACACGATGGTGGGGCAGCTGAACGGCTTCGCCTCGGAAGTCTCGCGCGTGGCGCGCGAGGTGGGCACGGAAGGCAAGCTCGGCGGCCAGGCGCAGGTTCCGGGCGTCGGCGGCGTGTGGAAGGACCTCACCGACAACGTGAACTCGATGGCGGCGAACCTCACCGGCCAGGTGCGGAACATCGCGGAGGTGACCACCGCGGTCGCGCGCGGCGACCTCTCGAAGAAGATCACGGTCGATGTGCGAGGCGAGATCCTGGAGCTGAAGTCCACCATCAACACGATGGTCGACCAGCTCAACGCGTTCGCCGGCGAGGTGTCGCGGGTGGCGAAGGAAGTGGGCACC
>CBDDRQ010000142.1:0-3032 GCA_965233125.1 uncultured bacterium
ATCTACCGCCGCTCGCTCGCCTACTACAACCTGGTCAACTCCCCGGCCACGCTGGTTAACGCCGACGACCTGGAGAACTTCTGGAAATGCCACCAGGGCCTGTCCTCGGAGGGTGGCGATTGGGTTACCTTCGCGCGCCACTTCGGTCGCGACATCGAGAAGAACGGCGTGGTCGAGACCGCGGCCGGCTGCGGCACCTCGGAAGCGCCGATGCGCAACCAGATGAAGGCCTGGGCGCAGTACATGACCGCGGAGAAGTGAGATGGCGACGAAATCCAAGGGCAAGAAGCCCGTGCCCAAGCGCGCCAATGGGAAAAATGCCGGCCACGACCTGCAGCACGAGGTCGAGCAGCTCCTGTACCGCCAGGCGGAGCTCCTCGACTCGCAGCAGTGGCAGGACTGGATCGACCTCTTCGCCGAGGACGGCGTCTACTGGATGCCGCCCGAGCCCTCGCACAAGACCTGGGAAGGCATGCCGGCGATCTTCGCCGAGGACAGGAACCTGATGACGGTGCGCATGAAGCGCGTGCTGCATCCCGACGCCTGGTCGCAGCGCCCGCTCTGGGGCACCAACCACGTGGTCTCGAATGTCGTCATCAAGAAGGCTTCCCCTGGTGAAATTGAAGTGCGCTCCCGCTTCCACATGATGGAGCTGCGCCGCGACGACGTGCGCCATTTCGCCGGCTCCTATACGCATCACTTCAGGAAGACGAAGGACGGCTACCGCATCAAGCTGCAGCGCGTGGACATGACCAACGCCCAGGCCGCCTATGACTACGTGCTGCAGGTCTGGGTCTAGCGCCTAGTAGCGGCGCCGGGCGCCGCCGTATTCCTCGTCGAAGAGCGGGAACGGCGTGACGCGCCCGACGAGCGTCTCGATCAGCATCAGCTCGAGGTCGCTGTGGTTGATGAACGGCGCCGGGCGGATGCGGCGGCCGGAGCCGAGCACGTAGCGCGGCGCGTCATGGTGGCGCGTCACGACACGCTCGGACACCGACGGTTCGTCGGCCGAGGCGATCACCATGTCGCCGTAGCAATTGCACACGTATCCCTGCTCGGGATCCGCCTCGAGGTACAGTCCCGTGCCGCGAATGCCTATCGTGGCCGTGGGAACGCGCAGGCGCTTCTCGTCGCCCCGACCGAACACCGAGAGCAGCGCTCCGGTGACGAGGCGCATTACGCCGGCGGTCGCGGCTGCGACCCGCAATACGCTCCGCTCGCGCAGCAGGTAAGCGTCGGTGCCGACGACGAAGGTCACCCTGCCGCCGGCGCCCGTCTCCACCGTGTCGCCCGGCCCGATGCGCGCGCGCCGGTCAGCGGGCTTGCCGTTCAGGGTCACGGGGCCCGTGAGCTCGTAGATCGACTCGGCGGGCGGCAGGCGGTACGGCCGCCGGCCGAAGACCTGTGCCCAGGCCGGGCCCGTCCAGCCAAGCAGGCCGGCGGCGAGCGCCTTCAGCAGGAAGGCGCGCCGCGGATCCTCCGTGCTATCGAACCGCGTCGGCATGTTCACGTATCATCAGGCCGGAGTGTACAGACACTGCCGCGCATAGTGCCGCTTTACGCCATCCTCGCTGCAGCGCTCGCGCTCGCCGCCCTGCCCGCACTCGCGCAGCCGGTGCGCTTCGGCGTCGACGCCGAGCTGGAACGCGACGACAACTTCACGCGCGGCATACAGGAAGCCGATCGGCGCTCTGACACCCGTCTCGGCATCGGAGCGGCCGCGGTGCACAGCGCCGTGCTCGGCCCGCGCAGCGGCGCCGTTTTCCGCGCCGGCGCGCGCTATGCCCACCAGGCGGACTTCGGCGACGCCAGCCACTTCGCGCTCTCGGGCAGCGCCGCCTACCGCATCCAGCCGGTGGTGGGATTCAGCAAGCCGTGGATCGAGCTTTCCGGCGAGCTGCAGTGGCTGCAGCATGCCGACAGCGAGTTGCGCGACGGCAGCATCGCCTCGCTGACCGCAAGCGTCGGCAGCTACGTGACGGACCGCATGCGGCTTTCGGGCGGCGCCGGCGTCGACCGGCGCTCGGGCGACGCGACCGGGCTTTACGATCTCTCGACGACGCGGCTGTTCGCGACGCTTGATTTGCGCGTGGGGGATCGCGCGACGCTCTACGGTCGCATCGCGCGCATCGCCGGCGACCACGTCTTCACCGCCATCGACCCGACTTCGCAGGGCTGGCTGATTCCCATCTCCGAGGTGATCGTCTCGGACCCGGCGCTGGCGGGCGGGTTCGGCGGCGCGGCGCCCGCCGCCTACCGCCTTGAAGCAAAGACCCTCGTGTACGACCTGGGAATCAACTATCCGCTGGCTGGAGCGCACGCGCTCGATTTCTCGCTGACGCACGCAGCCTCGGAGACCGATCGCGACGCGCGCAAGTACGACGCCACCCAGGTGCGGGTCGCGTACCTGTACCGCTTTCAGTGAGAAACGCGAAGCCCGTCGTCATCGCCGGCGGCGGCCTCGGCGGGCTTGCCTGCGCGCTCGCCCTCGCGCGCAAGGGCTTCCGCTCGATCGTGCTGGAGCAGGCGCAGCAGTTCGGCGAGATCGGCGCCGGCATCCAGCTCGCCCCCAACGCCTGGCACGCCATCGACGCGCTCGGCGTCGGCGCGCTGGTGAAGAAGCAGGCGGTGTTCATCGAGCGCCTGCTCCTCATGGACGGCGCGAGCGGCGAGACGGTGATCGACGTGCCGCTCGACAAGCGCTTCGCCAGGCGCTTCGGCAATCCCTACGCGGTGACGCACCGCGCCGACATCCACGGCTCGCTCCTCGACGGCTGCAAGGCGCAACCGCTGGTCGAGCTGCGCGCCAGCACGCGGGTCACGGGGTATGAAGTTCAGGGGAATGAAGTACTGGTGATAACCGGGGCTGGCGAGCCCATCCGCGCCGCAGCGCTCGTTGGCGCCGACGGCGTGCGCTCGGTGGTGCGCGAGGGGATCGTCGGCGACGGCGAGCCGCCGGTCTCCGGCCACATGTGCTACCGCGCGGTGCTCAAGGTCGAGGAGATGCCGAAGGACCTGCGCTGGCCGGCGGC